>JAQUQD010000021.1 GCA_028716265.1 Bacteroidales bacterium | reverse complement strand
GCCGGATGACGGTCACCACGTCGGGGAAGCTTTTTTTTATTTCCGTCAGCACCCTCCAGCTGTTATCCTGCGAGCCGTCGTCGATGAAGATCAACGCACACGATTTGCCGAGATCCCAAAAAAATTTCAACAGCCTTTCGGCCAGTTCACGAAGGGTATCTTCGCCGTTGAAGACAGGGATGATCACTGAATAAAGTGGGGAGTCCATTTTTTAATTTCAAAAATCAAAAATCAAAGATCAAAGATTAAATATCATTCATCAGATATCCTTATCCGCCGCCCAGGATGAGGTTGGTAGCGGTAATCCACCGTGAAGCGTCTGAAAGAAAGAACACCACCGCATTGGCCACGTCTTCAGGTTCGCCCAGTCCCAGGGGTTGTCTTTCTTCTATTTTCCGGACAGCTTCCTGGGAATAATTTTCGGCGGTGCTGTCGAGCATGGGTGTTTTTACAAAGGCCGGGCAGATACTGTTGGACCGTATCCCCTTGGATGCCAGCTCAAGAGCCAGTACGCGTGCATAGGCTTCCAGCGCTGCTTTGGCACTGATATACATGGCTCCGCCTACAAAGGGGTATCTTGTGGATATCGTAGAGATAAAAACGAGCGAACAGGCTTTCTGCACAAGTTTTTTCTTCGTCAGCAGGCTGCTGGTGAGCAGAACGGAAGTATTAAAGCTGACAGTGAAGGTTTTATTTATATCTGCCCCGGTAATGAACCGGGCGGGTGAGAGATCAGATATCCCAACGCTATAGACTACTCCGTTGACCGGTTGAAGATCACCGACCAGGCGTAAAATTTCTGAATCCTTTGTGAGATCGGCCAGCAACCACTGGTGGCCTGTGCCTGACAGCTCATTAAAGGTTTCCATCAATCTTCCCTGATGGCGACCGGTAATGACAAGCGTTGCCCCGTAATGGCTGGCAGTGATCGCACATTGCCGTCCCAGACCGGAGGAGGCGCCGGTGACAAGGATTCGTTTTCCGGTGAGGTCGAAGGCGTTCATACGTTAGTCAATTGCCAAATTGTTAAATTGTTAAACTGTCAAATTGTTCTATTGTTGACTGCTGACTGTTGACTGTTGACTGCTGACTGCTGACTGCTGACTGCCGACTTGAATCACTCCCGGACACACCACCCTATTCGTCTCAAGCAGCACCGTGCCCCAGGATAATCCGATGCCGAATGCTGAAAGCAGGAATTTGACATGCTCATTCCGGATGTTTTCCTGCAATTCGGAAACAATGGTCAGGGGTACGGAGGCGCTGCTGGTGTTCCCGTATTTATGGATTGAGTAGGGGACCTTCTCTTTCTCGGCTTTTAGCATTTTACGGATCGTTTCATTGATCAGCCGGTTCGCCTGGTGAAAGACCAGATAATCGAAATCGTTCAATGTTTTCCCGGCATACTCCAGAGTGGCTTTGATGTTGGGTACTACCTCCCGGAGGGAAAAATTAAATACTTCTATCCCATCCAGGGAAATCTGAAGATTATTCCGGTAGATGCCTTCTCCGTATTTACGGTAATTAAATGATTTTTTGCTAACCCAGTTGCGAACCCCCCCATCCTGGATCATGATGGCACGATAGCCTGCCCCATCCGTCTGGAGGTTAAAGATCATCGGTTCTGCCGTTTCGGTCAATTCCAGAGCTGTTACCGTGCCAGCATCTCCAAACAGAGGATATGTGCTTTTATCACGGTATGATGAAGTTATACTGGAAAGATCTCCGGCTAAAAGAAGAGCCTTCTTCATCCGTGACTGGCTCATCAGACTGCCAATGACCGACAGACCATAGATATATCCTGAGCAGCCCAGGTTGATATCGAATGCCAGGCATGTTTTGGGTAATGATAAACGGTTCTGTAAGATGGGTGCAGTGGCAGGAATGATGTAATCCATCGACTGAGAAACGAAAATGATGGCCTGAATTTCATTCCGGTTCCACTGAAGATCGCCCAGGAGCCTGTCGGCCGCTGCAAAACACAGGTCAGCCGTAGTCTGGCCTTTTTCTGCGATACGCCGCTTCTCCACCCCGATGGCCTTAACTACCTGCTGACGTTCTTTGACGGAGATCCATCGGTAATCCAGGTTGGAGACCTCGCTCACCGGAACGGCGGCTGCCATGCCGGCGATGCGGATGTTGGGGATGCGGAAGAGAGCCATGTGTTTCTTTTTAGCTTCAAGTTTCAAGCTACAAGTTTCAAGTCTTAAGCTTGAAGCTTGCAGCTTGTAGCTTGCAGCTTGTAGCTTGCAGCTCACAAATTTAACCCATTTTCCGTTCCCAACTCATGATTTCCTAATTTTGCAACGGTCAAATTAAAGGAAATAGCTATGGGACTGGAGAATTTTTTACATGGAACGATCACAGAGGAAGATACCTACCTATATACCATTTGCGATATTCTCAAATTCAGGGCGGAGCGAACCCCGGATAAGGTTGCTTTTATTTTCTTAAAAGATGGAGAAACGGAGGAGGAAAAGATCACATACAGGCAATTGTACGAACAGGCCTGGAGGATAGCGCACACCATCAGGAACCGCGGGATTTCACCGGGTGAGCGGGCCCTGTTGCTTTTCCCTCCGGGACTGGAGTTTGTAAAAACTCTGTTCGGCTGTTTTTATGCTGCCATTTATGCTGTCCCGGCCTATCCGCCACGTAAAAACCGTTCTTTCAGCAGGATCATTTCAATCGTCAATGATTGCGATCCGAAGCTATGCATCACCATAAGCGATATCCGGGAATCCTTTGAGAAGAACTTTCGCGATGTGGAGGAACTCAGGTCCCTGCTCTGGATATCTGTTGACAGGGAATCTTCCGTCAGCGAAGATTTCAGTTATACGATAGCGCCGGATGATCTGGCTTTACTGCAATACACTTCGGGTTCAACAGCCAGTCCGAAAGGTGTCATGGTCAGCCATGGGAATTTCATGCGGAACCTTGAATTCCTGAGGCAATGTTTCGAATTCACCGCTGAAACAAATGCTGTCCACTGGTTACCCGTTTTTCATGACATGGGGCTGGTCATTGGCATCATTCAGCCTGTTTACAGCGGATGTACCGGTATCCTGATGTCGCCGGTTTCGTTCATTCAAAAACCCATCCGCTGGCTGAGGGCTTTTTCTGATTACCATGGAGTGATGGGAAGTGCTCCTAATTTTGCTTTTGATCTCTGTATATCGAAAATATCGGAAGAAGATTGCATGAATCTTGACCTGAGTACGGTCAAGGCGATCTTAAATGCGGCTGAGCCGGTACGAAAGGCCACCATGGAGCAGTTCATCGAACGATTTGAGCCCTACGGATTTCAGCCGGAGAACTTCTATCCGGGATATGGACTGGCAGAAGCTACATTGATCGTTTCAGGAGGTAACATAACGGACAAACCGCGGTATTTGTGTGTCGATAAGCAGGCTCTTGAAAAGGGAAGGATTGAAATCACACGGGAGGATGCTCCGGGCTCCAGTTACCAGGTATCTGTCGGAAAACCCTGGATCGACACCCATATCATCATTGTCGATCCGGAAACGCTGACACACAGTAAATCTTCAGAAGTTGGTGAAATATGGGTTTCAGGGTCAATCATCACGAAGGGATACTGGAATAAATCCAGGGAGACCAAAGAAACCTTTCATGCTTACACACGCGATACCAGGGAAGGGCCTTTTCTCCGGACAGGTGACCTGGGTTTCTTTTACGAAGGGGAGTTATATGTTACAGGAAGGCTGAAGGATCTGATCATTTTAAAGGGCAGGAATTATTATCCTCAGGACATCGAATTCCTTGCCGAGAAAAGTCATCCGGCACTAAGGCCCAATGCGAGCGCTGCTTTCTCTGTCGACCTGGACGGGGAAGAGAGACTGGTCATCGTAGCGGAGGTGGAACGGACCGCCATCCGCGACCTGGATGTCGCGGCGGTATGTGATGCTATCCGTCAGCAGGTGGGGGAGGAACTGGAGCAGGAGGTGTACGCCGTTCAGCTGCTTCGCACCGCCAGCATCCTGAAGACCTCCAGCGGCAAGATCCAGCGCAGGGCATGCAAAGCAGCTTTTCTCCGAAATGAACTGGACGTGGTGGGTGAATCTGTTCTCAAAGAAACAACACGGGAAAGGGAAGCTGTTGCGTCGTCGTCGGATCTGGTCTCCCTGCAGGCGTGGCTACTTGCCTGGATCCACAGCCAGCTGAAGGTGCCCATCGAACTAATCGATTCCTCCAGACCCATCACGGCTTATGGCCTGAACTCAATGAAAGCTGTACAGCTTCAGAATGCCTTTCTTCAGAGATACGGGATCAATTTCCCACCGTACCTTTTTTTCGAGAAAATAACCATTGGTGAGTTGGCTGAGAGAGCCAGCAGATTGGGGCAATAACTTCCAACTTCCAAAATCAAAACCCCAAACAAATCCCAAATTTCAAATTCCAAGCCTCTTCCGATAAAAGCATTGGAATTTGTGTTTTGTAATTTGTTTGGAATTTGGAAGTTGGAAGTTGGGATTTATGAAGTAACCCTTTGCTCGATGATCGTATAGAGATCATTAACAGTCTTAGATCTGGCTATATCTTCCGCTTTGATCACCACGTCGTATTCCGTCTTGACCAGGGCGATCAGGATAAGGGCGTTGATGGAGTTCCACTCGAATACTTCGCGGAAATTGCTGGCAGGCTTTAATTTACCGGGTTCCAGGTCCTCGAATTCAGCTTCGATCTTCTCGATAAATTCATTAACGGTCATGGAATGATGATTTAGGGATGCAAAGGTAGGATTTTTCCGGTTGTGAGAATGATTTTCTTTTACTCATTCTCCTGCCCTGTGGATTCATTTTTTACCCACCCCCCTTCCCCCTCCCTGCCCGCAGGGAGGGGGAAGGGGAGAGTGTTCTTCCTCCTCCCTTTTCGAAGGGAGGGGGAACGAGGGGGTGGGTACTAAAAGTTACAATTGTCTACATCCGACTCTTCCTCAGCAACTTCTGTTTCTTTTAACCACCCCTATGCGGGCATAGAGGGGGATCGAGGGGGTGGGTACTATTACTTCATCAGCTTCGCCACATCGGCGATCACATTGTCAAACTCCCCGTTCTGATAACTGGAAATCAGCTTATAACGCTGGATCTTACCACTGCTTGTCTTGGGGACCTGATTTGAGCGGATGGGAATGAAAATATCAATGGTTAATCCGTAAGTGTCCCGAAAAAAATTACGCAGCTGGGTAAAAGTCTGGCAGGTCTCCTGGTTTGGTGATCCTACAAGGAATACAAGGATCTGGTCATACCCTTTCCTGGAGTCAAACAATCCACCCATTATTATTTTACCATACGTGATTCCTGAGTATTTACAGGCCAGACTTTCCAGATCGTGGGCGTAAAGATTCTGACCACGGACAAAGATGATATCTTTTATCCTGCCTGTGACATACAGATTTCCATTGAAAATAAATCCTTTATCACCTGTATTGAACCATGTATTGTTGAATGAACGATGTGTTTCTTCAGGATTATTATAATATCCGGATGTAATTCCTGCTCCTTTTATCTGGATCTGTCCTTCAAGATTGTCTGCCAAAGGATCCCCCTTTTCACTTACGACCCTGATCTCGACATCATTGAGCGGCTTTCCGACACTCACTAACTCTATCACCTCTGAAACAACATTTTTCTCCACGACAGCTTTCCCTTGTTTTTGTAGTATCGTTCTGTTGAATGGAGTGGTTACCGGAACCTTAAATAATTCGGAAAGTGTAATTGCCAGCGTGGATTCAGCCATACCATATGCAGGTATCATTGATTCTTTTTTCAATTTGTGATCCGATAGACTATTCAGGAAATCATACATGATCCTGGGAGATATTGGTTCTGCTCCGTTAACTATTGCTTTTAACGAAGAAAGGTCCCATTTTTTGCTTTCTCGGTTTTTTAAATATCTTAAAAGCAATGCCTGCCCAAAATTCGGACATCCGGTGATGGTGCATTTCACTTCTTCCATGACGTCAAGCCACAACGATGGCTTTTTTACAAAATTTACCGGATCAATGAGATAATGATTATTCTGTGCGAACAGGGGGCAGAAATGGTACCCAAATAAACCCATGTCATGGTATATAGGCATCCAGCTTGAATACACATCGTTATCATATACATCCAGCCCAACGCAAATAGCTGCAATATTGGTGAGTATGTTTTTATGAGTCAATACGATCCCTTTTGGATCTCCTGTACTTCCTGATGAGAATTGAATGAAAGCAATATCAGTTTCCAGGATGTTAGTCAAAAATGCCTCCCTGTTTTGATTCTTAAGATTTCCTGCATCAAGAATATCCTGTGTGGATATCACTTCCGATTTGAAACTGTTCATCAAATCCGCCGATAAGATTATCCTGGGATGTTGGAGTATACGGTAAACATTCTCAATTTTCCGGGCAGGCTGATTGAATTCCGTAAACGATACAGGAGGTTGAAGGATGGTGGGTACCATTCCTCCCAAAAAACAAGCCCAGAGCACAGGTACAATATCCTCATTCCTTGACATGACGATCATCACCTTGTCTTTCTGTGTCAAACCTCTGGATTGCAGACCCCCTAAAATTTCCTTTGCCTCTGATAAAAGTTCCTTATAGGTCAGGAACTTCATATTACCTTCGGATTGAACAAAACCAATTCCTTTATCCGGAAATGACTCTACAACGGATAATAGCAGGTCAGGAACCGTTCTTCTATTATAAATGCCAGCTTTCATCTTCCCTTATCGTTTTTCTTCTCCCCGTGTCATCCTGGGTTTGACCTTCTGTGCCATGTTATAATACTGCCAGGTCCTGGCAGAGTCCATCTGCTGAAGATAATACCAGCTGATCTTCATGCAGAGACGGTACTCAGGCTGGATGGAAACGGCTTTTTCCCAGTAGGGTATGGCACGGGCTGTATCGCCAAGACCGGCCATGTAATTGCCAAGGTTAATATAAGGGATGGCTGTGCCGGAATCAATTTCAATCACTTCCCTGTTCATCTGAATGGCCTGGATCACTGAATCAGAAGCATAGTAAAGGTTCGCCAGGTCTGATTTGATGGCGACACTGGAGGGCATTAGCTGGTTGGCCATCCGGTAGTTGCTGATCGCACGGGCCGTATCCCCAAGAATTTTGTAAGTGTATCCAAGATTATAATAGGGCTCCGGACGTCGGGGTTCCAGCTGAATGGCTTTATCAAAGTAAGGAATGGCGGTGGGCAGATCTCCAAGCGTATAAGCATAAAATGAACCGTAATTGTTCAGCACTTCAAAATTATCAGGGTAGATCTTCAGCGCCTGGTCGTAGTGCTTTTTGATGAGACCAATCCATCTTGTCTGCTTTTCCATATCCATCGTTTCGGAAACTTCGCTGGTTAAAAGACTGGCATACAATACATTAGCTTTCACTGATCGCTCCAGCCGGGGAAGGTCTCTCTCGTAGAGGGTCATATAGTTCTTCCAATCCTTATTCCGGTTGAAGGTATAGACCGAATAGGGAACCAGAAGGATCATGCAGGTGATAAGAATGCCTGCAAGTGAACCTTTTGAAGGATTGAATCTGAAGGGGGAAGTATGGTAGAGCTTGAAAATGAAATAGACCGCCACCAGACTGAAAGCCAGGGAAGAAACATAAAGGTACCTTTCAGCAATGATCCCGGGGGACGGTAAAACAAAATTGGAATACATGGCCATCATCAGCAGGTAATAGAAAATGGCGAACGAAAGAATGTGCTTTTCCCTGAATTTATAGATGGCGTATGCCAGCAGTGCGGCATGGATCAGAATGCTCAGGATCACCCACCCGTTGGCCAGGTTCACCACAGGGATCATATCGTATCCATAGTAGAACCGGAGCGGATGAGGGAAAAGAAGCAGACGCAGATAATACAGCAAAATATAAAATCCCGTCCCTGCCCTCAGCCAGAGGTTCTTCTCAAAAAAGAGCGGATTTTCATAATACTGCACCGGCCTGACGTTCTCCGGAAGGACGAACCTGGTAAATACCAGGAAGAGCAGGACCAGCCCGAAAAAGGCGATAGCAGAATACACCAGTGGTCTGGTTTTTACATCGGTGAAAAAATAAAGGGCCAGTGGATAGATAATAAAGAATATCGCAGCCGTAGGCTTGGATAACAGGACAAGAACGAACGTCAGCGCGCACAAAAGGATAAAACGGATCTTTCGGGTCTCCACAAAACGAAAGAGCAGGATCATTGTCACCACATTGAAAAAGAATCCCAGCAGCTCATCCCTGTTCTTCAGACTGGCAACCACCTCGGTGTGAACGGGATGTGCGATGAATAGCAGGGTGACGAGGATCGCAAACAACGGATGGTAGTCTTTTAAAAGCTTTCTCAGCAGCCGGAAAAGGAGCAGCCCGGTGAACGCATAGATCAGTGCATTGATGGCGTGGGACCGTCCTGGCTTGAAGCCCCAGATCTCATACTCAATGGCGTAGGTGATCTTCACCAGGGGGCGATATCCGTACGTCAGCTGTTCTTCCTTGGCGTAACGTGTGGTCAGGATCTCGGGAATCGCTTTGATCCCTTGCGCGATCTGTTCGTTGGGGTAGGTCACCAGGTGGTCATCCACGGCGTACTTGTTCCTGACCGTATTACCATAGAGTACCAGTGTGAAAAGAACGATGACCAGTCCATAGATCCACTGGTTTTTAATGCTGGAATTCAGTAAGGGCTTCAATTCCGGTCCAGGTCTTACCGACTGCTGATGTCCTGGCTTCTTCATCGGTTTCAATTTGCCGGCAAATTTAATAAAATGCCGGTTCCAAAAGATTTGTCAGTCGGATGAAATCCTGTATGCTGAGCTGTTCTGCGCGAAGGGAGAAAACAGGATCCGAAGCTGCCTTTTCATTGGAAAGACTCCTCAGCGCATTACGCAGCGTTTTTCTTCGTTGATTGAATGCTGTTTTCACTACCTTGAAAAAGAACGCCTCATCGCATTCCAGTCGTACCGTCTTATTCCTGGTCATGCGGATCACCGCAGATTTCACTTTCGGGTGAGGATAAAAGACCGTTTCGTTGACGGAAAACAGATACTCAATATCGTAAAAAGCACCAGTCAGGATGCTGAGGATACCGTACTTCTTTGATCCCGGGGGTGACGCTATGCGCTCAGCCACCTCCTTCTGGAACATGCCCACTACTTCTGTCACCTGCTCCCTGTGTTCGATAATATGAAAAAGGATCTGCGAAGAAATATTGTAGGGAAAATTGCCAATGATGGCAAAGGATTCTGTAAATAATCCGCTCAGGTCGGTTTTAAGAAAATCACCATGAATGATCTGTTTGCTGATCTGCGGGAAGGTCTCTTTCAGGTACCGGACTGACTCCTCATCTATTTCCACGATCTGAAGGGATGGGAAAAGAGGTATAAGGTACCTGGTCAGCACACCCCTTCCGGGACCGACCTCCAGCACCTGGCTGGTGCCGGGCGAAAGACTACCAACGATCTTGCGGGCGATGTTTTCGTCGACCAGAAAGTGCTGGCCCAGATGCTTTTTCGGCCTGACGCTCATGATGATTGCCGATTGTCGATTGTCGATTTTCGCATATCTTTCTCCGCTAACCGTCAACTGCAACTCCCAACTGCCAGTTATTGCCTGTTGCCTGCTGACTGTTGACTGTTGACTGTTGACTGCTGACTGTTGATCCTGATTTCGTTTCACTCATCAGGACAGGCTGCCAACTAATTCACCACATCCCCCCTCAGCTCCCTGAATCGTTTCCGGGCTTCCACCACGAAAAGGCTGCCGGGATAGTCGGTCATGAGGCGCTGATAGAGTTCCATGGCCACTGACGGATCACTGAGCTGTTCTTCATGCAGTCTGGCCCGCATCATCAGGGCATTGTCGGCTAGGATATCCCAGGGGTAAAGACCGGTCACCTCCCCGAGGAGGGTGTCCGCTTCCTGAAATTTGCCCTTTCTGAGTGCGATCTGCGCTTTCTTGTAAAGGATCTCATCTGCCAGAGGATGACCGGGATATGATCGCTGAATGGAATCAAGTAACACCATGGCCTGTTCATCATTATTCCGGAATAGGTAAAAATCGGCCCTGGCGTACTGTCCAAGGGCGGTATACGTACTGTCAGGATCCATGTTATCAAGGATCAGGAGCGACAGTTCCATGGCATCGTTTGCAATGAGCTTTGAGGTAGCTGCTTTCAGAATATCGAGCTGGGCCTTTGCCCACCGGAACTCGCCGATGTAATAGGAAAGTCGTGCGTTACGGAATTTTGCCTCGTGTCCGATTGGCTCATGTTTGAATTCTTTTTCCACCTGGGAGTACAGCAGGGTGGCTTCCCAGGGTTCGCCACTGAACAGTAAGATATCGGCCAGTTCCATTTTGATCCCGGCACGTTCCTGCGGCATGAGCGTTTTGATCTGCCTGGCCTCCTCCAGCAATGCAACGGCATCCTGCTGCTTATTGAGGTAAAAGGCCTGCAGATGAGCCATGTTCCGCATCAGGGACAGGGTAGTTCTGTTATGGCCCAGTTCATCCAGAAGCTGCCGAAACTGTTGTTCCAGATCCATCAATGCCGCTTTGTCCGTTACGTACTCTGAGGTACTTTTCATGAACATGACATTGAGCAATTCGATCCTTGCTGAAAGGTACAACTCAGCTGATTCTCCTTTGTTGATGACGTAGCTGAAGGCATCGGATGCAGCATCATAATCCTCATTGGATGCACTCAGCATCCCGAGCTCGAATACTCGCTCGCCTTGCTCGCTGAATCTTCGGTCGAGGGCTTTGGCCTGTATCAGGGCCGTTTTGAAATCTTTCTGCTGCAAGGAGTACCAGATCATCATCTCCGAGTAAAGGACCTTATCCGGGAATGTCTGGATCCGTTTGAGCAGGGCGATCCTTAAGAGATCACTTTTGGTCCCGTCCGGATCTTCCGAGAGGGTATTCTGAATCCTGGTCTGAACGTTCTGGATCATCGACGGTTCAGCCTCGATCAGGTTCAGGTACTCGTTGTACATCTCTTCATATTTGCCCTCGGATTCATAAATGGAACCGATCTCCAGGTTGAATGATTCCGAAGGGCCCATCAATTCCCTTCCCCTGTAATAGGTACGGATGGCATATTCATTCTCCCTGCGCGACTGAAAGGCACCGGCAAGTTCCATAATGGCGTTGCGGTCAGCGGTTAGTTTAAGGATGGCATTTTCGTACTCTTTTTTTGCCTTGCCGGATTCATCCGACATCTGGTAGATGTAACCGAGGTCGACCTGGTATCGCGCTTTTTCGGGAAAAGCCTTTATCTGTTTTTTAACCAGTTTCTCCGCTTCGTCAAACCTGTTGAGTTGGATCAGACAGAAATAATAATACGTATAATTGACATACGAGGGATTTTCCTTGTAAAGCTTCTCGTATAATACGGCCGCTTTGTCAAATTGCTGTTTGGAATAATATTCAGCAGCCAGCTTGGATTCGTTGCTGGCGCTTCCCGGTCGCACAGCGGCCGGTTTTCTGCTAACAATACGCGTCGTGTCCGGCTTCTGCGAGAAAACCATTCCTGCAGGAGAAATCATCCCCAGCAACATCAGAAAAACCATTGCATATGACACCCACCGCATCCTCACTCGCTTTAATATTATTAGTACTATCTCTCCTTTCTCCTCTCTCCTCTCAAATCATGTCAAACCTCGTATACTCTGCCAAAACCTCCGGCACCTTAATCCCGTCGGCCGTCTGGTTATTTTCCAGCAAGGCAGCCACCACCCTGGGTAACGCAAGGGCGCTTCCGTTTAGTGTATGGGCCAGCTTTGTTTTCCCGTCCTGGTCCTTGAAGCGCAGTTTCATGCGGTTCGACTGGAATGATTCGAAGTTGGAGACGGAGCTGACCTCCAGCCACCGTTCCTGAGCGGCTGAATAGACCTCAAAATCATAGGTCAGTGCGCTGGTGAAGCTCAGATCGCCACCGCACAGCTTCATGATACGGAAGGGAAGCTCCAGGGCGTGGAGGAGTCCCGCCACATGCGTGCGCATTTCTTCCAGAGCTTCATACGAACGCTCCGGATGCACGATCTGTACGATCTCGACCTTATCGAATTGGTGCAGGCGGTTCAGTCCCCTGACATCTTTCCCCCAGGAGCCTGCCTCTCGCCTGAAACAGCTGGAATAGGCTACATTCTTGACAGGCAGATCATTGGCCGTAAGGATGACATTCCGGTAAATGTTGGTGATGGGGACCTCGGCTGTGGGGATCAGGTAGAAGTTCTCCTCCGTGACGACATACATCTGGCCGTCCTTATCCGGAAGCTGGCCTGTACCATACCCTGAGTCAGCGTTCACCAGCAGGGGAGGCTGAACTTCAAGATATCCCGCTTTGACGGCACTATCCAGGAAGAAGGCGATCAGCGCCCGCTGCAGTTTGGCTCCTTTGCCCTTGTAAAAGGGAAATCCCGCTCCTGTCACCTTGTTACCCAGCTCAAAATCAATGATATCATATTTCCTGATCAGGTCCCAGTGGGGCATCGCCCCGGGATACAGCTGAGGGAAGTTTCCTTCCTGGTAGACATTTTCGTTGTGCTCGGCTGAAAATCCTTTTGGCACCGAAGGGTGGGGGAGATTGGGAAGCTGCACCAGCAGGTCGTTCAGCCTCTGTTCGGTCTCCGAGAGCTTTTCGCCCAGTTCCTTTGACCGCACCTTCCATTCGGCGGTCTTTGCCTTCAGCTCGCCCGCTTCATCCACGCGGCCGCTTTTGTACAGGATCCCGATCTCGCGGGCAGCCTGGTTGGATTCGGCCAGGATGTCGTCAAGCGATTTCTGGATCCTGCGGCGTTCGGCATCCGCCTGCGCGATTTCATCCACCAGGTGGACTGCTTTGAAATTCTTGATACCGAGACGCCGGATGACGTCCTGTTTGTGCTCGCGGATGTAGGTCAGTTCTAGCATATTAGGATTCTTGTTTCATTATGGTAATTTCAATCTGGTTAGCTACAAGCTTCAAGCTTCAAGTCTTAAGTCTCAACCTTGCAGCTTGCAGCTTGTAGCTAATCCTCCGCAAAAGTAACCATTTCCAAAAAAAAATCCCCTGATGATCCACCAGGAGATTTTCTTTTCATAGTATAGATACAACGATGGTGTCTATTCCTGGGGTTTTTCAGCGGGGATCACGGAAACGTACGACCGGTCGTCTTTTCTTTTACTGAATTGAACCGTCCCGTCCACAAGGGCAAACAGGGTGTGGTCCTTGCCAATGGATACATTCAGGCCTGGATTGTGTTTGGTTCCTCTCTGTCTGACGATAATGTTTCCGGCACGCGCGTACTGTCCGCCAAAAACTTTTACACCCAGTCGTTTGCTGTGGGATTCACGTCCGTTGCGTGAGCTTCCCACTCCTTTTTTGTGTGCCATGGTTTCTAATATCTAAATATGGTAAAATCCAAATTCCAAGATCCAAACTCCAAATAAATCCCAAACCTGCTTCCCGCCTCCTGCTTCCCGCCTCCCGCCTCCTGCTTCCCGCCTCCCGCCTCCTGCTTCCCGCTTCCCGCCTCCTGCTACCCGCCTCCCGCTGGCTACTGCTCCCCCGCCCCTTCTTCCGGTTCTTTTTTCACTGCTCTCCGGCGGGGCTTCGGCTTCACTTCTTCCGTAACTTCCTGTGCCGAAGTCAGGTTTTCGGGTGTTGTTTCCACAACAGGGCTTACGGGTATCGTTTCCTCTTTCACTACAGCTTTTTTCACTTCCGGTTCCCTGATCCTGCCACCCGTCAGCGAAATGTTTTCGATCAGGATGCGCGTAAGAAGGTCACGGTGACCGGTCATCTTCTGGTAGCCTTTTCTTCTTTTCTTCTTGAATATCAATACCTTGTCGCCTTTCAGGTGGGACATGATCTTTGCGGAAACGAAGGCGCCTTCCACGACCGGTTTGCCCACATTGACCGTTCCGTCGGAATCGATCAGAAGAACGTCATCAAAGGTCACCTGTGCGCCCTCTTCGCCCTGTAAACGGTGGACGAAGACTTCCTGACCCTGTTCAACCCTGAACTGTTGCCCTGCTATATCAACGATTGCATACATCTGTAAGCCAATTAAAGGTACCTAAAAAAATGGAGCAGCAAAATTAGTAAAAAAATCGAAATTACAAATCTGTTGAAGGATATTATTTTAATTGAAGATGATCACTACGGCTGCGAGAGTTTGTATTACAAGCTGCTTTTAACACAAAGTTACACAAAGTGCTTCTCAAAGGAACACCAAGTAATTGATAATCAATGATGATGCTTTGTGTACCTTTGAGAAGACCTTTGCGTTCCCTGGTGGTTAAGTGCTTCTGACACAGCCCCCATTTCCGGTTCGCCCCAGGGATGAGAACGATCCGGAAGATGTAACCGGCCCTGAAGACCTCCCCGTCTATGACCACCCGGAGGATCGCCAGGAAGAGGGAGAGGATCTTCAGGGCATGTGTAGATATATTAAGGATGAAGAATGAAGCATGCAATATTATTTAATAATGTATAAATGCAACCATCTTCTGAAATGAATATTTAAAATATTTCATATTTCATGCTACATGCTTCATAATTTTTCATTTTTCATTTTTCATGCTACATACTTCATAAATTTTCTAATTTTACACAAACATCACCCCCATGGACATATACCCCCTTTACCTGGCCGGTGAATTCCGAAAATCGGCTGTGACGCTGGACGTTCATAATCCCTATAACCATGAACTCATCGCCCAGACCTATCTGGCTGATCAGACCCTGCTGGAAACCGCCATACAAAAAGCACTGGCTGTGCAGAAACAGCTTCGCGACATGCCTGGCTATGCCCGACACGAACTTCTTTTACAGATTGCTGATGAGATCACGGTCAGGAAACAATGGTTCACCCAGCTGCTGGTGAAGGAGTCGGGAAAGCCCTGGAAATACGCCGCTGCAGAGATCGACCGCTCGATACAGACCTTCCGCGTCGCCGCCGAAGAATCGCTCCGGCTGCCCAGGGAATACATCGGCATCGACTGGACTCCGGCTGGTGACCGCAAGGAGGGACTGGTGAGGTATTTTCCGGTCGGTCTGGTGGCCGGTATCTCGCCTTTCAACTTCCCGCTGAACCTGGCCGTGCATAAGATCGCCCCGGCACTCGCCGCGGGATGCCCCATCATTCTCAAGCCATCGTCCCTGACCCCACTTTCCACATTGGAACTAGCCCGCGTCTTTGAAAATACAAGCCTCATCCCGGGATCGGTCAGCATCCTGCCCATGTCACGCGAGACAGGCAACCTGCTGGTAACCGATCCTCGCATCCGGCTGCTGTCGTTCACCGGATCCCCGGGCGTTGGATGGGCGATGAAAGAGAAAGCGGGCAAAAAGAAAGTGCTGCTCGAACTGGGCGGCAACGCGGGCGTCATCGTCACCAAATCCTGCCAGATCGATGAAGCTGTAAGAAAATGCCTGACAGGGGCATTCTCCTATTCGGGCCAGGTATGCATACATTCTCAGCGTATCTATGTGGAGCAGAGCGTGTTCGATTACCTTACACGCCTTTTCACCGACGCCGTCAAAACACTCCGGCACGGCGATCCCATGGATAAGAAGACCGATATTTCTGTGATGATCGATGAACCAAATGCCGTCCGGGTGGAGACATGGATAAAGGAAGCGGTGGAGGCAGGGGCGGTGATCCTTGCGGGAGGCGGGAGGCAGGAGGCGTTTATGGAGCCGACGATTCTCACAGGTACATTACCGGATATGAAGGTGTGCTCCATGGAAGTGTTCGGCCCGGTGGTCACCCTGGATTCGTACAATGGTTTTGAAGAAGCCGTACAAAAGGTCAACCAGGGCGACTTTGGCCTCCAGGCGGGAGTTTTCACCAACAACATCGACGAAATGAATTATGCGTTCCGTGAACTGGAAACGGGAGGGGTGATCATCAACGACGTACCCACCTTCAGGGTGGATCACATGCCCTACGGCGGTGTCAAGGATTCGGGCCTCGGAAGGGAAGGAGTGGCGTATGCCATCCGGGAAATGATGGAGCCCCGTATCCTGGTAAAAAATTGTTAATTTCATTAATTTAAATTGCTTCTAATAAAATCTTCATTAATTTTACACAACATTTCAATAAACACTTGCTTTTAATCTTGTTTTGTTTTAATGTTGCAGGACTTTTTTTAAGATTTTTTCGCTGACGGTTAGTGTTTTTTATTTAATAATGTATTACTTTTACCATTAAGTAAAAAAAGAGGATTTCATAATAAGTCTGGATTTTACATAGTAATTGATATACAGGAATTTAAGCGATATAGTTTTTCCTGGAGAGCGGTTCTGTATGAGCCGGACAAAAAAAGTGATTAATTTTTGAATTTATTTTATTTATTATATATTTGCAGCAAAATGTCTTATTAACTTAAATTTAATACGTATGAAAAAGGTTACTCTTTTTGTGAGATTAATGATGATAACGATGTTATTATCATTTTTCGGATTCCAAACTAGTGCCCAGTTGGTGACAGACATTGGGACCTATTACACAACTATTTCTTATATCCCGTTTTATGGTTTTTATAATTATGGTTGGTCCAAAACCATTTATTCAAACACAAATTTCGGTGATACGAATCCCAAGTTGATCACGAAAATAGGTTACAATGCGAACAGCGTTAACACCAATGCTAATCCGATCCTGAACCTTTCGTGCTGGATGAAGGAGGTTGATTTCACTTCCTGGACCACGAACACAATCCCAGACACGGATGCGGATTTGATTGCTGACGGGTATACAAAGGTTTGGACGGGCAGCTGTTTGATGGTGGCAGGATGGAATGAGTTCCCCCTGATTGGGAATTTCATGTACACCGGTTCGGGGCATCTTGCTATCATCTGGAAAAACATGGACGGGGCTTATTCAGGAAACCGCTATGGCCCCTGGCAGGCTTTTCAGGGCATATCAAACCAGGGTTGCTACCGGTATTTCGACTCACCTGTTCCACCACCCTTCGGTACAGGAACCTATACCAGTTATCCTCCGCGATTAAGGGTGTATTACTTCCCACCTACGCAAGGGAACGTTCAGGGTACGGTGACCGATGCGATCTCCGGCGATCCAATCCCCGGAGTGGTGATGAATGCTTTCAGTGCATTCGGTGAAGCTTCAACGTTTACGGACAATGCCGGTTTCTATACAATGACAATGTATACCATGGGAACGAACTTTACTACCGTTACCGCTACAAAGGCCGGTTACCAAACGGGAGTGAATCAGGTTCAGATCCCGGCGGATGGAACTGCAACATCGGACTTTGCACTTGGCGAAGACAAGGTTCCCGTCAGCAGCGTGCTGGCCGAGATCGTCCAGGCCGACGTGAATGTGGTAAAAATCTCCTGGGGAATACCCGACGGTTTATATGAGATCATTTATGACGACGGTGTGCTGGAAAATATGGTCGCATGGCAACTGGAAGGCAGTTACAACGCCCTCAAATTCACACCGGGCGGATATCCCTGCACGATCCACTATGGATCGGTTAACATCGGAAATGGATATTATCCTCCGGGCGGCGATATTCTCCAGCCGTTCAACATTGCCATCTTCGATGATGACGGAGAAGATGGCTTCCCGGGAACCAAACTGGCTGAGGTGGAAGTTGTGCCTAATGCCGTGGGCTGGGTCGCGTGGGATGTCAGCGACAGACCTGTGGTCATCAACAGCGGCAGCTTCTACGTGGCCATGCAGCAGGGTGGCGATTATCCCAACTGCGCCCCGATCGCAGTGGATGAATCCAACCCGGTGTTCCGCAGCTACCAGAAATACGGCACAGGCCCATGGTATGTGTCCGCTTACAACGATTTCATGATCCGTGCGGTCGTTTCGAGCCCGGGCGGATTACTTCTGGATCGTGCCGACGACTCCAAGCTCATCCAGGGCACCAGGGGACCAAGAGGCGAGATCCTCGGACTTTCAGAACCCAAGATGAAAACGGGTTATGAAGGCGAAGGTCTTTACCGGCCGATCGAAGGCGGAGAAACTCCCAGAGGTCTTTCCCACTACATGGTCTACCGCGTGAACGAAGGCGATGAGGAAATCCCCGCCAACTGGACACTGCTGGCAGGTTTTGTAACCAACAACGTCTATTACGACAACGCATGGAACTCCCTGCCTAACGGCGGATACCGCTGGGCAGTCGTCGTAGCGTATGATGCCGGTAATTCTGCCCCCACCCTCTCCAACATGCTGGGGAAAAACTGGACATCCACCGTTACCGTCAATGTTACTCTCTCTTCCAACCAGTCCCCGGAAGGCGCATATGTGACCTTCATCAACCATGATGGACTGACCGAACATGCATACAGCGCCATCTGCGATGCGACGGGAGTGGCGCAATTCAAGGGCGCATGGAACGGAACGTACGACCTGGCGGTCGCCTTCCCCGGCTATGTGACCTATACCAACAATAACTATTTCCTCAACGGAGACGTTGTTTTTGACGTTGAGCTTCAGGAGATAACGGATCCTGCACAGAACCTGTTTGTGGATCCTCTCACGTTGCTGGCTACATGGGAGAAACCGGGCGGAATGAAGGATATTTATTATATTCCGTTCCAGGATCAGGCACAGTACAATACCTGGACAGAGAATCCGTCCTCTTCCAACTGGGGCTTTACCACATCCTACGGTAATCCGGCCCCCGGAGCGTATTTCTACTGGTCTCCATCAGTAACCAACTACAGCCATACGCTCACCAGTCCGGTCTTCGACTGCAAGGCTTACACGTATCAGCTGGTAGTGGAATATGACATTTACCTGTCTGATTTTGCAAGCGATGGACTTGAGCATCTGGCCTTTGAAGTATTTGACGGTACAAACTGGATTCCGACCCGCGATTGGTCCAACACGGGAAGCATCTCCTGGACGCACAATGTTGACTATGTGCAAGACTATGCCAATCAAAATTTCCAGGTCAGGTTCCGTGCCTACGGTGCTGACTGCTACAACATCAACGAATGGGCCGTGGATAATGTAAAGATTTGGAGCTTCATTCAGAAGAACCCCATCGGATTTACCGTGTACCTGGATGACTTCATCGCTGGTTTCACCACCGAGACATCCTGGCAGTACAACCCTGAGCTGATCAACTGGGGTCAGACCTACACCAGTGCGGTGGCCTGCTATTATGCCAGCGGCCACTCAGAAAAGATCTACTATGCATGGACATCACAGTATCTGCCTCCTCCAACTGAACTTGAAGGCGAAGATGTAGGCCATACGGCCCATCTGACGTGGAGCGCGGCAGGCGCCGGCGAACCCTACTGGATCATTTACGACACGGGTACAGGCGACAATGCCATGGCATGGTACGATCCGGGTGGAGAAACTGCAGTACGTTTTACACCATTGGGATACCCCTGTACGATCACTACCTTCCAGATGTATACATGGGATGGAAGCTGGCCTGCCGGGAATGTTTACACCCCATTCAGGGTAAGAATTTATGCGGACGCAGGCGGAATACCGGGCACACAGCTTGGACAAAGCGATCAGACAGCCACCAGCGCTTTCTGGCTGACAGTTGACCTGACTGCACTGAATATTCAAATCACTTCGGGTGATTTCTGGCTGGCACATTATCAGCTGGGTACCTACCCGGATGTTCCTCCAACCGGGATCTGTTCGGCCGCTGCAGGACAAAACCGTGGTGCTGACCATGCCGTCGGTAGCGGATGGACATCCCCGGATTATGACCTGTATATGATCCGCGCCGGTGTCAAGGGCCCCATGGGCGATAGTTATCTCCTCGACAACGGAGTGCCGGATCCAACTCCTGCCATCCCGGATCTGAGGAACTCCCTGTCAGTGAATAAGGCAAATACGGAGATCCCCACAGAACGGGTGACACCTAAATATGAAAAAATGAGGGAAGCCGAATACGGTGATCTTGTCGGATTCAATGTTTTCAGGGATGGTTCGTATATCGGACAAACCGATGCCGAAACCCTCGAATATTTTGATACAGGTCTGCCTGCCGGATATTATGATTACCAGGTCTCTGCATTGTTTGGCGATCCTACCCCGGGTGAATCCATGAAATCCAACACCGCTACGGTTTACATCAACGGTGAAGGTACCATCTTTGGAACGGTTTCCGAGTTGGGTAGTCAATTCATCCCGATCCAGGGAGCCCTTGTCACTGCAACAGGCTCTTGGGGAACATGGACAGCCTATACAGCCAACAACGGATCCTACATACTGGAAGCTGTTACCGAAGATACCTATACGATGACCTGCGAGGCCGAAGGCTTCGAAACCCAGGTTCTTGAAGGTGTTGTGGTCGGTGATGGACAGAACGTGGAAGTGAATTTCGAACTTTACGAGTTCCCGTACCCCGTAATTGGCGTCAATGCCACACGCAACCAGGAGCATACCGAGGTATTTGTAAACTGGTATGAGTACAGCGACTTCTATCAGATCATTTACGATGACAACGAAGCGGATAATGTCACAGCGTGGCAAAAGGGTGGCAACATGCATGCCGTCCGTTTCACACCGATGGCCTATCCGGCTGAGCTGTTCGCTGTTCAGATCAACATCTTTGACGGCACCTGGCCAACCGGTGCTAACACACAGCCCTTTGAAGTGGCTATCTTTGATGACAATGGACCCGATGGTATGCCCGGCACCGAATTCGGACGCGTGACCTATGATCCGTTTGCCTATGGCTGGGTAGAGGTCGATCTTTCCACACTGGGCGTAAGCATTCCGAGCGGTGACTTCTACATCGCCATGGTCCAGGGCGGAAACTATCCGGACTGCGTACCCATCGCCATTGACGAAGATGCCATGGTCTACCGCAGCTATTCACGCGATGTTTCACTGAATCAGCCATGGGTTGTATCCGAGTTTGCCGATTTCATGATGCGCGCATTCGTGTATGATGAAAGCAAGGGCAGAAACATCATTGGATATACCCAGGATAACCCGACCGTTACCTTTGAAGCCGGTTCAGGCAATGAAATGTCACTGAATCCTTCCAATATGGTTGCCGGAACCTATAAAGTGGGTGAAGGGACCTTTAAACCTGTGAAGGAAAACATTGGCACCAGGGAGATTGAGGATTATACAGTATATTACCTCCGTGAGGGTGACGAGGCGGTACCGGAAGCATGGACAGAGAAAGCGACGGTGACCGAAACCAGCTACCTGGATACCGATTGGAATGGTTATGAAAAAGGAATGTACCGTTACGCTGTAGTTGCCAACTACTCGTTCAACACTTCCGAGCCATCCTTCTCCAATGTTCTGCCCAAGGGGTATGAACATACGGTTACCCTGAATATCCGCACCAACGACGGGAACCCGGCTGAAGGTGCCCAGGTACTCCTGACCAGCAGCGATGGCGATCCGAACAAGACGTACAGCGCCATTTCCCCGGCAAACGGTGTGGTCGTTTTCTACAAACAGATTTGGGACGGCACTTATGACCTGTCAGTGACAAAAGATTATTACAATCCATATTCTCTGATGAATATTTCGATCCTGAATGATCTTTCACTGAATGTGAACCTGATGGAGATCTTCCTGCCGCCGGCATGCTTCCACGTGGACAACATGACAGGTGTCGCCACCTGGTGTCCTCCGGTCCTTGAATATGAAACGGTCTTTGAAGAAGGCTTTGAAGGCGGATCGATCCCTGCCGGCTGGACACAGGAATACCTGACCGAAACACAGACCCCATGGATCGTCAGGACAGGTAGTTCGATGAACATTCCTGATTTTGCACATGAAGGTACCTACAATGCATTCTTTATCGGAAGCACAGCCAGCACCCGTCTGGTCACTCCTCCGATTGACCTCAGCGATGCAGCGGTACCAAAGCTTACCTTCTATCATACTCAGCCCAAGGGAGCCGGACAGGATGAACTGAAGGTCTATTACAGGACCGCTCCCGGAGCCATCTGGCATCCCCTCACAAGCTATATCGACGATATCAGGTACTGGAGGGGCGAAAGCATTGCACTGCCCAACGCCACCAGCAATTACCAGATTGGTTTTGCCGGTGATTGCGGACAGGCTTCCGGTTACGGTATCTGCCTCGACGAGATCAAGATCCTGGGCGGCATGCAAGGTGCCCGTGAGATCAGCGATTCCCGCGTCTTGGAAGGTTACAACGTGTACCTGGATGGTGTTAAGCTGGCCTATACGACCGAACTGACCTATACCTATACCGACCTTGTCCTCGGACAATACTATGTTGGTGGTGTACAGGCGGTCTATTCCGGCGGTGAATCCATCATCGTTGAGAAAGGTTTCGTCTATTACATCTGCGACGTATTCCCGCAACCGACTGATTTTGCAGGTTCAGTGAATGGCATGAGCGTCATCCTGACCTGGACCAGCCCGATAGAATTCCCGGGAATCTATGAAGACTTCCTGTCACCTGTCCTCCCGGATAACTGGCTGTTCTCGAGCGATGAGTGGACAGCACCGGGCGACAGCTACCTGTATATGACCGCAAGCGCGGCAGGTAACTGGGAAGGGGCCTACTACGATGAGCAGTACGAAGACTTCACGTTTGAAGTTGAAGTGACCAAGACAGGTGGTTCCGACTCCGAATCCATCGGTATGACTGTAAGGGCTACCAGCTGGATGGATCAGTGTACCGGCTACCTCTGCAACATTACCCAGGGTGGTTCGTTCAGTGTGTTCAAGATGACTGGCGGCGGTGGTTCTGAAGTGATCCAGGGATGGACCAGTTCAGGTGCTATCAACACCGGCTTTGGTTCTCCCAACGTGGTGACCATTGTTGGCGTGGGCAGTAACATTCAGTTCTACTGCAACAGCCAGCTGCTGGTTTCATTCAACGATGCCACCTATCCGTCAGGTTACCTGACCATCTCACCGTATACCGGAACATCCGGAACAATCGTCAACTATGATTATTACATGATCATGTCTGCGGCAGCCAACGGTCCGATAGCCGGTGATGTGAAACCGGTCAGTAACATGAAGGGAACACCCTACTACTGTGAAGGCTCTGTCAGCAATCCTCCTGTTCCTGCCGTCGGACTGATCGGCGACAAGAGGGATGAGTTCGAGCTGGTAGGCTTCAACGTGTATCGCGATGGTGTGATCATCAACCCCGAACCGCTGAGCGTGTATACAGAACAGTATATCGACGTTGTGTCTCCGGGTGGTATCTACTACTACAACCTGACCTGCGTATATGACTTCGGTCATAGCTGTCTGCTCGATCCTCCGTATGAAGCCATCGTTGGCGGCGACCTGATGCCTCCGATCAACCTGGAGGCTTTCCTGCTGGAGAATGACGACGTTCTTCTGACCTGGACTGCTCCTGGTGCCCCAACCGGTCAATGGATCACATGGGACGACGGAGTGTTCTTTGGAAGAGTGGGTCTGAACGGCGCTGCGACATGGTACAATGCGCATATGTTCACACCAGCGGATCTGATCAGCTTTGACTCCTGGTACCTGACGAAGGTCAGATTTGTACCATCCGACGCAGAAGGCATCTGTGACTTCACATTGAAGGTCTGGACGGGTGAAAACGCTGCCAACGAAGTGGTCAGCCAGCCGCTTGGAGCCCTCATCCAGCAGGAGTACAACACAGTCATGCTGAACAATCCGATCCTGATCGACGCCTCACAGAAACTGTGGATCGGTTTTGAGCTGGTACAGGCTGCCGCCGGTTATCCTGCCGGCAGGGATGAATTCACCAACTACGACGGCAAGGGAAACCTGCTGAGCTTCGACGCTATCGAATGGGAAGCCATGTCCGGGTACGGTATCGCTGGTGACTGGAACATCCAGGGCTGGGTGGCGTCAGAAGTAGCCAACTATGCTCCGACTGCTCCACTGGTGAAGAACGTTATCCATAATTCGGGCGACCTGGCTTTCGGAACCGTGAAAACAGACAAGATTGCAACCGCTCCTGGTGAAACCAGAGGCCTGGTGGGTTATAACCTGTGGAGAAATGGCGCCAACTTCGACTTTGTGCCAACTCCTGATACATCGTATACCGATGCCGGTCTGAATCCGGGTACTTACGAATACTACGTGTCGGCTGTCTATGATGAAGGCGAATCCTTCGCAGAAGGTCCTGCCTACGCAACAGTCACCGGCCGCGGTACTCTGAAGGGTTATGTATATGATGCGCAGTCGGGTTCGCCGGTCATCATGGGTACTGTCAGCCTCCCGGGTGGATATTCCACTCAGACGGGCTATGATGGCAAGTACATCATACAAAATCTTCCTGCTGGAACATGGGATGTGACATTTGAGGCTGAAGATTATAACACCAAGGTTGTTTATGGTGTGGAGATCAAACATCAGCAGATCAAGGTACTTGACATCGGCATGTACGATTTCAGCGTTGCCACCCTGCCGTTCTTTGAGCCATGGGATTCCGAATCCTTTGATACACAGGGCTGGACATTCGATCCGTCACCCAGCGCAAACTGGATCATGGTGGATAGTGATGGAAATCCTGCCCCAACGGCCGTATTCTACTGGAGTCCTCAAGTGGAGGATTACTCCATGGCCCTGGTAAGCCCGTTCATCGATGCCACCAGTGCTAAAAATAACGTTACCCTGAAGTTCGACCTCTTCCTGAGTGGATACAGCTACCTGGGTGACAACTTAATGACCATCGAAGCATGGAATGGCACCAGCTGGTTACAGGTTGCCGAGTTCGACGATAGCAACGATATTGAATGGACAACCTTCAAGTATGATATTTCCGCTGCCGCACTTGGCAAACTGACGCAGGTCAGATTTGTCGGAAATGGTGCCGACAGCTACAATATCAACTGGTGGTTCGTCGACAATATCAAGGTGTATGAATCCGTCACCTACACGATGTGGGGAACTGTCACCGAACTGGCAGGTGGCGCTCCGATCGAAGGTGCCATGATCGAGGTGGAAGGCTACCAGCCGGTATATACCAATGCCGATGGTGATTACTACATCGATGTTGAACCCGGAACCTATGATGTGACCTGCAGCGCTGACTGCTTTAACCCGATCGTTGTCTACAACCAGGAGATCTCCGGCGATATCGAAAAGAACTTCGCGCTGAACCAGCCAATTCTCGTGGCTGATCCTATGCAGATCCCGGTCGACCTGGCTCCGTACGGTGTGACAACAGAATACGTTACTATCAGCAATGACGGTAACGGTGTCCTGCACTGGATGGCTGCCATTACACCCGAGATCACCTGGGCATCCCTGGGTGTCACATCCGGAACACTGGCTCCGGGTCAGTTCGTCGAAGTACCTGTGTTCATTGCTCCGGAAGGTCTCTTTGAACCAGGCGACGTAGAGAACGCTACCATTAAGTTTACTGAAGAGCTCGGCTGCTCCACCGCGGACGTCGCCATAACCATGACCATTGTCGTGGGTATTGATGACCTCACCAGTGGCATGATCCAGGTGTATCCGAACCCGGCTACAAATTACGTGAAACTGGCTGTGACAGACGATATCACAGAGATCAGGGTCATGAACTATATGGGCCAGGTGATGGATGCCATGAACGTGACCAGCACCAAGCTGATCCAGCTGAATACTACTTCCTATGCCACTGGAACCTACATGATCGAATTCATGAAAGCCAATGGCGAAAAGGTTACCAAATCGGTCGTGATTACACGGTAATCACTGTACCGAAACGAAAGAAGGGGGCCTTAAAGCCCCCTTTTTTGTTATATTGAGGAGGGTGTATCAAAATCCAATTTAACCACAGAGTACACGGAGGATTCACGGAGAACACGGAGTTCAAATGACTCGTTATCAATCCTCTGTGTTCTCTTTACTTCTCCGTGATCTCCGTGGTTTAAACTAAAAATTTCATTTTAATACATCCCTCTCATTATATTTGCAGGCGTGTATTCGGTCAGTAACATATCGGTCCATTTCTCTGGAAATTATTTGTTTGAGGATGTTTCCTTCCTGGTGAATCCCCGCGACCGCATCGGGCTTGTCGGGAGGAATGGCACAGGGAAAACGACGCTTCTGCGCATCATCAATAAGGAATTTGAACCTGAGAGCGGACAGGTGATCATCCCTGCCGATAAAATGGTTGGCTACCTCCCGCAGGAAATGAATACCTTCAGCAATGCCACGGTGATGAAGGAAGCCATGACCGCATTCGATGAAGCGCTGAGATTAAAGGAAATGATCGGTGCAACGATCGGGGCGATCGGCCGGATGAAGGAATTTCATTCTGATACCTATGTCCGCCTTGTCGAAAGACTGAATAAAGCAAAAGAACGATTTGAGGTGATCGGCGGTTATACCATGGAAGCCAGGACAGAGAAGGTGTTGCTGGGACTTGGATTCAAACCGGCAGATTTTAACAGGCCCATGTCAGAACTGAGCGGAGGCTGGCAGATGCGCGTTGAACTGGCCAGGCTTCTGCTGGTCCAGCCCGATCTCCTTCTGCTGGATGAGCCCACCAACCATCTGGACCTCGAATCCATACAGTGGCTGGAATCGTTCCTGATGTCTTATCCCGGCGCCGTTATCCTGGTCTCGCATGATAGGGCGCTACTCGACAACGTGACCTCCAGGACCATCGAGATATCCCTGGGAAAGATCATCGATTTCAAAGCCAATTATTCTGACTTTGTGGTGATGCGGGAGCAGCTGCGTGAACGCCAGATGGAGACCTGGTCGAACCAGCAGCGCCAGATCGCGCAGATCGAACGGTTCATAGAACGTTTCCGGTATAAAAATACCAAATCCCGCCAGGTTCAGTCACGGATCAAAATGATCGAGAAGATGGAACGCGTGGAAGTGGATGAAATCGACCAGTCGGCCATCCATTTCGCGTTTCCTCCGGCGCCACGGTCAGGAAAGGTGGTCTTCGAAGCAAAAAATCTATCGAAGTGCTTTGGAGACCTGGAGGTGCTGCGGGACCTGAACTTCGCAATCACGAGGAATGACGCCATCGCGTTCGTCGGGCGCAATGGTGAAGGCAAGACAACCCTTTCAAGGATCATCGTCGGAGAACTTGACCATGAAGGCAGTGCTTCGCTCGGTCATCAGGTCAGCATCGGCTATTTTGCCCAGAACCAATCCGAATTATTGGATCCGGAAAAGACCGTGTTCCAGACCATTGATGACGTGGCGGTGGGCGAGACAAGGCCGAAAATAAGAGGGATCCTGGGCAACTTCCTCTTCAGCGGAGATACGATCTATAAGAAGGTCAAAGTACTGTCAGGCGGCGAGAAATCCCGCCTGGCCATTGCTGCCCTGTTGTTAAGGCCCGTCAACCTCCTTGTGCTTGACGAACCATCCAACCACCTGGATATGTATTCGAAGGATATCCTGAAAAATGCCCTCATCCACTATGACGGCACCCTGATTATCGTATCGCATGACAGGGATTTTTTGCAGGGACTGACCAATAAGGTGTTTGAATTCAGCAGAAAAGGGATCCGTCAGTACATCGGGGATATTTATGATTATCTGGAAAACCGTAAAATGTCTTCTTTACAGGAGCTGGAGATCAATCCTGTAGCCTCTCGCCAGAGCGAAGCACGGCCTGTTTCCGATCAGAAGCTGAAGTATGAGGAAAGGAAAAAGCTGGAGAGGGAGCAACGAAAGATCACCAACCAGATCCATCAGGCAGAGGAACGCATCAATCAGCTGGAACTGGAGATCAGCCAGGCGGATCATTACCTGTCGGATCCAGTAACCTATCATTCAGAACTATCGGTTCCCGGTTTTTATGAACGGTATGCGATATTGAAAACGAGACTGGACGAGGAAGTATTTTTGTGGGATGAGTTGCACAGGGAACTTGAACGATGGAAAGAAGAGCGCCCATAGGTCATGAAATCCTCTCCTGCATCCCATGGATAAGGGATTCCAGAATGCTTTTCCTTTCATTGTCCACCGGGATTGAGCCCAGGTTTACCAGCGCTTTGGCATAATAGCCATGCATGGCATCCAGGGTGTGCTCTTTGATGCTAAGCTGAGAATAGATCCCTTTCACTTCTGCGACCTTGGCCATGACATCCCCGGCCGTACCATCGAACAATTGCAATAACCTGCTGCGAAGGCCCTTATCTGCCATTTCCAGGGCCTTCAGGTAGGGATAGGTCTTTTTGTTTGCAACGATATCACCGCCAGATTTTTTCCCGAACACCTCTTCATCGCTGTAAATATCCAGCAGGTCGTCCTGAAGCTGAAAGGCTATGCCCAGGTGCATTCCGCAGTCATACAGGTTATTCGCCCCGGTTGCATCCGCACGGGCAATGAGCGCTCCAATCTTCAGGCTGCAGGCGAAAAGGACAGCCGTTTTTAAACGGATCATTTCCAGGTACTGATCAATAGAGACATCCTTCTGATACTCAAAATTCATATCCCATTGCTGCCCTTCGCACACTTCGATGGCTGTACGGGTAAAAACTTCCATGACCTGCGGGAGTGCATCGCTGTCACATTGAAGCAGGTACTGGTAGGCCAGCGCAAAGAGGGTGTCGCCCGACAGGATGGCAATATTGGTATCCCACTTCTTGTGCACCGTTGATTTACCTCTTCGCAGCGGCGCCTGGTCCATAATGTCATCATGGAGAAGTGTGAAATTATGGAAAAGCTCGATCCCGATAGCGGGGGAGAGAGCTGGCTTAATGTCACCGCCGAACAGGTCGCATCCTGCCAGTAGCAGAACCGGCCTCAACCGCTTTCCTCCGTGGGATAAGATATACCGTACAGGATCGTAAAGTTCAGGAGGAGATTGTTTGAATTCCTGCCCTGACAGTGATTCAGAGAAGATATCCTGGAGTGCCTTGATGGAATACATGGGGTCCTGGTTATTTGATGAGGTCGATAAGGTATTTCCCGTATCCGCTGTTGATCAAAGGTTGTGCAATCCGGTACAGTTGTTCTTTGCCAATGAAACCCATGCGATAGGCGATCTCTTCTATACAGCCGATCTTAAGTCCCTGGCGCTCCTCGATCACCTGTACGAACTGGGAGGCCTGAAGAAGGGAAACGAATGTACCTGTGTCAAGCCAGGCCGTTCCCCTGCTTAAAATACCCACCTTCAGCTTCTTTTGTGAGAGGTAATATTTGTTGACATCCGTAATTTCATACTCACCCCGTGCGCTGGGCTTCATACGCTTTACCACATCGGTGACCGTGTTGTCGTAAAAATACAGACCCGGAACGGCATAGTTGGATTTGGGCCGGGCCGGCTTTTCTTCGATGGAGGTAGCGTTCAGGTCGTCGTCAAACTCCACGACGCCATAGCGTTGCGGATCGGAAACATGGTATGCGAAAACGACACCGCCATCGGGATCATTGTTCTGCTGTAGAAGATTCTGCATCCCGGTACCGTAAAAGATGTTATCGCCCAGGATCAGGGCCACTTTGTCTGGACCTATGAACTCCTCACCGATGACGAATGCCTGTGCGATCCCGTTGGGGATGGCCTGCTCGGCGTAGTGAATGGACAGACCCAGGGAATGTCCGTCCCCCAGAAGCTTTTGGAAATGAGGCAGGTCATGTGGCGTGGAGATGACCAGAATGTCGCGGATGCCTGCCATCATCAGAACGGACAACGGATAATAAACCATTGGTTTGTCGTAGATGGGCATCAGTTGCTTGCTGATGGCCAGGGTGATGGGATACAGCCGGGTACCCGATCCTCCTGCCAGGATGATTCCTTTCATTATATTGAAATTTTGACAAATGTAAGCAAATTCTCCGGTCATTTCCGCTGATCACCACCAGTAACGGATCTGAATTTTGGGAAGATTTCTTACGGCACATCAGCACCAAATCCTTAAATTCCTTATTTTTGAGAAAATGATAAACCATGGTCGCCAGGGGATCGAAAGTGCTTTTTCTCGACACGGCTCATCCCTTTTTGAGGGAAGAGTTGACACGGCTGGGATTTATATGTGATCATTTTCCGGAACTCAGTCCGGAGGACTACCGAACCATTCTTGCTGAATATACCGGAATTATTATCCGCAACCGGATCAGACTTGATGAAGGGTTGTTGTCCTGTGCCTCAAAGCTGCAGTTCATTGCCCGGGTTGGCGCCGGTATTGAGGGCATTGATACGGATTATGCCAGCCGCCATGGGATCATCTGCCTGAATGCACCGGAAGGGAACAGAGATGCACTGGCCGAGCATACCATTGGGATGATCCTTGCCCTCTTTAACCGGCTCCTGAAAGCAGATGCCGAAGTCAGAAAAGGTGTGTGGGACAGGGCTGGCAACCGAGGGATGGAACTGATGGGTAAAACGGTCGGTATCATTGGATACGGCAACATGGGCAGTGCCTTCGCCCAACGCCTGAAGGGATTCCAGACCGAAGTGCTGGCCTGGGACAAATATAAGCAAGGATACGGGAACGACTTTGTCAAAGAAACTACCCTTGAAGAACTGCAAAAGCAATGCGACCTGGTGAGCCTTCATGTGCCCCTGACCAGTGAAACACACAATATGGTGGATGAAGCATTTATCCAATCCTTCCGTAAAGATTTTTTCCTTGTCAACACCTCCCGTGGTCAGGTAGTCAGGACAGCCGATCTGGTCAGGAACCTTCGGTCAGGCAAGATCCGCGGAGCGGTGCTGGATGTTTTGGAATGGGAGTCAACTACCTTTGACCGGCTGGACATGGATGACGATAGGAAGCTCTTTCAGGAGCTTGCAGGGCATGATCGTGTGATCTTTTCCCCTCACGTAGCCGGTCACTCGGATGAGTCACCTTTCAAAATGGCAAAAGTTATCATCGATAAGATAAAAAATGAATTCAGGTTGTAAAAAAGCCTAATTTTGCACCTGAAATTTTTTATCCTGATATTTATAATCATACTGATTATCAATAGGATAACAATAAGCCGGGCTTCTGATCATGAAACGAATCGAAAAAGTATTCAGCGGTAAGACACTGGCCATCTTATCCGGAGGAGGCGACACGCCGGCCATCAACTCGAGTATCGAAGCGATCCGCAACCGTGCGTCATTGCTTGGATTTCGTGTTTATGGTGTCCGGCATGGATGGAAAGGACTGCTGGGTGATGGAGATGTGGTGGACCTCTCCCATCAACCGTATAACGGATGGTATGGAGGATCGGCCTTGCGTTCGAGCCGGACAAATCCCTTCCCTTCAAAGAAAAATCCTGAAACCAGGGTTCCACAGCTACTTAATAACCTCGACAGGTACAAGATCGACGTACTGGTCACCATCGGAGGTGATGATACCAACGGAGCGGCTAAACGCCTGTATGAGACCGAAGGTGTCCCGGTCATCGGCTTTCCTAAAACCATTGACAACGATCTGCGGACCAGGACGATCCACCATTACAACAACTCCGATATAGAAGCGGTGCTGTGCCCGGGCTACCCCTCCGCTGCCAAAGCTGTCGTCGATTATACATCGCGGATCAGGACCACTGCTGAATCGCATTCACGGATACTGGTCATGGAGGTCATGGGCAGGGACGCCGGCTGGCTCACAGGTACGGCAGTCTTCGGAGGCGCCGACCTGTACCTGATCCCCGAATTTGAGATCACGCAGGAACGCAAAGAGTTCTTTCTTGAAACTGTAAAGGAATCTTACCTTAAATCACCCAAAAAGACCCTGATCATTGCCGTATCCGAAGGTGTCAGGTGGTTCGACGAGAAACTGGGGAAAGTGGATGTGGTGTATGCAAGTTCTGAAGTGGACGAATACGGCCACCCCCGCTTTGGAGGGATCAGTGGCGTCGTTGCCTCTGAAATTTACAATAAGCTTCATATCGACGCCCGGGCAGTCATCACCGGATATTACCCGCGATCAGGCAACTGCAGCGAGTATGACCGCCGCCTGACCATGACCCTGGCCGATAAAGTGGTTGATCTGATTCTCCGCGAAGACTACGGCCAGATGCCGGTGATGAAGGAAATCGTACCCTATGATCATCTGGAGGAATTCAATACAGATTCCATTGACATGGGAAAGGTTGGGAACCGCTCGCTGCCTGAGGAGTATTATGACGTCAACCGGTTCCAGTTTACCGACGGCTATGCCGAATTTCTGGGAAATATTCTTCAACGGCCTCAAACCATCGATTTTATGTACGATTTTCCAGTGGTCCTGCCGGAAGAATAGAACCTTTGGAAACCACCGATACCAGTCAATGCGGAGTTGGACCTAAAAGAAATAATTACCCTTTACGCTCAGGATTCACGCATCCGGCAAGTGACTGAGGTCATCCGGGACGGCTCCGCCGGCCGATTGCACCTTAAAGGCCTGGTGGGCTCGGCACGCGCTTTCTTTGGAACCGCAGTCTTCCACCAGCTACGCAGCAACCTTCTGTTCATCCTTCCCGACAAAGAATCGGCTGCGTATTTTTATAACGACCTGGAAAACCTTTCGGGTGAGAGGTCGCTGAACTATAACAAGAAAAAAGTACTCTTCTTCCCCACCTCCTATAAACGCCATTATCAGATTGAAGATACCGACAACACGAATCTTCTTTCCCGTTCGGAGGTCCTCAGCCGCCTGGGGACGGAAGACCGTCATTCCATGATCGTCACCTATCCGGAAGCACTCAGCGAAAAAGTGGTGACAAGGAGCTTCCTGAAAAAGAACCTGTTCAAAATAAAGAAAGGAGATGCCCTCAGCCTCGATTTTATAGGGGATCTACTGGCAGAGTACGCATTTGAACGGGTAGATTTCGTTCTCGAACCCGGACAGTTCTCCTTCAGGGGAGGGATCGTGGATGTATTTTCATTTTCAAATGATTATCCTTTCAGGATCGAGTTCTCCGGCGACGAGATCGAATCCATCCGCACTTTCGACCCGGTCACTCAGCTCTCGGTTGAAAAACTTAACCGGATCACATTGCTCCCCAACATCCAGGATCGCAACCAGAAAGAGATGAGAGAATCGCTTCTGGCCTATATCAGGTCAGAAACCGTTTTGTGGTTTGACCAGATCCAGTTTACACTGGAACGTATTGACCAGGAATTCCACAAAGCAGAGGATGCCTTTTCACGCTCGGACCAAACACCTTCTGGTCTTCTCCTGAACGACCTGTTTACTACAGGCAGGGAGATCCTCCATGATGCGCTGTCATTTCCTGTCATTGAATTCGGGAACACCTCCCTGTTTGACAACAGTCAGTCAGTGGAGTGTCATCTGTCACCCCAGCCTTCGTTCAACAAGAACTTCACTCTGCTGATGGACAACCTGCGCAACAACAGCCGCAGCCATATCCATAATGTCATCACCACCGACGCCCCTAAACAGCTGGAACGGATCTATACCATTGTTGCCGATCTTCAGCAGGACCTTCCCGAAGAGGAACATATTGAGTTCACCTCCCTGAACCTCGGCCTGCATGAAGGATTTATAGACCACGACCTGAAGATCGCCCTGTATACCGATCATCAGATCTTTGACCGGTATCACCGTTTTGAATTGCGGGAACATTATAAAGGCCGGGAGGCCTTGACCATCAAGGAACTGTATAATTTGAATCCCGGTGATTACGTGACCCATATTGACCACGGCATAGGAAGATATGAAGGGCTTGAAAAGATTGAGAACAATGGCAGGATCCAGGAAGCCATCCGCATTGTCTATGATAACGACGACCTTCTGTATGTCAGTATTCATTCCCTCCACCGGATCTCAAAGTATGTGGGGAAGGAGGGGAGCGTTCCCAAACTGAACAGGCTGGGTTCCAATGCCTGGAACAGGCTCAAGGAACGTACCAAGCAGAAGGTCAAGGATATTGCCAAGGACCTGATCAGGCTCTACGCGGAGCGAAAGGCAGCCGAAGGATTTCAGTACTCTCCCGATTCCTATCTTCAGCACGAGCTGGAAGCTTCATTCATTTATGAGGATACGCCTGACCAGGTGAAATCAACCAACGATGTGAAGGCGGACATGGAGGCCGGTCATCCCATGGACCGGTTGATCTGCGGAGATGTGGGCTTTGGCAAGACCGAAGTCGCCATCCGCGCTGCCTTCAAAGCCGTCGCCGACAGCAAGCAGGTGGCCGTGCTCGTACCCACCACCATCCTCGCTTTTCAACATTACCGGACCTTCAGTGAACGGCTTGGTGATTTCCCCTGCAGGGTGGATTATATCAACCGGTTCAGGAGCCATAAGGATATGAAACTGAGTCTCCAGCAAGTGGAATCCGGAAAAACGGACATCCTGATCGGCACCCACCGGCTGCTCAGCAAGGATGTGGCCTTCAAGGACCTTGGCCTGCTCATCGTCGACGAGGAACAGAAATTCGGCGTGTCGGCCAAAGAAAGGCTGAAACAACTCAAGGTGAACGTAGATACGCTGACGCTCACCGCCACGCCCATCCCCCGCACGCTTCAGTTTTCCCTGATGGGCGCGCGCGATCTCTCTGTCATCAATACCCCGCCGGCCAACCGGTACCCTATCCAGACCGAGATCCATCCCTTCAACGAGGATGTGATCCGTAACGCCATCCGGTACGAGCTTTCCCGGGGCGGACAGGTCTATTTTGTACATAACCGCATTCAAAACATCAACGACATCGCCCAGCTGATCGCCCGGATCGTGCCCGAAGTCAAGATCGCTATCGGACACGGTCAGATGGAAGGACAAAAGCTCGAAGCTACCATGCTTGATTTTATTGAAGGATATTATGATATCCTGCTGTCAACCACAATCATCGAATCAGGCTTGGATATTCCCAACGTGAATACCATCATTATCAATGACGCCCAGAACTATGGCCTGAATGACCTTCACCAACTCAGGGGAAGGGTGGGACGGTCGAACAAAAAGGCATTCTGTTATTTGCTCTCACCCCCGCTTTCCGTCCTGACCTCCGAAGCCCGGAAACGGCTCAAGGCAATAGAGGAATTTGCGGAACTGGGAAGTGGATTCTCTATCGCCCTCAGGGACCTGGATATCCGCGGGGCGGGTAACCTGCTGGGCGCGGAACAAAGTGGCTTCATCACCGAAATTGGTTTTGAAATGTACCACAAGATCCTCGACGAAGCCCTGCAGGAGCTCAGGGAAGCAGAATTCAGGGAGCTGTATAAGATGGAGAAGACAACGGAATTCATCCGCGAGTGCCAGCTGGAAACCGACCTTGAGCTGCTGATACCGGATGATTACGTGTCCAATATCAGCGAACGGCTCATCCTTTACAAAGAGCTGGACAACATTGACAATGAAGAGTGGCTGATGAAATACCTGGAACGGATGATTGACCGCTTCGGTACCATTCCGCAGCAGGTCGACGGTCTTATTAATGCCGTCAGGTTACGCTGGCTGGCGAAAAATACCGGTTTCGAAAAGATCATCCTGAAAAATGGCCGCTTGACCGGGCATTTTGTCAGTAACCAGGAGTCGGATTATTATAACTCAGAACTCTTCTCCAGAGTGCTGGACTATGTTAAAAGAAATCCCCGCCATTGCAGGCTGAAAGAGTCTCAAAACAGACTGTCCCTGTCCATCGAGCCCGTTAATACTGTATTTGAGGCATTGGGGTATCTGAGGAACATCAGTCAAGATTCAAATTAAAGAGCAAAAAGCATAAAGCAAATATCAAAAGTCAGTATGTTTCATGTAATACATAAATACTTTTGATCTTTGTAACTTCCTCTTTGCTTTTTGATTTTCAACGGGCTTCTTTATAAAGGTACAGGTACACCGGAAAATGATCGCTGTACCCCCCCATGTACACGCCTCCGCCATAGGTCCGGTAAGGATAGCCTTTGAATTCCCCTTCAGGCTGGGCGAGGAACCTTTCGTTGAAGACCTTTACCCTGTAAAACCGGTAGGAATCCAGATCGCCGTGCACCAGGGACGCCGACAGGATCATCTGGTCAAAAAGGCTCCACGCGTCCCGGTAAGCCAGGGAACCGATGCCTTTTTTATAAAGCTGGGTCATCGGATTGTAAAGGATGCCGTTCGTTGCATGTTCTTTGGAGGCCGTCGTTCCCAGCACTTTCAGAACACTTTTATCGGTGGGATTGTCGTTCAGGTCGCCCATCAGGATGATCTTCGCTTGGGATGAAACAGCGAAGATCGAGTCGACGATGTTTCTGGCAAGGGTTGCGGCGGCCACGCGGTAGGGCAGCGTCACCTTTTCACCGCTGCTCCGGGAGGGCCAGTGCCCTACGATGAAATGAAGCGTATCATGCTCGCAGACCCCGGATACCACCAGCTGGTCCCTGGTACGGTATTCGGGCTCCCCGGGGATTGACAGCCTGTGGGAGGTTGCATGGAGCAACCTGAAAAAGGCCGGCTGGTATAGCAGGCCCACATCGATACCCCTGCGGTCTGGAGTATCAAAATGGACGATCTGGTAATCCTTTGACCTGATCCCTTCCTCCCTGACAAGATCCTCCAGAACCTTCCGGTTTTCCACTTCGGAAATCCCCAGAATGACAGGCCCGTCCGGGCATAGATCCGTACCTATCCTGGAAATGACCGTGGATAAATGATCCAGCTTCTCCCGGTACCTTTTTCCCGTCCAGCTGTTCTTTCCATCCGGAAGGAATTCTTCATCATTGATGGAGGGATCGTTGATCGTGTCGAACAGGTTCTCAAGGTTGTAAAATGCCACACATAAAAGTTGGTAACTCTTTTCCTCCTGCGAATGAGTCAGGCTGGTGACAAAGACCATTAAAAATACAAGGATGCTTCGAAACGTCAATGGCATGGTGACCCTTTCTTCAGCCGTAAAATTAACACTTTACCACGACCCCGGCTAAAACATGAAAGAATAATCTTAATTTTGCATCCGTTGCTGAACACTTCATTGTTTATGGGGATAAGATTATACCGCTTCCTGTTCCTGGCTGCCTTCACCCTGCTGTACACCATCGCCCATGGCCAGGCTGACACCACCCAGATGAATGAACGGGATATCAATACGTTGCCAGCCGTTACACTTTCACAATCCGAACTTGACGGCTATGACCAGGGGCAGGATATATCAGGATTATTGCAGTCATCAAGGGATATCTTTGCATCCACTGCTGGGTATACTTTTGGCTCGGCGCGGTTCCGGATGCGGGGCTATGATACGGAAAATACACAGGTGATGATCAATGGCGTGCCGATGAACGATATGGAAACCGGCCGGACGTTCTGGTCTTCCTGGGGTGGACTGAATGATGCCTTCCGGAGCCAGGAGAACTATCTGGGCCTTTCACCCAATGATTTTGGATTTGGTGGCATCGGAGGACTTACCTACCTGGATGTACGTGCCTCTCAGTTCAGCCGTGGGATCAAGCTCACCTACTCGCTCACCAATCAGGCCTACCGAAACCGGATCATGGCCATCGCTTCCACCGGGAAGATGGAAAATGGATGGGCGATATCATTTTCCGGTTCACGCCGGTGGTCGAAGGAAGGATATGTCGATGGTACATTCTACGATGCCTGGTCCTATTTCTTAAGTGTTGAAAAGGAATTCTCCCCGGCCCACAGCCTTGGATTGGTCGGAATTGGCTCACCTGCAAAACGTGGACAGAATGGACTTGCGATCCAGGAAGCCAATGATCTTGCAGGAAGTAATTATTATAATCCTTACTGGGGATTTCAACGCGGAGAGAAACGGAACAGCAGGGTCTCCAATTACCATCAGCCCATCCTGATGCTGAACCACTACTGGACTATGGATGCGAAGACCAGACTTACCTCAGCCCTGTCGTACACTTTCGGAAGAGGCGGCTATACGGCCCTCAATTGGACAGAAGCCAACGACCCCCGGCCTGACTATTACCGGAACCTCCCCAGCTATTACCTGGGTGAGGGCGACCAAGAAAATGCCGAGCGGGTACAGACCCTCTGGGAAACAGATGAAGCATACCGTCAGATCACCTGGGATGACTTCTATTTTGCGAATAGCAAGTTCCTCTACACCGTCAACGATGCCGAAGGGATAGAGGGCAACACAGTGACAGGCTACCGCTCCAAATACATCGTGGAGGACCGGCGCGGTGACAAAAGCCAGATAGCCTTTACCTCACGCCTCCAGAAGAATATCAATGAACACATCCTTCTGCATGGCGGTATCCAGCTCAACTGGTACAAAGGCTTCCACTTCAGCGTCGTGGACGACCTGCTGGGCGGGGAATTCTGGCTGGATGTGGATAAATACGCGGATCAGGAACCGATGGTCATCACAGATGAGTCGCAGAGCGATCTGCGGCGTCCCAATCATATGGTAAGGGAAGGCGACCGCTATTCGTATGATTACACAGCCAACATTAATTCATACACACTCTTTGCCCAGGGAAATTTTTCCTATTCCCGCGTTGATTTCTATCTGACGGGAACAGCATCCTTTACCTCATTCTGGCGTACGGGGAACATGCAAAACGGCCATTTTCCGCAGAACTCATACGGGGATTCTGAAAAGCAGCAGTTCGGAAACTATGGCCTCAAGGCAGGACTTACCTACAAGATCAACGGAAGGAACTACCTGGTGGCCAGCGCCGCTTACCTGACACGCGCACCCTATTTCTGGAATTCATACGTCTCGCTCAGAACACGGGATCATGTGGTCCCCGACCTGAGGAGTGAACAGATCATCTCCGCAGAAGCCAGTTATTTCCTCAGAATGGCACGCGCCAAGGGAAGACTGACCTTCTACTACACGGCGTTCAATGACCAGACCTGGTCGAGGAGCTTCTACCATGAGGACCTCAACACCTTTGTCAATTACCAGATGACCAATGTGGATGAGATCCATGCAGGCTTCGAACTGGGTGCGGAGATCAACCTGACCAGTGCTCTTTCGCTGACCGGGACACTGGGGATGGGCGAATTTTATTATTCATCGCGCCCCGATGCCACGATCTCGGAAGACAACAGCTCGGAAGTGCTTTCCAACCGGAAGGTCTACATCAAAAATTATTATGTCGGAGGGATGCCCCAGACCATCGCATCCGCCGGACTGAGATACAGCTCCTCACGCTACTGGTGGATAGGATGCAACTTCAATTACTTTGGCGACACCTATCTTGAGATCAACCCTGACCGCCGTACCGAGGAGGCAGCCTCCAACCTGACCGAGGACGATATCCGCCTGAAACAGCTGCTGGAACAGGAAAAACTGGATAATGGATATACGGTCGATATCTACGGTGGAAAATCATGGAAAATTAAGAACTATTATATTGGACTGAATATCAGTCTTAACAACCTGCTGAATGCCACCGACCTCGCATCGGGCGGTTATGAACAGTTCAGGTACGATACGGATGATATCTCCAAATTTCCTCCCCGTTATTATTACATATTCGGAAGGACGTTTTACATCAATTTGACATTCAGACTCTAATTCACCCTATATGACAAGATTTTATGACCGTTCCGGCCCCGTACATGTTCTTTTGCTCAGCTGGATCATCCTGTTGCTGACAGGCTGTGTAAAACAGGAATTCGATACGCCTCCGATCGGTGATATCCCGGTAGGTGACCTGGTTACCATTGCGGATCTTTATCAGCTATACGAAGACGAGGGCACATATACATTTTCTGGTGATATGTCGCTGTATGCGGTGGTCACCATGGATGAGACCTCGGGCAATATTTACCGCAGTGCGTTTATCCAGGATGCCACAGGAGGTATCAACGTGCACCTTCTCGAGTCGGGCGGATTGCGCCTGGGGGATTCCATCCGGGTCTACCTGAAAAATTGCATCCTCTCTACTTATAACGCTCTCCACCAGATCGACAACGTGGATAATGATTCGAATATCATCATCCTTGCCAACCAGAAATATGTCACACCGGAAAGAGTTACGATCAGCAAGATACAGAACGGAGGCTACGAATCGCATCTGGTGGAACTGGATAGTGTCCAGTTTATGACATCCGAACTCGACAAGACATATGCTGACGCGGATGCATCTGCCAATCGCATGCTTGAAGATTGCCACGGCAACTCGTTAATTGTCAGAACAAGTAATTACGCCAATTTTGCCACCAGTGAGGTTCCGGAAGGTAATGGTAAGATCATCGGGATCGTTAGTAAATACGGTGCTGATTATCAGTTATATATACGTACTGAATACGAAGTGGACCTCGACGGCGAACGTTGTGAAGGAGGTGGGGGAGGAGATATCGAACCGGTTGATGAGATCAACGAAACCTTCAGCAGCACGACACCGGATGCAGATATTGTTCTTGATAAATGGCTCAATATTAATGAGAAAGGAAACAGAAAATGGCAGTCCAAGGAATACGACGGGAATAAATATGCCCAGGCTTCCGGATACAATTCCGGATTGTCGGAAATGGTCTCCTGGTTGATCACTCCACCAGTCAGGATCCAGGGAACCAAGTACCTTTCTTTCACGAGTGCAAAGGCTTACTGGGAGCACCAGTCAGAGGATGGACTGACAGTGTGGATCTCCTCGGATTTCAATGGTACCGATGTCTCTACTGCAAATTGGACTCGACTGGAAGCACGTATCGCCGGTAAGAATGATCCTGACCATGAATGGATAGCCTCAGGGAACATCGACCTTTCGGCTTATCCAGGCAACTGCTATATTGGCTTTAAGTATCGTGGGAGCAACACCGAATCATCCAGCCTTCGTATCGACGATGTGATCATCAACGCAAGTGGTGCGGGAGGCGGAGTGACCTCCATCAACGAGGATTTTGAAACCCAGTCCAATGATATGGACATTTCCCTTTCGGGATGGCTGAATGAAGCGACCATCGGCAGCAGACTCTGGCGCGCCAAGGAGTTCGACAGCAATGTGTACGCTCAGGGAACCAGCTTTAATTCCAATGAGGAAAATGAGTGCTGGCTGATCACACCTCCTATTGACCTGGATGCAATGAACAATCCAAAACTCACCTTTGAAAGCGCACAAGCCTACTGGACTCATGACGGACTCTCTGTCTGGATCTCCACGGACTTCAACGGTGTCAACATTGTCGGCGCAACGTGGACGGAGCTGAATTGTATCCTGGCTGGGCAAACGGATCCGGAACATGGGTGGATCTTTTCGGGTGTGATCGACCTATCAGACTTTTCAGGAAATGCCTATGTCGGATTTAAATATCACGGAAACGGCAATACGGGTCTTACATCCTCTTACCGTGTTGATAACGTCAAGCTCTATGATGAATAGACGTGCCATCCGGAAAGTATTTTTTTTATTCATCGGGCTACTGGCTTCCCAACTCCTCACAAGGCTCCACGCCCAGCCGTCAGGGTTTTATAACGGGACGGAAGGCAAGGACGGTCAGGAGCTGAAGGACTTATTGCACAACCTGATCGACGGTCATCAACCCTTTTCATACTATTCCACAAAGGAAATGATG
>JAQUQD010000020.1 GCA_028716265.1 Bacteroidales bacterium | reverse complement strand
ATCCAGTTTATTTATAATGATTGTCTTATTCATGATCTATACGTTGTTCTTAATCTAAATCGCTGCAAAGATATCCAATTATTCGGTCTGAAACAAACGGCAGCAGGGTTCCAACTTTAATTATAAGTCCTATTGACATTGCTTTTACCATTTCGTACCTTTCGGGGCCATTCCGCTTGTCAAAATCTAGACATATTAATCATGAAAAGCATCTATCTGTTAGTCAGTTTTACTATGTCTTTCTCCTCTCTCCTTTCAGCCCAGGTACCTCACTCCTTCAGCTACCAGGCGGTAGTCCGCAGCAGCAATGGTGAACCGCTGGCCTACCAGCTGACCAACTTCCGTATTAGCCTCTTACTGGGCAGTGATGTGGGACCTGTGAGCTATCAGGAAACGCATCTGCAAACCACCAACTTCTTCGGGCTGGTGAATCTGGAGGTCGGGAATGGAGCCGCAGTCGGTGGGAACATGGATACTCTGTCGTGGGGTTCGAAAAGCTATTACATTAAAATTGAGGCCGATACAGCCGGAGGGAGCAATTTCGTGGCACTGGGCACCACGCAGCTGCTGGCCGTGCCCTATGCGCTGCACGCATCCACTTCCACCAGAGCAGAAGCTTCCCCCCTGATCCGCAACAGCGACGGCGAGACCATGGTCACCACCGAACTGACGCCCGGTGACGACAACATCCGGTTTTTCACCGGAGGTCAGGAACGGCTGCGGCTGACGGGCACACGGCTGGAGACAGTCAACAATTCGGGGAACATTCTCTTCGGAGATAAAAGCGGTGAGGCCATCACCTCCGGTTCGGGTAACATTTTCATTGGTGACTCAGCAGGTGCACGCAATACAGAGGGTTCCATCAATACATTCCTGGGTACCTGGAGCGGAACCAGCAATACAACAGGCAATTCCAACACGTTCATGGGATTTCTCAGCGGTTCCAAAAATACAACAGGTAACTTCAATACCTTCATCGGCATGCTCAGCGGACGCTGGAATACGACAGGCAGTGTAAATACATTCGTCGGAATGTTTTCAGGAAGGTACAATACGACAGGTCATGACAACACGTTCATGGGTTATGAATCCGGTCATCTCAACACAGAGGGCACTCACAATACCTTTGCCGGGACGTTGTCGGGTCATGATAATATTACCGGTTCAAGGAATACTTGCATCGGAGAAGCATCAGGATATGTGAACCAGTATGGGAATGATAACACCTTTATCGGCAATGCTTCCGGCCAGTATACCTACGGTTCAAATAATGTATTTATCGGGGCCTATGCCGGTATGGACGAATCGGGGTCAGGCAAGCTGTACATCGCCAACTCCCAGACCTCCGAACCGCTTATCTATGGCGACTTTGCGGAAAGGAAACTCAAATTCTGGGCTGATTCGGTGGAGGCATCCGGCGAGATCCGGTCCGGGAAGCGATTCAGTGTGAATGGGAACCCCGGCATCAACGATACACTCAATCATATCACGGCCTTCGATTACGCAAATGACAAGCTGAGATACCGTACCACGGTCTACACAGGAGGGATCGTCACCTGGCTGAGCGAAGAATCCCCTTGGGTCGACTCCGTGGTCAATCCGATCGTTCCGTGCGGCATCATTACTATGGTGGGTGAATTCAACGGCTGGGGAGGTGATACAGCCACCATGCCTGATCACATGATGACACGGGATCCCAATGATCCGAACTTCTGGACGACCATCTTTGAACTCACGGTCGAAGATGATCATTCAGATCCACCGGATAATATCGTCGAATCAAAATTCCGGGAAAACTGGAACTGGGAAAGGAACTGGGGTTCCACTGAGTTCCCGGCCGGTACGGGATACCCGGGTTACGGGAATAACATCCCTGTCCTGCTGAATCCTGCTTACGATACCACCATTTATTATGTCACATTCACCTGTTCGACGGGTTATTACACGTTTGAGGACATATCGGGTGATGCACCGGTCTCAAATCCAGTCGGCCCGAACCATCAAGAAGATGCAAATCACCGGGAGGCAATCCAAACAAAACATGACTGATGAGGTCATCCATCTCTGTACATCTCACGTCATAGAAAAACAGTCAGGGATCAGGTCAGAATAGTCAGTGGGATGCTCATGTTGTAGAATGACTGACCTGAGATAATTGTAATAGAAATATATTTGACAAATCACAGATCACTTCTTACTTTTCGGACTTTCAGCATAGGCATAAATCATCCTAAATCCTATAACCATGAAAAAAATATTTCTCATTATTTATTTATCCATTTCTTTCTCCTCTCTCCTCTCTCCTCTCTCCTTTCCCTTCTCCTCTCTCCTCTCAGCCCAGACCCCTCACAGCTTCAGCTACCAGGCCGTGGTCCGCAACAGCAATGGTGAACCGCTGGCCTATCAGCTGACCAGTTTCCGCATCAGCCTGCTGCTGGGAAGCGATCAGGGACCGGTGAGCTACCAGGAGACGCACCAGCAGACCACCAACTTCTTCGGGCTGGTGAACCTGGAGATCGGCAACGGTACCACGGTCAGCGGGATCATGGATACTCTGTCGTGGGGCTCGCAAAGCTATTACATTAAAATTGAGGCAGATACATCCGGAGGAAGCAATTTCGTGGCGCTGGGTACCACCCAGCTGCTGGCCGTGCCCTATGCCCTGCACGCGGAGGATGCCGCTGCCTCATCAGGGATCCGCGACCGCGACGGAGATACAAAGATCGAAGCGGAAGAAAATCCGGATGAGGACATCATACGGATATACACTGGCGGGCAGGAACAATGGCGGTTCATGGATAAACGGGTGGAGATCCTCAATCCGGATAATAACATCTTTATCGGTGAGCACAGTGGGGAGAGCAACGCAGGTGGTACTCAAAATGTATATCTGGGCCGCCTTGCCGGCCAAAACAACACGATGGGGCGCAGTAATGTTTTCATTGGGGATCAGGCAGGTAATGCGAACACTTCCGGGCATTACAATGTAGCCATTGGAATGCAGACAGGCTGGCAAAATACAACCGGCACAGCGAATACATTTCTGGGAACCAATGCCGGGTGGTTAAATACCAGCGGGCAACGGAATACCTTTATCGGGCTGTCAGCAGGAGGAGCAAATACGACAGGATCCTTTAATACCTATATCGGCAGGTGTGCCGGGTGGAAAACTGTCGAAGGCAATAATAATGTATTCATCGGAAATTTCGCAGGTGCTAATGAAGTTGAATCAAACCGGCTTTACATATCCAACTCAGAAACTTCCGAGCCGCTGATTTATGGCAAGTTCGACGACCAGCTCCTGCGGTTCCATGCCAGCAGGATTGATATCAGAAACCAGCTGGAAAACACCATTGTGGGAGATAATGCAGGATATGCTACCCATGGATCAAGAAACGTTTATCTTGGAACACGGGCAGTTGTGGCTGAATCAAATGGTGCCAACAATGTGATGATCGGCTATGAAGCAGGGGCTCATAATAGAGGAAATTGGGGTGTAATGGTAGGATACCAGGCAGGGAGTGCCAATACAACCGGAAATTATAATGTGTTCCTGGGATGGAATAATGGTACTAGGAATACAACAGGTGATCGAAATACGTTCATTGGACCAAATGCAGGGTCTTATAATACAACCGGTAAAAGAAATGTATTCGTCGGACTGTCAGCCGGTAATCTCAATACTTCAGGTTCATTTAACACCTATGTTGGAAGGGCTGCAGGAATGAATAGCACGGAAGGAAACGACAATGTCTTTCTTGGCGATATGGCAGGTGCGAATGAAATGGGCTCCAACAAACTCTACATAGCTAATTCGGAAACACCTGAACCACTTATCTATGGAGACTTTGTAGAAAAAAAAGTCAAACTCTGGGCCGATACCCTGGAAGTTGAGGGAGTGACCAGCACCGGAGAAAAATTCAGTGTGAGTGGAGAAGCTGGGATCTCAGATACCCTTTTTGCCATCACCAGCTTTGATTTTGCCAATCAGAAGATCAAATTCAGGAAACAGGTCATAAAAGGAGGGATCACCATTGAACTGACCGATGAATCGGCATGGATGGACAGTATCAGCAGGCAGTACGTGTTCTGCGATCCGCTGACCGACTCAAGGGATGGGAAGCAGTATCTGGCGGTCCGCATCGGTGACCAGTGCTGGATGGCAGAGAACCTGAACGTGGGAATCAGGATTGATGGAACAACGGAGCAATCAGATAATGGAACCATTGAGAAGTACTGCTATAACGACGAGGAAACGAATTGTACTGCCTATGGAGGACTTTACTCCTGGAGCGAGCTGATGCAGCACTCAACCTATCCCGGATCTCAGGGGATCTGTCCCAAAGGATGGCATGTACCCTCTGATGAGGAATACAAGATCCTTGAGGGTACGGTGGATAGTCTCTATGCTGTGGGAGATCCTCAATGGGACCTGACCGGGTGGAGAGGATCCAATGCGGGTAGAAGGCTTCGGGCCACAGCAGGCTGGAGCGATAGCGGAAATGGAACAGATACATTCGGATTTCATGCATTACCTGCAGGCCGGCTGGTGGAAGGGGATAGTTTTAATGGACGAGACAGCAGCGCCTATTTCTGGGCATTTTCATCCATTGGTTCAGAATCAAGTTATTCTCGTCATTTGGGTAGCGGCTCCCCTCAGATCGGGCGAAACACACTCGCAACAGGAAATGGATTGTCCCTTCGTTGCATAAAAGGTCCGGGAACCGATCCACCCATGATCACCACCAAAAATCTGACAAATATCACCGGATCAACAGCGACCAGTGGCGGCACCATCACAGGTGATGGAGGTGATCCGGTCACTGCCCGTGGAGTGGTATGGAGTACAAACGAAAATCCCACTCTTTCAGACAATTTCACAGCGGATGGTACCGGCACAGGGGAATTTACAAGTGACCTGACCGGTTTAGTCAATGCAACGCATTATTATGTCCGTGCTTATGCCACCAACAGCACAGGGACAAGATACGGAAACCAGTTCGCTTTCACGACTCCCGGCGTATCCTGCCCCGGAGGTGCAACGGTGGTGTGGCAGGGTAGTACCTATCATACCGTAATGATCGGCAGCCAGTGCTGGCTCAAAGAGAACCTGAATGTGGGGACTATGATTAATATCACTGAACAACAATCAGATAATGGAACTATCGAAAAATATTGTTACGATAACGATACCGCTAACTGTACCCTCTATGGAGGCTTATATTTATGGAACGAGATGATGCAGTACGTTTCCCAGCAGGGTGCACAGGCTATCTGTCCGACAGGCTGGCACATCGCTTCGGATGATGAGTGGAAAGTGTTGCTAGGTACCGTCGACAGCCAGTATGGTGTCGGCGATACGATCTGGGAAAACAGAGGCAGCATGGGTTTTGATGCTGGAAATAACCTCAAGTCCATTGCAGGTTGGAACGATAATGGAGGCGGAACGGACGCTTACGGCTTTTCAAGTCTCCCGGGCGGATTCTGCTGGCCCCAGAATGGATTTGGTTATATAAACCAGTACAGCGCTTACTGGACATCTTCTGAAATAACGGGTACTGACAAAGCCTGGGACAGAGGCTTGAATTATCAGCATGATCAGGTTGACCGGACGGATGATATTAAAGGTGATTTTTGTCAATCCGTACGTTGCCTCAACAATCAGACCAGCCTGCCCATGGTGACCACGGCGGCAATAACCAACATCACTCAAAATTCAGCTGTCAGCGGCGGTAATGCGACAAGCATCGGAGGAAGTGCTGTCACTGCCCGTGGAGTATGCTGGGGCACATCAGAATTCCCTACCATAAATGATGATCACACAACCGATGGAGCTGGAGCAGGTGATTTCACCAGCAATATTACCGGATTGAGCGCCAGTACCCAATATTATGTAAGGGCCTATGCCACGAACAGCATGGGGACAGCCTATGGCAGCTCGATCGGATTCATCACCCAGGGTCAACCATGTCCCGGTGTACCAACGGTAACCTGGGAAGGACAAACCTACCAGACCGTGCAGATCGGAAACCAGTGCTGGTTGGCAGAGAACATGAATGCGGGAACCATGATAGAAGGAACAATGGAACCATCGAACGATGGAACGATCGAGAAGTACTGTTATAATGATGATCCATCGAATTGCACCCTCTATGGAGGTCTGTACCAGTGGCAGGAAGCCATGGAGTACAGTACTGACGAGGGATCCCAGGGCATTTGCCCGGATGGGTGGCACATCCCGACCGATGAGGATCTTCGGATACTGGAAGGAACTGCTGATACGCACTACGGAGTGGGAGACCCCGAATGGTTGAAGACCGGATGCCGTGGTAATGATGCAGGCACTCACCTGAAATCCATCTCCGGATGGCCTGAGGGATGTGCAGGGGATAACCTGTCAGGATTCAATTCCCTTTCTTCAGGGAGTCGAAATCCGGACGGGAGTTTTACAAACCTGGGTGAGGGAGCAGCCCTGTGGTCATCGTCACAATTCACAGAAAACGGTGTCTGGCCGCGTAGTTTCCCATGCCAGATGGAAGGATTGTGCAGGGATTATGATGATACGCGGTATGGCTGGAGCATCCGGTGTATTAAAGATTGATCCGTGTTCTAAAATACATCCTATGTCCCTCGAGTCTCTGTTTTTCGATAGTTCCAAACGAACCATCGAACAGGTTGTTCAAATGGTTCAGGAACACCCGCACTTGTTTGATGAAATAGTTGCTTTGGCACTTAAGGAGAAACCTCAGGTATCCAACCGGGCTTCCCGTGTGATTTCTGAAACCAGTCAGAAAAATCCGGAAATGATCAGACCCTGGTTACCATTACTGATCGAAAAATTGCAAAATATCAAAACCGACGGCGTTAAAATGAATGTATTGAAGATCTTTACCTTTCAACCCTATCCACTTAATGATGAACATCTAAGTAAACTGGTAAGTCTATGTTTCGAATATATTTACTCCGGGTTGGAGAAGCCTGCCGTTAAAGCATATAGCCTCGACATTCTGTTCAAGGCAGCCCGGCAGGAGCCTGGCTTGACCCCCGAACTGGTGGCACGGATAAACAGCCGGTTGCCGGAAGAATCGGCCTCTTTCAACACACGTGGCAAAAAAATAATTCATCGGTTACATCGTAAATAAATCTTATCATTTATGTACTAAATCTTTGCATATTTACGTTTTCCACGAAACTCCTACCCATATGAAGCGCAGATTATCCTTTATCTTAGCTTTATTTACCATTGTATTCTTATTCAACCATTCGGCTGATGCCCAGCCTCCCAGGCAGGTCAAACCATCCCTCATCACCCTCCAGGTCAGCAGTCTTGACCGATCCGTCTCCTGGTACAAAGAGATGCTTGGTTTTGAAATGGATGACAGGTATACTTTTATCAAGCAGAAAACAAAAATAGCGGTCTTAAAACGGAAAGACTTTTATATTGAACTCATCCAAAGTACGGCCACCGGCAGTCAGATGCCTTCCGTAGCCGGTGCATCGAATTACGGCTACTATAAGATGGGTTTTTTGATCACCGGATTTGATGACTTTTACCAGGAGTTGAAGCAGAAGCATCCGGATCAGGTTAATGGAGTCATCAACAGTGAAATCAGCGGGTATACCTATTTTGATCTCTATGATCCTGACAGCACGCTCATTCAGATCATCGCCTCGGCTAAATCCATGGATGCGCGTGAAATACGCCCGTACCTCATTGGGATAAAAGTGTCCGATATTGAATCGGAGATCAACTGGTATGAACAGAACCTGGATTTCACGTTTACCCGTAAGTGGGAAGTATCTGACAGGGGCATCTACGTAAGACAGCTGTATGCCGACGGTTTTATTATTGAACTTCTGAAAGACACGTCGGGTGAAGATCCTGTTAAGGAAACCGGGCATGCGGGCATAAAAAAAGATGTGATCAGTGGGATCTGCAAAATAACTTTCCAGACAGATGACATTCAATCCCTCTGCGAATCATTAAAAACAAATCATTCACAGCTCCTGCAAGAGATCACTTCAAAATCGGCCGCCTGGTACACTTCTTTCCTCATCACCGAAGATACCGAAAAGAACACGATCCAAATTATCCAGTGATTCCCTTTCCCATTGATGATTTTCTTAACTTGCGTTCATCTGTCATGAACAACTGAACCCATGAATCTGTCAGGCAACCGGAACAGGGAAGCGATTCTTTTCTGGAGCATTTCTTTTCTGTTGTGGATCTATATATGGGCGAGAGCCATCTGTGTACCTCTGATCTACGATGAGATTGCCACTTTTTTTCACTATATTCATACGAATTCATTCCTGCCCTTCCATTCGCACCTGGATGCGAACAATCACCTTTTGAATTCGGCACTTACATGGATTTCTTATAAAATTCTCGGCTCTTCTCCCCTGGCCCTGCGGCTGCCTAACGTTCTGTCGTTTCCCCTGTTCGTCTTTTTTGTCTGGAAATTCGCCCGGCAGATTCAGTTGCCTTTTCTGCGCTGGAGCTTTATCCTCTCGATGCTGTTTGCCCATAATTTCCTTGAGTTCTTTTCCCTGACAAGGGGATATGGGATGTCCATGGCATTTTTGCTGGGCTCCTGCTGGTACCTGAACTGCCTGATGTTTAAATTTTCAGTTAAAAATTACAGCCTGGCCCTTCTCTATGGAATGCTCTCCGTCGGTTCCAATCTTAATTTGATGTACGCATTTATCCTTCTGCAGATCATTCTGGTCGTTATTTTCATCCAAAACACAAGGAGACAAAAATCCCAAATTCCAAAATCCAAATTCCAAACAAATTCAAGTAATCAAATTCCAAAACTCCGTTTGCCTTCACCACCCCAACTCTTTTCCACCTCCGGTAATAAAAAATATTCCACCCCCACACTCACACCCACACCCATCTCTACTCTCTCATTTCTACTCCTCTCCTTCCTCCCCACTGCCTTCTTCACAACCTACCTGTTCTACCTTAAAAGCCATGGAGCACTTTATTACGGTTCATCGGAAGGACTGATCACAACAACGTTTCGTTCACTTTCGGGCTTATTGTTTGAAAGTGGTCAGGCCGTAGCTTTCTGGTATGCATGCATTCTGCTATCCGTTTCGCTGGTTTTTTACCTTGTTTGGAATATTTCCCACCGACCGCTCAACCAATGGTTCAGTTACCATTACCTTTTCCTCTACCTTATGGGTGGGAATATCATCGGTGCCCTGACGGCACACTGGATCTTCGGTATCAACTACCACGAATCCCGGACCGCATTGTACTACTACCCATTGCTCATTGGAACAGCCATCTTCACGATCGATGCGGCCGTCTACAGGACCAATAAACGCTGGATCACCCTTTTGGCGCTGCCGCTGCTGATCATCCCTGTCACCTTTGGAATGAATGTCAACTTCTCGCATGTCTCCTTCGAAAATGAGCGGATCCCCGAGCGTTTCTACCAGAGGGTTCGATCTGACCAGCCGGTGAACGGGTATCCCGCCACCATAGGTGGTTACAGAGGCCGCGAGATGCAGTGGGCTTACCAGAACTTCAGGCACGGTGGCCCTGCCGGGATCATCCAGTATTCAGATTATCCGGGAACCATCGCTGATTACCAGATTGCCGGTATCACGGAGAATCCTGACTGGCTCAACACATACGATTCGCTGGATTACGATCCTCAAACCGGTTTTTACCTGTTCAAACGGAAAACGCCAGCTTTACGCTTACCCGTCTCTTCCTTTCAGATCAGCAACGTCAGCACATCGGAAGAATTTATCAGCTTCGCACAAGGTTCTGCCGATACCCTGAAGGGTAAATCCTTATATGCGGGTTACAGACTCTCTATCATATCATCGGCGAAGCCGCTCCGTGCCTGGATCGTCTTCACCGCCTTTGACAAAGACCGCGCAACGCTGTGCTATGAGCGGATCCCACTGGATTGGCAGCGTACAGCATGGAAAGCAGAGAACAGCGATGTGGTCAGCGGATTATTCATAGCCCTGCTTCCGGATTCTGCACACACCTTTGTGACCTACTTGTGGAATATTGAAAAAAAACCACTGGAAATATCCACCTGTACCGTGGAATTCTTTGAACTCAGGTAAGGGACAGTTGCAGTTAGTTGGATTTGGAATTTTATTTTATAACCTCCTCAGTCTCAAACTGTTTCCTACAACTGACACCGAACTTAACGCCATCGCTGCCCCGGCGATCATTGGATTCAGCAGAAATCCCGTAAAAGGAAAAAGTATCCCTGCAGCGATGGGAATACTGACCGAATTATAGAAGAATGCCCAAAAAAGATTCTGGCGGATGGTACGCACGATCCTGCCTGAGAACCGGATCGTCTGGACCAGCTTTTCAAGATCTCCATGGATGAGGGTGATCTGAGCGCTTTCCATGGCAACATCGGTCCCTGTTCCAATGGCGATGCCCACATCCGCCTGCGCCAGTGCAGGGGCGTCGTTGATCCCGTCGCCCACCATCGCAACCCTGTGATCCGCTTGCTGAAGCTCGCGGATGAAACCAAGCTTGTCGGCGGGAAGGAGATTCGAAAGGTAACGATCAATGCCCACCTGGCTGGCCATGACCGCAGCCCCCGTTGCATGATCGCCTGTGAGCATCACGACCTTCAGGCCCATTTGCCTGAATTTTTGCACGGCACCTGTTGCAGTGTCTTTTACCTTGTCGGAAATGGCTACTATTCCAAGAGCGCGGGTACCGTCTGCCAGAAAAATGACCGTCCAGGCTTTCTGTGTCCATTCCCGGTATGTAGTGGCTATTTCATCACTGACCGCGGCTCCCAATGTATCAACAAAAGCTTTATTACCGACGACATATGGCTTCTTATCAAAAGTGGCTTTAATACCCATGCCCGGGAAAGCGGTGAACTCATCAGGAAGAAGAGGCTGGATCCCCTTCGGTTTATAATGATCAAGCACTGCCCTGGCCAGCGGGTGTTCCGACAGGGATTCCGCCGAATAAAGGATCTGATCCAGCTCTCCGCGGGTGTTGGTTCCGGGATCCCAGAAAACCTCCCTGACCGATGGCCTTCCCTCAGTGATCGTACCCGTTTTATCCATCACGATTACATCTGCCTTGTTCAGGTTTTCGATACTTGCCGCGTCGCGGATCAATATCCCCATCTCTGCAGCCCGTCCTACTCCGGTCATGACTGCTGTGGGGGTGGCCAGCCCCATGGCACAGGGGCAGGCAATGATCAGCACCGTGACCATGATGACAAATGCATAGGTCAACGGAGGCGTGGGTCCAAAAAGATACCAGACGGCAAAGCTGATCAAGGCAACGGCAAGTACCACCGGCACAAAGATCCCGGCGATGCGGTCGGCCAGCCGCTGGATCGGCGGTTTACTGCCCTGAGCCTCCTGAATGAGCCGGATGATCTGCGAAAGCATGGTCTCCGCCCCTACCTTCTCTGCCCTCATCCGGAAGCTCCCCGTCGTGTTCAGGGTTGAACCGATCAGGGTGTCTCCTTCTCTTTTCTCAACCGGTAAGGGTTCTCCCGTGATCATGCTCTCGTCAACATACGATACGCCCTCTGTCACCATGCCATCAACAGGGATCCTCTCACCCGGACGAATCAGGATAGTATCACCCGGGATGACCTCGGCAAGCGGAACTTCTGCCTCTTCGCCAGTCCGCAGGATACGCGCTGTATGAACACGAAGCCCCATAAGCTTGCGGATCGACAGGGAAGTATGCCTGCGTGCCCTCTGTTCAAGATACCTGCCTAAAAGGACCAGCGAAATGATCACGACGGTGCTTTCGAAATACACATGCGGTTCCATTCCATGTTGAAGCAAAAATTCAGGGAAAACCGTATTGAATGTACTGAAAATGAATGCCGATCCGGTTCCCAGGGCTACCAGCATGTCCATGTTTGCCGAGCCATGCTTCAACCTTTTCCAGGCGACAATGAAAAATTCTCTCCCAAACCAGCCCATCACGACAAGCGATAGGATGAGCATGATCCAGTTCTTGAAGGGGAATGAGGGAACGAACATCGACAAAACAAAAACCGGAATGCTCAGGACGATGGCCCACAGTGTATTTTGCCTGGCCAGATGCAGCTGATCGTCTTCATGGATATCAACAGCATCCTGGTTAACGACTGTTTCGATAACCAGCCCATACCCCATGGTATCTAGTGCGGATCTCATCTGTCCGGGACTTGTCCTTTCCTCGTCGAACTCGATCAGTACCGTGTTGGAGGCCAGGTTGACACTGGCCCTCCGGACACCTTCAATGGACGACAGCGCGCTTTCGACACTCGAGGCACATGACGCACAGTTCATGCCGGTTACTGGATATGTTTCTCTGATAAAAGCCATTCTAATCGGGTGGTTCGGCTGGATAAACAGATTGTCAAATTGTTATTCTTCCTTAGAAAGTAATGACTGAACGTATCACAGGTCATCAGAACTTAACGAATTTGCGCAGGAATTGTTCATTGTCCAGATCTATTTTCAGGAAATATACACCGACTGGCAGGGCAGAGACATCGATCGTAAGTTTACTTGGACCCTCCGGCAGATCGTACTGACCGGCAGCCTTCATTTTCTTACCTTCAGTACTGTATATTCCAAACCGGCATTCAGATTTTCGGGACAGACGGACGGTCACATTCAAAAGGTCTGCGACAGGCTGGGGAAATAATCCGATTTCCGGTGAACCGGGCCTTTGAAATGGTTCATCGATCGCCACCGGAGAGGCATTATTATAATAAATGAAATTACCTTTATCTGAATCCCAGTTTGTGATGATCAGATCGCCATCAAGGCAGTACAGGTAATCAACCGTAACCTGGTCGCCTGCAAACAAAGGATGGGCGAAGGATATCCAATTTTTATTCGGCACATATATAAAATCCGTATCTTCCATGGTGACTCCGTTCTTCCTCACTTCATTGATCTGGTCAATGACCTGGTGTGAAAGGTAAAGAACATTCTGTCTGAAGGAAATGACGTATTCATCCTGGTCAGATACCAGAGTTTCCTTACCAAGATCCGCCATCTGGATGGTTTCCACCACAGACGTCATCGAGGAAGTATATGCAGGGGTAGTGTTGAATGAGGTACCATCTCCTACAAGGACCTCCACCGGCAGCCACCATCCTCCGTAGATCAGGTCAGGGATCTGATCGCGGGTGACATCAGCGATGAGGATCCCGGAGCCATATCCAACCAAATCGGAAAGCCAATAGGCATAACTGGTTTCAGGGAATGGCTGCCCGAAAAGATACTGACGGATCCTGCCGTCACCAGACGTCTGATTATTCCCCGTCATTACGGCATATGGGATGTTATAAGGGAAGGTATGGCCAATATCAACCGAATTCAGGTAAGTATTCCCTTCAGCAGACTGCCAGACCGGCGATGACGAAATCTGTCCGTTCGTGTCCGCCAGAAAGATATAGCTGGGTGTGGTTTCACTTACAAAAATCACATCCATAAAACCATTCCCGTCAAGATCGCCAAATTCTACATCCATTGGCCCCATCACGATGTCAGACAACCAAACATTGTCAATGCTGAACAATCCATTTTCATTGAAAAAGATTCTCCCATAATCATATTTCGAATGGTAGGTCTCTGAACAGGCCACTGCCAGGTCCAGATCACCATCGGCGTCGGCATCTCCCAGGCTGCAGCTGAATGTATAGAAAGGATTCGATTGAAAGGAGGGTGTTGTTTCCAGCTCCCCTCCTGTGTTATAGTATACTTTCACCTTGCCCTTGGAGCCCCAGCCGTACTGTCCGAGATAAACCGAGACGGCCACATCCAGCCAGCCGTCCCTGTTGATGTCCCCAACTGCGAGGTGTCCATGGTAATCAACATCAAAGGACTGCCAATCTGGTACAAGCGGGAAAGTTCCGTCGCCCTGGTTGTAATAGACTACCAGATGCTGGCGGTCAATGTCATTGCCATTGGCGGCGATGATATCCTTCCAGCCGTCCCCGTTGATATCAGCAACACCAAGGCCAGTGGCCACATGGCCCTGGGGCGTTGACTCCCAGTCTGGGTAAAGATTGTAGGGAATGGTCTGGGGAAGGACTTCTCTGGAAAAGACCATCAATGCCAATAACAGTAAAAGGATTCTCATTGGGGTGGAGTTTGTTTCCGTAAAATTAACAATTCTCTCCTGAATCAGTACCTTTGCCAAAAGAAGTTTCCATGAGAATCCTGTTATTTCTGTTGATCGTTCTGCTTCTGCTTGCATCCTGCAAAAAAGATCCTGAAGAAAAGGTGAATCCTCCTCAACCGGAGGATACAAGCTCCTTCATCGTTCCAAAAACGGAAGATATCGTGATGTATGAAGTGAATATACGGGCATTGAGTACCACAGGGGATCTGCAGGGAGTCACCGGCCGGCTGGACGAAATCCATAAACTGGGCATCAACGTGATCTGGCTTATGCCCATCCATCCCGTCGGTCAGGTTAATTCGGTCAACTCACCCTATTGCGTACAGAATTACAAAGAGGTGAATCCCGAATTCGGTACCCTGAAGGATTTCAAGGATCTGGTCTCAAAGGCCCACGAAATGGATATCGCGGTGATCATCGACTGGGTTGCCAATCACACCTCCTGGGACAATCCCTGGATCAGTAACAAAGACTGGTACACCCAAGATGGCTCAGGGAACATTGTTCACCCTGCAGGTACCAACTGGCTCGATGTGGCTGACCTGAATTACGACAATGCGCAGATGAGGCTCTCGATGATCGAAGCCATGGAATACTGGGTGAACACGGCGGATATCGACGGATTCCGTTGCGATGCGGCCGACTTTGTCCCGTTCAGTTTCTGGCAGCAGGCACTCACTGACCTGAAATCCGGCCAGGAGAAAGAGCTGATCCTGCTGGCGGAAGGGTCGCGCCCCGATCATTTTACAGCCGGATTCCAGATGAATTATTCGTGGGACTTCTACAATAAGCTCAAAGGAGTATTTATACAAAACCAGGCAGCAAGCGGCCTGTTCACGGTGAACGAAAACGAATACAAGAACATACCTTCAGGAAGGCATAAGCTGCGTTTCACCACCAACCACGATGAATCAGCCTGGGATGCAACCCCGGTGTCGCTTTTCAACGGCAAACAGGGGGCGCTGGCTGCATCCGTCATAGCCATCTATCTCAAAGGTATTCCTTTGCTGTATGGATCCCAGGAAGTCGGAGTCAGCGACAATGTTCCCTTTTTTGAACATAGCACGATCGACTGGGATCAGAATCCGGATATGTTTGGGGAATATGAAAAGATCCTCACATTTTATAATGCTTCCGAAACGGCAAGGATTGATTCCATCGCAGAATTAAAGACCTTCAGCAATAAGGACATACTGGCTTTCCTGCGAACAAACAACCAGGAGAAACTTTTTGTCATGGTTAACACGCGAAAAGTGGCAATCGAATACAGTGTGCCTGCCGAGCTGGTGAATTCAGTGTGGAAGGATGCTTTTGACGAATCACCGGCCACACTCTCATCCGGTATTGAGTTCCAGCCTTACGCGTACAGAGTCCTGAAGAATTTTTAATTGTCAGTTGGCAATTGTCAATTTATCATTGATCTATTGTTCTATTGTTCCATTGCCAACTGCCAACTGCTAACTGCCAACTGATTACTGTCTGTCCTTCCATCGTTCGATCTGAAAATAAAGGGTGTCCTGATCACGGATAACCATCTGCCGGTTTTTAATATTATTCCCGCTGGCATCCACTTCGACGGTTGACCAGGGTCCGCGGTTGAACTTGAATTCAATGTACTCCCCGACGCGCTTTGGAATCCGGAGCTCATAAAATCCATCGGCATTACGCTTCATCAGGTAATTCTTATCATAGGTCCACCAGTCACGCATGCTGCTCACAAAATAAATATCCGCATCCGGAGGCGTGTTCTCAGGAATAACGTCAAGGATCAGCACCACCCCCTCGCATTTCAGGGGAAACTGATCGTGCCAGCTTTCGATGCAGTGATGAATGGTGTCATCCTTTGTAATGGGAAGGATCCGGTTATTAATATCCGTTCCGCAAATATCCGTTTCCACCGAAAGCCACCCACCCCGGGTGAATTTATACTCAATCGTTCCGAAACCCGGGGGAAGTGTAATCTGCCAGGTACCGTTGGCATTGGCTTCCAGCTGGTACCGCTCATCCCCCGGATCCCACCGGTTCAGGTTGCTTGCAAAATACAGTGCCTCACCGGGAGGGGTATTCTCCGGTATCTCATCCACCACGATCACCACCCTGTGGCACGATGTAATTAATAAAAGGATGATGATCGAACCCCAATATTTCAAAAATATCTTGCTCATATCCGTCAAAACTCAAATACTAAATTCCAAATACTGAATACTGAATCTTAAATTATTCCCCTACTTGTCCATCCACTTTAAAAACTCCTGCACCTTCACCCTGCTGATGAGCACCTTTTCACCTGCTTCCGGCTGAAGCTCGAGAATCAGCCTGCTGTTGAAATATTTGCTCACCTTCATCACTGAATGGATGCCCACCAAATAACTGCGTGAAATCCTGAAAAAAACACGCGGATCGAGCAGTTGGCCCAGTTCATCCAATGAATGGTCGACAATGTAGTTCCTTCCATTCTGCGTCACCAGGATGACTTCATTGTCCTCTGCCCTGAAATAGGCTATCTCCATGGTAGAGACCGTTTTAAACTGATCACCCAGTCTGACCATAAAACGCGACTTATATTCCGGCCGGATGCTTTTCACCAGTCTGTCGATGTCGCCACTTTCAAGGAAGGTTCTCCTGCCGGAGAACTGATTCCGGATTTCTTCCAGCTTTTGCATCGCATTGTTAAGTTCATTCAGCCTGACAGGTTTCAGAAGATAATCGATGCTGTTCACTTTGAAGGCCTGAATGGCATACTGATCGAAAGCGGTTGTAAAGATGACCGGTGCCGTTACCTTCACTTTCCTGAAGATCTCGAAACTCAGTCCATCCGCCAGCTGAATATCCATGAAAATCAGATCAGGCATTGGATTCAGCTGGAACCATTCGACCGCCTCCTCCACAGAATCGGTACAGGCCATGACCTCCAGCTGCCTGCCGGTCTGTTCCAGCAGCCTGGTGAGTTCCTTCTGTGCGTAAGGCTCGTCTTCAATGATCAGTACCTTCATGGATCATGGGATTAAGGGGATCTTTACCGAAAAATCAGTACCACTTTCATCGATCTGGACCGGTTTGTCCGTCAGGAACATATACCGGCTGGCCAGGCTTCTGAGACCGAAACCCGGGGAGGGAACGTTTTCAGCTTTCCGCTGCAGGTTGTTGGTCACCACAAGATAATCCTGGCCGTCCACAAACAAACGGATGGTCAGCGGTTTACTGGCAGAGGCTACGTTGTGCTTGATGGCATTTTCGATCAGCAGCTGGAGAGCCGCCGGAACGATCTGATGGTTCCCGTATCCTTCTGGGATGTTTTCACTCAGGAACAGGCGGTTTTCATGGCGAAGCTGAAGCAGGAAAATGTACGACCGCATAAACACCAACTCTTCCCTAAGATCGACCGTATTTTTTTCACGCATATCAAGGATGTAGCGATAAACGTCCGAAAGCTCCCTGATGAACTCACCGGCCTTCCCGGGATCCTCATGGATAAGCGAAGACAGGGTATTCAGGCTGTTGAACAGAAAGTGCGGGTTGACCTGTGCACGCAGTGTCTCGAACCTGGATTCTGCTGTCTCCTTTTTGAACCGTTCCACCTGCAACTCTGAAAGCCTCCACTTCCTGATGAGGAAAATCCCAAGGTCCCACACTACCATCCCTGTAATGATCAATAATCCGAAAAAGGCGATGATCAGTTCGTCAACGAACCGCACAAACACATCCCCTGAGAAAGCCAGTATCCAGATCCACCGGATACCGGTTGTGATCGTCAGTGAAAGGCCTGCTCCTACCAGAAACTGAGTGATGCCCCTCTTCCAGAGATTCCGTTCCCATTGGATGGACCTGTTCAGCCTCAGGATCACCAGCCTGAAGATCTCTCCGCCGAGCAGCACACCTGCCACCGGATAGAGATATGATGACCAGGTGCTGAAGATACGGTGCCAGGGGTAGATCAGGGTGAAGGTGACATCGACCGCAAAACTGCAGATCAGCCCTGTGGCCAGCAATGCCACCCAGCGCACCAGGGGATTGCGAAAAACAGGCTTGCTCAATGGATCCATACGGGTGATGCCTTTGATCGCTTAACAGTCCTCAAATGTACGAAATTAAGGCCTGATGCACACAGTCGAGCCAGGATTTCAAAGAACGGCAACGGGTGGAACCCGGTCAGGAACATCTCCAGGTTAATTTTTAGTGAGGGACGCCTGCGGTTTGGCAACGGACCTTGAAAATACAGTCGCATCGCTGGTGCTGACACGGATCTCGTAATTGCCATCCGGGCATTCGCTCAGATCGTAGCTCAATTTAACACTGTTGATCCTTTTATATCTCCTGCTGACAAGAAGGTTGCCTTTGGTATCATACAAGCCCACCCTGACTACCTCGTCAGGAGCCTTGACCATACGGAAAGTGATCAATCCGTCGTGGCTGGTATAGACGACACATTCAACGGATGCGTTTTTTTCAGCAACCGAATCGACTGGTGTAACGGCTGAGCCATAACCAGAGGTCATTCCGAAGAAGAGGACACTCAGAACTGCTAAAACCTGTGCTTTCATGGTAACTTGATTTTGGTGGTTAAACACTATGTGAATGAAACATGCACCAAAATTAAGTTCCTTCCACGCGGCAGGAAACCGAAAAGCTGCGAAGTGAAGGATGCGTAGTGTGAAATGAAGGAAATAAGAAGTGAACTGATGCCTACCCGAACATGATCTGGTCAGTGCTGTCGTAATGGACGAGTTCATCATGGAACCGCAGCTCGGCATTGAAGCAGTCCACCCGGTTGCAGATGAGGATGCAATTGCTGTAATTGATCTTATCATCCATGAAAATGGTTACCAGGTGTCCGCCGCAAGAGCACGGGTGGTACAATGGGAAAGGCTTCTCGCATACCGGACAAAGGATTTCTGTGATATCGCCCTTTTTCAGGTCCACATCAAAGGATATCCGGCTCTTCACACCGTAAACAGGGCTAAGGGCCACCAGGCCCATCTGCCCCCCCTTCCTCACTTTGATCAGAATACCCTCATATCCGTCGAAATTTGCCCTGGGGCTGACAAGATTGTGACCTTCGGGGCAGTAACACTGACTGATGACCAAAAGAGAAGATACTTTGCCGAATGCTTTCGTTCGCTCCGGAGTGGGTATGAAAAGCATTCCTTTTTTATTATAGAGAGCCATAACGTTCAGGATTTTATATTCAGTATTCAGTATTGAGCATTGAGCATTGCAGAATTTGGGAATTGAATTATGACATAAATATACATCAAGTATTCCTAATATGCAACCGAGCGTGTATTATTTCTTCAGAATGGCTGACGGGCTTTAACGAAAACTGCTTCACCCATCCAGCTGCAACTGACATTTCTGGATCTGATAGACGATTTCCCTAAAGAACTTGTTCCTTTCCCGTTCAGCAGTCCCGCTCACCAGTGTCGAACGGTTGTTGATGTAGCCAGCCCACTGTCAACTTTTCCAGGGTAGACTTCCAATCTTTAAGATCAGGTACCTGATCACTCATTACAGTCTTTCAGCGGATGCGTTGTTTGAAACAACTAATCTCATTCAATTGTTCAGTACGACCAACTCGGAATTCTGCAAGGATATCGAAGACTTCATGCATACACTGATGGAAAACTCCGTTCTCATCAGCACGGTATCTGCTAAAGAGCGGAACAGCTTCTTCGACCGCATGCTGGATAAAGTGTACAGTCATAAGACCATTGTACGCTGAACCGCCACTATTTCCAGAGTCAATGTATGGGATGCGGCTTTGCGTAGTTTGCCCGCTTTCCGCAAGTCATGCCGGAAGGAATCCCGTGTGATGCATTCCCGCAAATCTTTATCACTAGTTATCAACAATCAGCTAAATCGTTGAATTCCAAATCATTTTAAAGCTCTCTCTCGATCATGTACAGAACGATCCTATACAGGAATTCCTTGTCCCGCGTATCCGGCAGATCCCCATAGGCAGTGAAGAACTCTTTCAGAGCAGCGCCGGCCAGGTTACGGGAACAGGACCGGGCATATCCGAAACTGTCATACGTGATCATCAAGCGATAGACATTTTCTACATCCTGAAGGTTCCTCTGCCGGCGGGGTACACTCAAAAAATGACCCAGCCACTCCTTTTCGTCATCCGTTGCTGAATTGAGCAAATGGATAAGCATCATGGTACGTTTGCCTTCCCACAGATCGCCGCCGATCTCCTTGCCATATTTCTCCTTATCGCCGATCAGGTTCAGCAGGTCGTCCTGGATCTGGAATGCGGCACCGAGGTAATAGCCAAACCGGTTAAAACGGTCCAGATCCGCTTCCCCGCCAGTGGCAATCAGTGCACCGATACGGCAGGGATGGATGATCGTGTACCAGCAGGTTTTTTTCAGGGTCATGCGGAGGTAATCCTCCTCGGTCAGGTGGATGTCATTGTCGTGCACCCAGCCCAGTTCCATGGCCTGCCCTTCCACACACTGCCTGACCATGTGCTCCACCTCGGTAAAGACCAGCCAGGTCAATTCAGGTCCCAACAGGGATAAATTCTCCATTAACGGCCTGATGCTGAGCACATTCATAGCATCCCCCACATTTACCGCGATGGGTATCCCATACTCCGCGTTCAACGTCCTTTCACCCCTCCTGTAATCACTGTCGTCCTCCACGTCATCGTGGACAAGGAATGCATTATGGAAGAGTTCAATGGCTACCGCTGACTGGAGGGCCAGGTGCTCGGTGCCGCCGAACGCCTTGCAGGTGGCCATGCATAATCCCGGCCGGAATCCCTTCCCCGGCCTGCCCGGATAGGAAGAAACCAGCTCATACAGATACCTGCGTGGTTCCTGCTCCGGTATGTACCTGAAAAGAGACTTGATGGCCAGTGCATTGTAGTCCTCAAGCACCTCTTTTACAAAGTCATAGCTCTTGGCTGGCATGCCGGAAGCTTAAACGACCCTGATGATCAGAATAGCACGCAGCTGATACAGGTTGGTGGCCTGAACCAGCCCCGAATAAGAACCTGCCGGAGTCGTTCGGGGCACCGAAACCTTTACCGTTACCCTGGCGGTCTGGCCCGGCCCGATCTTAATCGTATCCGGAGCGAAGGTAATGTTTCCGGCCGCAATGCGTTTGCCCTGGCTGCTGATCAGATCCGTGCAGTACATGCTGAACACATCCGTGACCTCCCGGCTTTTGTTTTCCAGTTCCATGGGAACTTCCGTCTCCGTTCCGGGTTTCATGGGCTCGGGCATCTCCAGTTTCGGAACATCCGACACAGGCGCCTCTTCTGTTTTTGTACCCGGCACCGTAAAGGTGATCATCCGCTGGGTAAGGTTGATGCCGTATTTTGCAGCCACGCCGACCAGATCCATGAAAATATCCACCACTTCATGGGCATCCTTCCTGAATCGGCTGAATAATACCTCCTTGTTCTCCTTGCGGATATCCCTGGTATCGAACAGCTTGCCTTCAACCTCTTTCGCGGCGACAATGCCAGCCGCCACTTCCTCCTCAAGAATGGAAGCAGCCTGCTGCACTACCCTGGAGGTGGATTTTGCGATCTGGCTGAATACCTCCTGTGCGACACTCGTCAATTCGATGGCACTGGCGGCCGTATTTCCCTTCTTTTCCCCTGCGGGTTCACTTTTTGGATTTATCTTTGACTTCTCTTGCATATAATGTTCTCCTTTCATTAAAAATCAGGTATTGTTTCATAAAAAAAATCAAAAAGCGACATAACAAACTTCGATCAATGACGCGATGCCTTTTCCTCCGGTAATGACAAGTGCGGTCATGTCATCCTGGGCAACCTCTGTCTTCACGTCGCCCTGATCCATGGTTACATCTTCCGTTTTGAGCAGTTCACTGCCGGCATATACCGAGATATGGAAAAGCTGGTATGATGGATTGGAGATCCTCAGCCACGCCTTATCCACCGGATAGGGGAATTCGATCCGTAATCCTTCCTGGGGGAAGATCATTTTATTGACACCTTCCGGTTCTCCGTGGGTGACAATTTTCAGATCACGTTCGACAGGAGAGAATTTAATCCCGTACTGGGTTATGTTGTCCCTGATCACCGTCCCTTCTTTAAGGTCACGAAAGTCGACGCACAGCGGATTGGGCCGTTCACTCTCAAAGCAGGAGAACAGTTTGGTCATCCCTTTGATCAATATGGAACCGATCGGACGATCGAGGAAGTTGACGCTGATCGTATAGTCGCTTTTGGCGCAGATGGGTTCACACAGCCGGATACAAACGGGCACTGGCTGTCTGACCGACAGAAGCATGTTCATATCCACATTCATCGGGTCCTTTGGCCATTGCTGTATGGATACATGGGCCGGATCCTTTTCAAAGCGGATCGCTACCTCAGCCGGACTTCCCTTTTTGAATTGGTGTTCCACTTGGGCTGGCTCTTTTGGCCAGGATATAATAGAAACATGATTTTTGTGCTCTTCCATAGCATTATGATTAAAGTTTGTTCAACGATTCATTTCAGTTACCTGCAGCCCCGTTTCCTGGCTGCGATATTTACAATGCCGGAATATTTCTTTCCGGTGAAGCCTTCCGGTCTTCCTGTGATGGTTGACCCGGTGGCGATGCAGAGTTCGATCAGCAGGGTTTCATTACCTCCCCCTCTGAAAACCAAACCGGCTATCCCTTCCATTTCCAGTTTGAGGAGCTCGGATTCCCCCTGCAGGGAGGAACTGACTGTACCAAGCAGATTTCCGTCACGGTCATACGCTTCCATGAAATGACGATCCGAATGGTACCGGATCATGGTGGCCGTCACGATCCTTGCGGTAAATGGCAATGCTACACTGAGTCCTTTCGGCGGAACTGATAGTTTGCCAGTGCCTTCAGGCTTTCCCCAAAGCACGATGCGAAGGTCAGTCTTATCTATGCTTGAAAAAGAGAATCCGTCCTTCTCGTATTTGGGACCGACATTTCTTTCCTTTTTCTCCTCCTTCCAGTTCACACACCTGCTTTTCGGGCCTTCTGGTTCTTCTTCCTCCCTTACCGGTTCTTCAAGCGGGCAGGGGTACGGCAGGATCCTCACATCGTCAAACCAGGCATGTGCAGGTTCCTTATCGGATCTTACCTCAAGGAAAATCGTCAGTATGTTCCCCTGGGCAGTGATACGCCCTGCCAGCTGATCCCATTCGTGCTTCATCTGTCCCTCGGTCCATAAAATGTCAGCGGAAGACGGGTCTTTCCCTCCCTTTGGATCAATACCAAGCCGGCACTTTCCCCCGAAATTTTCATTCAGGTGATACCATGCGGAAACCTGATAATCCCATCCCGGGTTGGTGCCGACCTGCTGCCAGATGCCAGCCGCTCCGGTTCGTTCCAGCAGGATTTGCTGGGATCGCTGACCCGAATGGAGGATGAACTCCGCAGGCAGGAATTTGATCCCTGCTAGCTGATCCGGCAATGCGGTGATGCCGGGAACCACTCCTGTACCCGGTATCGGATACGGCTCCCATTCATTGGCGACGACTCCCTGCACCAGGTTGCGGAAGCCCTCTTCAAAGGTCTTGTTCAGCACGTCGACAACCTGTACCAGAAGCGTATCCGTTCCTGAGGCACCGTCAGAGTCGATCACCTCACACTCAGCGAGGAACGTACCGCACGTATGATAAACATGCGTGGCCGCAGCAATGCCAAATCCTTCAGGAGGTTCATGCTTTTCCTTCACCGTGGCGGGCACACGTGGTGTACAGTCGCCAAATGTCCAGAACGCCTTGTGGGTATCGCACCAACCGGGATCCTTGAACCTGGCGACGAGCGTCACCGGAGTGCAGGGATATGCAAAGAAGATGTCACCGGCATCGACCTTCGGGGTTACATTCCTGACCTTTGCGATGAGCGAGTCCTCCTTCACTCCTCCATCCTTGTCCCTAACCTGGAGGGTGACCCTGTATTCACCGTTGTTACACCAGGCGTGACTGCCGGTGATCACTCCGCTCGACAGGGGAGGATCGTTGGTTTCAGTCAGGACACCTTTCTGGGGCAGCGAATCATCACCAAAGTTCCATGTGGCCTCATGCGTGTCTACCCACTCAGGATCGGAAAAAGTGCCGTAGAGATCCACCACCTGCCCTTCATCGATCTCAATATCGGGACCGGCATCCACCGACGGTCTGACATTTTTAACCTTCATCACCACCGAGTGGTGCGTTGTGGCTCCCCCTTGCTCCGTGACCTTCACCCTGACCCTGACCACATAAAGTCCGTTGTCGATGTATTTGTGATCCGCAGCGTGGCCCGAGGCCGAGCTACCGTCGCCCAGCCGCCACTGAAAGTTCAGCGAGGGATGGGCTGGGCCTGCATCAAGATGGATCGTCTGTAGTGACTGGCACGTATAGGGTCCCCCCGCATTGGCCGGCGACACCATGGTCATCTGATACATGGCAGTGATCAGGATCGATCCGGAAAAGACCAGCCCGTCGGATGCAATACCCACTTCCTCCTGGAACGTGGACTGCACCGTACCGATCCCCTGAAGCTGCTGCGGCCAGGCTCCGATGGACTGTAGCTGGCCGCTCACTTCGTCTTCCATGACTGCTCCGCCGACTCGCTCTGCAATCTTTTCAGCAACCGCCACCAGTACAATGGCAATGATCCCCAGGATGATCTCGAAAAGGAAGGTAAGAATGGCCAGCAGCCAGGCCCACCAGGGCAGGTCGGCATCCTTGTCGATGACATAGGGTTCCAGCGTCTGGCCTCCGTCGGCGCCGGGACTCGTCCACCGCAGGCCGATGTCGGCCCAGAAATCCACCGTGACATCGGTCTTGCAGATAGCATCCACCACGGTCACATCTCCCCAGAAATGGATGGCTCCGGACTGGCAGTTCCAGTGCAGGTGATTGACCGTGCATTCATGGCCCTCGATATTGGGAAAAGTCGTGGGTATTCCCCCGAAGCCACCATCATCCCTTGGCCGGTCAACGATCTCACCGATCAGCTGCTCCACATACTCATCGTCCATTGCCACGGCAAAAGCCTGTCCTGCCGGGATAAAATTGGCCAGGGCATTCTCGTCGGCACCGTTCTGCGGATTGATGGCGATGGCCAGGGCATCGGCCAGCGCCTTCGGCCTCACCTCTTCGATGGTGACGGAAGTGCCCTCCGGCGTTTCAGGCGTCCAGGTGCCGAAATATCTGCGGGACAATAAGTCCTGGTATACATGATCGCCAATGAGGGTTTCAATCTGGGCGACCGTAGGCACCGTCACCCTGATCTCACCAATGGCATTCATGACCGTGGTGATCTCGGCCGACACGCGGGCGCTGATCAGCGCATCCAGGTCCATACCCAGGACAGCTGCACCAGCCTTGTCAGCTGTATAATTCGTGCCTTCCACTCCCGAAGCCGGTTGGATATTTTCCACTGTAACGGATCCTGAGCTCAGGGAGCTTAGGACCTCTCCGGAGGTATACTGGAACGGTGCTGTAATAATGGCATCTGCCCGGATACCCAGCGGAGAGAGCACCAGCGGATTGTTGAAGTGATTCAGCCTGAGATAAACAGGAATGGTTACCCGGATGTGATCCGTGTCGGGTTGTGTCACCGAGATCTCCATAGCCGTATCGTTCTCGTCGTCATAAGTCTCCAGGTAGGCATCGAAGGTAAAAATCCCATAGGATACCCCTTCCCGGGTGACGGAGTGAGGTATGGTACCATCAACATACAGGTTATGGACATATTCCCTGATCATCTGCAGGGTGATGGCCCCGATCGGGTCGCCGCTGGTTAGGGATACGGTGACGCTGCTGCGTGCCAGTCCCTCAAAGATGACGCCTACATTGATCGTGGTTCCGGGCACGATACCGAAAGAAGCCGTGATCCCAACGGCTGCCGTCATGTCAAAGTGAGACAGTGATGGCACCGGTAGTGCGTTCTGATCCATATCGACCTGTATCTGTGTGTCAAAACCCGCCGTGACACCGTTGACAGCCGGCGCCATGACCAGGCTGAGGCCTTCCTTGGGCAGGGTGACCTGTCCGGCCTGAACGTGATAGGGACCAATGGCAGTACCGGTGGCGATCTCCACCTCGTGGGGGATCGCTCCTTCGGCATCCGTGCCTCCATTGTCCCAGGCAGCTTTGAGCATTTCCAGCAAGACGGAAACACCCACTTCAGCTACGATCTCAAAACCTTGTGTATTTGCCATATCATTCCTCCTCATGGATTGGAACACCACCGGGGAAGGTCAGCCGTATACCGGTGATGGGTAACTTGCGCTTACCGGATTTCAATTCATTGTAATATGTTTTCGAAGCAAATCCCGGTTTGCCGCGATAAATCCTCCTGTATTCCAGAAGGGCAGGCATCATGGGATGCGCATCTTTAAGCTCTTCGAGAGGATCCGACCATACCGCCTTTTTCCTGCTTAAAAGGATACGGGCGCTCTCAAGAACATCAGAAGTTTCTACGGATTTGGTGACTCTTCCCTTCTTCAGCTTCAGGTCTTTCACCAGCAAAGCCCCCACCTCTTCATCCGACCTGAAATCGACCGGTTTTTCCGTATGTTTGTGCAGTTCCTTTTCAAGGTCTTCCAGACGTTTACGCTCCTGGGGAGTAAAACGCAGGATCTTTTCCACCTCTTTTTCCACGTCGCCGGTCAGCAACAATCCCATCTCCCTGAAAGCAAGCAGAGGATTGACAGCCGCTCTGAGCGCCAGTCCCTGATCCTCGTTCATACGACGGAGAATCTCAGGAACAAGACGGTGGAATTCCTTGAATGTCTGAATTCGCTTTCTTCCAAACATGATACTGAAAATTAAATGATTAACCTTGAAACCTGACACGTTGGGTTCAGCTCAACTGCCTGAATTACAACTGTTTCGTAAGATGTGCAGGTCCTGCTCCTGAATGGGTGAAAAGGATGGGCTCTTAAAACCTGAAGGGTAAAAAGAATGTATAAATGTACAACAAAAAAAGGGGGTATTCAACTTTTAAAAGAAATATTTTTACTGGTTCGACAATTTCACGATAACTATTAATAGATTTGTTACCTGAATATATTGCGTTATCCTGCCTTTAACAAACAATTCATCAAAATCCGGAGGTCAGTATGAACATTTACATTATTATTGGTGCTGCTATCGTTATCCTGTTTTTCTGGGGATTACGTATCGTCAGGCCCACACACAAAGGGCTCATTGAACGGTTTGGAAAATACAACCGGTTTGCCAATGCCGGATTTCACTGGATCATCCCGCTGATCGAACGGATGTACCGGGTCAATATTACCGAGCAGATGGTGGACGCAGAGCCGCAGGAGATCATCACCAACGATAACCTGAATGCCCGCGTGGATGCCCAGGTGTATTTCAAGGTGAAAGAGGACGAAGAAAGTGTAAAAAATTCACAGTATCACGTCAATAATTACAAGATTCAGATCGTCAACCTTGCACGTACCACCCTCAGGAATATCATCGGGACCCTGACCCTGAAGTCGGCCAACAGTGAGCGCGGAAAGATCAATTCGGAATTACACCGCACACTGAGGGAAGAAACCCAGAGCTGGGGAATTGAGATCGTTCGCACGGAGCTCAAGGAGATCGATCCTCCCAAGGATGTTCAGGATACCATGAACAAAGTGGTGAAGGCGGAAAATGAAAAGATCGCCGCCATCGACTTTGCCACGGCGCGGGAAACGGTTGCCGACGGGGAGAAGCGTGCCAAGATCAAGGAAGCGGAAGGGGTAAAGCAATCCAGGATCCTTCAGGCCGAAGGGGAAGCGGAAGCCATCCGTCTTGTTAATGAGGCTGCCGATAAGTATTTTGTTGGCAATGCCCAGTTGCTGAGGAAGTTACAAACCCTTGAAGTGTCCCTGGAAAACAATGCGAAAATTGTCGTCCCAGCCGGAGCCGAACTGGTCAACATCATCGGCGATATGGCTGGTGTCATACCCCTGACGAAAAAGGGAAAGGAATAAGTTATCAAATCAATCCATACAATCCCTTGCCTGCCAGCTTCTGATCGGTTACTGCTAACTGCCAACTGCCGACTACTCCCTGTTGTTCGTGTACTTTGTAATAATCGCATCCCTCAGCTCCAGGAACATCACAGTGACCTCATTCATAAGCCCGTTTGAATAGTCCGTCAGAAACTTTCTGGAAGATGCGGGATCGGACTTGTATAAACGCTGTGCCTCCGTTTCGATCTGACTCTGTTTATCAAAGATCTCAGCTTCAAACGGATCCCGCACGGCTCGGACGTCGTTGATCACGTCCTGGAATTTCAGGTTGGCCAGGTTGTCCACAAAGTCGATCGCCCAGCGGGCTGAGCGCTCGTCGTATTTTTCGGGATCATAAATGGCGTATGTTTCCGCCACCGAGAGGTTGCCTGCATAGATCGGTACATAGGGGCTGAAATAGGGATTGTCGAGATACACCCAGTAGACGCCTCCGATTTCGTCGGGGAGCCATCCGCGCAGCTGGTTCACCATCCCGTAATGTCCCCTGTGACGTGCCACTGGCCTGCGGTAGGTGATCTCCAGCAGCTTACGCAGTTCGCTGCCCGGGAAAGGAGTGGCCAGGGGACTCATGATATAGTCTCCTTTTCCGTCAGGGACAAGCCACTGGGGACCGGAGGTCATATCGTAGATAGTACCCTCGAATGTTGAACGCTGAAAAGCGATGATATCCTGCACAGAAATCTTTTTCTCCGGCACGACAGAGAACGGGTAGATGGAAAGTGGCTCCACGATCTGGAAGTACTGGTTGATCCCCTTGTAGGGATTACCGTGCAGGAAACGGTCGGGCCACTGTTTGTAGTTCGGTGCGAAGGTCTGGAAGAACAGCCAGAAGCGGCTGGTGGCATATTCGGCAGGGATGGGAGCATAGACCTCCTGCCAGATAAATAGTTTGCCCGGGGCGGGATCGTACCATCCGCGGTCGATGGCTTCCTGCATGTAGTTTGACGACACCATGAAATTATCCGCATCCTTTGCATCGATTTCTTTGATGATGCTGAAATTCGGAATCATGGTCGCCTGATCGTCGGGCAGGCGCTGTGCTGCCCAGATAGCTCCGGGTTTACCGCTTTCGGGCGTCCACACGGGTCCGATGCCGAACACCTCCATGATCCACACCTCTTCCGTGTCGGCCACGACCAGTGTCTCAGAACCTGTTCCACTCGAGGGCAGGAAGCCATAGCGTGTCATCAGGTCTCCGATAAAGAGAACCGCTTCGCGGGCCTTTTTATAGCGTTGAAGGGCAAAGATCATGGCCTGCTCAATGGTCATGATCTGTTTGCCGTTTTCGATGTCGGCCACCAGCTCCGGCCGCTGGTCGGTCGTACTTTCGGCGATACCCAGCTGGAATTCATTGATATGGGAGTAGGCCGATTGGAAATACGTATAGGTTTGCCTCACCTGGGGAATGTAGCCAAGGATCCTGCCGTCATCACCAAGGGGCAGGTGAGCATCCTGAATGTCAAGGTAAACCGGTGCCATGGCACCTGCCTCGAATGTGCGTCCGGGAACGACGAAGATACGGGAATCCGGTCCAGCGTCGGTATGGGATATGATCACCGAGCCGTCGGCCGATGCATTTTTACCCACGGCGATGACTGTGCATGCCTTTGATCCAATGAAACCGCCAAATAGTAACAGTCCTGTAAGAAATAATGTTTGATATCTCATATGTTCCATTTTATCTGCAAAGGTACGCTTTTCTCATCTCTCCTTTCTCTTCTCTCCTTTCACATCTCATCAAAACGCGGCCACAAATCCCACACTCGCCTTCCCGAACTCTTCACCGGTGAATCCCTGTGAATACTCTCCCACCAGCCGTATGTTGCGACGTAACAGGTACCCCGCATGCAACGTAGCGGAGGTGTAGTCGAGGTAATCCAGATCCGAATCCACCCAGTTGAAAAGCGCTGTAAGATACCAGTCGCTACGGTCCCCCCTGGGCGAAAAAATAAGCTCTGCAAATCCGCCCTGCGTCACCACATCCTCCTGTACGGCGATGGCGTCAGTTTCTACAACAACCCTCGAATCATTGCGGTAAAGATACTGTGCGTTCAGAATGAACTTTTCATTGAAATCAAGGGTAAGATTGGGCCCGAACATGTACATGCTGTTGGTCATGGAAGTGACATCTTTCAGCGCTTCTTTACCAAGGTAACCAAAAAATCCCACACTGGCGTACTTCCCGGCTGATTGTGATATCTTCAGCAGGAAATTTTTGTATTTGTCAATATCAAACAAATACCCTTCACCAGCAGGACCGATCCCGTTCCCATTCACTATTTCCAGGACGAAATCCGTTCCTGTCTTCAGACCGTAATCAAATAACAGTCCCCTTTCGTATTTGAGCGAAATGGATGAGTTCCCCGGTTTGATAGTGTAGATCAAATAGTCTTCCAGTGTATACCGTAATTCCCTTTTGTAAAGCGGATCGCATGCCTGGAACTGACCGAAGGAAACATTGATCCCACTTCTGAAAAGGTCGTGGTACATGATGAATGCATCTTCGATGCCTGCCACTTCACGCCTCTCTCCCATGAAAAAATAGAAGTAATAGGACAGTTTTTTGGAAATCTCTCCTCCTGAAAGCAGTTTGAGCCCCCCAGGGAACGCCAAAGTCGGCGGTTTTCTCATCGGAGTAGTTATAGGAAAGAAAACCCTCGAACCTCAGTGCCAGCGGAACTACTCTCAGCAGTGAAAGCTTATCATCCCCCACCGGAACAAAATACCGTGGGGCTTCCGTGTCAGTCAGACGGAAACCTGCTCCGGCAAAATCATCCCCGTAGGCTTTCAGCCTTGGCATGGCGGGGGCATGGCACACCTGGCAACTGAACTGGTACTTGCGGGCAAAAGAAGGGATGGCTTTCAAAGGCTTAGCCGGCACAAGGACGATGATCATCAGTGCCAATCCGCTTAAAAGAATAGCGTTTGTCTTTTTCATGATATGTGGTTTATGGATATTAAAAAATCACGGCAGAACGGTGAAGTGCGTAGAGTGGCTGTTCACAAGCCGTATCTCCGACTCTTCCGCAGGAACGTTCAACAGGTCGGCTACCGGTTTGACCAGGAGCTGATAGTTTAGCGTGGCTGTGACCCGCATTTCCCCGGGTGCGGCATTGAATGGAATTTGAAATGTGAAGGTCTCCATTTTGGTCTCCCTGGGACTGATACGGTAGTCGACTCCCTGTTTGGCTGTATTCCACTGCATGATGGTCATGTTCCCGTCCGGATCGAAGTAGGGCATGCGGCAACCATTGCATCCATCCACCACTTCCTTGATCGCAGGGACCTTTTCTGCCTGGGCAACAGCCAGTTCGAAATACTCAATTTCATCCCAGTGGTGCGTGTAGGCCTGCGACATCATCGCCTGCGTCCATTGTTCATAAAATCCCGTGTGGCACTGCCTGCATTTCGTTGCTTTCTCAAAATCCTTGTAGGCGAATTTTTGTTTCAGATCCTCTGCCGGTACGAATGCCCGGTAGGTGAAAGCAAAGAAGAATATATCAAATTTCTGACAACAAATTTTGCTATTTAAAACAGGGCTTAATAGAGGAATTACCCCCCTGCAGGGGTGGGGTGCATTAGGCCGATCCTTCATCATCATGACCAGGTCGGGATTCCTCAAGACAAGTTGCTGACCGCTGACTGTATTTATTTTAAATTTTTTACTCATTGCTATTTGTTCTTTGCTTTTCTACCTTTGTCAGTCACTTCGAAATCAATTATGAATCAGAAAGTCCGCGTTGCCCGTCTTTCCATTCTTTCAAACACCTTCCTGATCGTGATGAAATTCATTGTCGGATTCATCAGCGGATCGGTCAGCATTCTATCGGAAGCCATTCATTCCATGATGGACCTGTTGGCTGCTGTCATTGCATTTTTCTCAGTCCGGGTTTCCGATAATCCGCCGGATAAAAAGCATCCCTATGGGCATGGCAAGTTTGAAAACCTTTCGGGAGTGATCGAGGCACTGCTTATTCTTGTGGCTGCTGGCTGGATCATTTTTGAAGCCATCCGGAAATTCAGGGGAAATGAGCCCGTAGAGTCGATAGGATTGGGATCGCTGGTCATGTTCATTTCAGCGGGTGTGAATATCCTGGTTTCCAGGCGCCTCTATAAAGTTGCCCGGCAAACTGATTCCGTAGCCCTCGAAGCTGATGCACTGCATCTGAAAACAGATGTTTATACCTCACTTGGAGTAGGAACTGGACTTTTACTGATATGGATCACAAATGTTCATATCCTTGATCCCATCATAGCCATTCTGGTAGCATTGATGATCATCAAGGAAGCCTATGAGTTACTCTCGAGGGCCTTTTCTCCCCTGCTTGACAGTTCCTGGAGCAAAAATGAACTCAGTGAACTCATCCATCACCTGAACTCTATGGGAGTGAAATACCATGATCTGAAAACCAGAAAAGCAGGAAGTTACCGTTTTGTTGATTTTCACCTGGAGATGCCCCCCGATGTTCCTCTTGAAAAGGTTCATCAATATTGTGATGAAATTGAAGACAAATTGCAAAAAGAGATCCCCTACCTGCGTATCACCATCCACGCCGAACCTGATACTAGTTTGAACAATTAATTTCTCCTCTCTCCTTTCCCGACAGCCCCTACAAGAGCCCTACAAAACTCAACTGATCCCTGTGGCCGAATCATCAACTGCATAACGAACAATTTATAAAATATTGATTTATAATTTTTTACATGTTATTATTCCCCTACAATGACACTTAACAGATATTATTATCCTAATGACGGTATTACAACCCATCAACTATTTCCTGTATCTTTGACTGTCAAATTTAAGCATCTGTTATGTTCTCTTTCAAGCATGCCAATAAATCGATCAAGCAGATCGACCAGTTTCTGGATAAAGTGGATGAGGGCAATCTGATTTTCAAGGAAGGAGTCAGGAATTATTTGAGCGGCAACCATGAAAGCTTCCAGGATAACCTGAAAACAATTTCCAATCTTGAGAATGAGGCGGACATCATCCGTAAAAAAATCGAAAACACGCTGTATACGCAATCGCTCATGCCTCAGCTCAGGGGAGACATCATGCGGTTGCTCGAAGAGCTGGATACCATCATTGACCTGGCCAAGCACAACCTGTTCCAGTTCGATGTGGAAGTGCCCTTCATACCTGCCGAACTCAACCAGGATCTCATCAAGCTGACCGATCTTTCCATTTCGGCGGTTGAATCGGTCATACCTGCAGCCCGATCCTACTTTCGTGATCCCGATTCCATAAAAGAAAATCTACATAGGGTGTATTTATATGAAAAAGAAGTGGATAAGATGGCGGATAGCATCAAACGCAGGGTTTTTCATGATATGCAAGGTCTGAAGCTGAGTGAAAAGTTTCACCTGAGGTACTTCACCCTGCATATTGAAAGTCTTTCGGATGAAGCCCAGCGGGCTGCCGACCTGCTCAACATCATGGCAATCAAGAGGTCTTTATAATCCCTGTGCGATGCTCCTGCTCATCTTCATATCCAGCGGATTATTCCTGGGGTGGTCACTGGGAGCAAACGACGCTGCGAATATTTTCGGATCTGCCGTCGGGTCCCGTATGCTCAGTTTTAGACGTGCTGCGATCATCGCCAGCACGTTTGTGATCCTAGGGGCTGTCTTCCAGGGCAAAGGAGGAGCTGAAACCCTCAACGAACTGGGCACCGTGGATGCACTGGGGGGAAGCTTCACAGTCACGCTATGTGCTGCTTTGACGGTCTTTGTCATGACAAAGCGCCGTCTGCCCGTATCCACAAGCCAGGCAATCGTGGGGGCCATCATCGGCTGGACCCTGTTTACCGGCCATAACACCGACCTGGTGGTGCTCCGCAAAATAGTCATTACGTGGATCAGCGGACCTGTTCTGGGGATGCTGTTCGCAGCAGGCTTGTACCTTTTGTTAAAGTGGGCGTTGCGTAAGGCAAAGATCCATGTGATCAAACTCGATTCATATATACGCACGGCACTGATCCTGGTGGGAGCATTTGGAGCCTACAGCCTCGGGGCGAACAACATTGCCAATGTCATGGGTGTGTTTGTCAGCAGTGCGCCCAATATCGTTCTTGATTTTGGGATCTACCGGCTCGACGGGGTCCAGCTCCTGTTCCTGCTCGGAGGAATTTCCATCGCTGTTGGCATCTTTACGTACGGATAACGTGTCATGCAAACCATTGGCAACGATATTCTATCGCTCAACCCGGAAGCAGCGATCGTCATCGTGCTTGCCCAGGCCCTGGTCCTGTTTTTATTTTCATCCTCAACATTCTCGGAGCTGGTTGCAAAAACGGGACTACCTCCATTACCACTGGTACCGGTTTCAAGCACCCAGGTGGTCATCGGATCCATTCTGGGGATCGGGCTTGTAAAAGGAGTCCGTGAAATAAAATTAAAAGCATTGGGTGGAGTGGCCATAGGGTGGATCGCCACACCCGTCATCGCCGGAATTCTGACATTTTTCATGCTTTTTTTCATGCAAAACGTGTTCGACCTTCAGATCACAAAAGGTGTCCCTGTTCCGGACGATCCTGGTGAGGCCTCCCTGCCGGCGAGAACCATCGACATGGTCGTTTATGGATTGCTGATCCTGCTGGCAGTCATTGTTCTTTCGCTTATCCTCATCGTCTTTCGTCAGCAAAAGCTTCGCTGGAAGACCACCAACGAACTCCTGGTTCAGCAAAACCAGAATTATATCGTCAGGCAATCACTGCACGAAATGGAGGTCAAGACCATCCAGCTGCAAAAGGACGAACTGAATGCAAGACTTGAAAACAAAAGGAAAGAATTCATCGATATCGCGTTGAACCTCTCGGAACAGAGAACATTCCTGGAACAGATCCTGGATGAGATCGACCGGATAACTAAAGCAAGCGACCGGACGGAGGCTGAGTTGCTTTTCAGACAGCTTTCTGCCAGAATCAGGCAAAGGATGAGTTTTACGACCGAAAAAGAAAATTTCTACAGCCAGATCGAGCAGGTCCACAAGGATTTCCAGATGAAACTCACTGCAGGCTTCCCTCATTTGACCCTGCAGGAAAAACACCTGGCCATGCTCATCCGGTTGAATTTATCAACCAAGGAAATCGCCACCCTTCTGAACATCTCACCCAAAAGCGTTGAAGTAGCGCGTTACCGGCTGAAGAAGAAACTCAACCTGCAACAGGACGATAACCTGGCACAGTTCATCAATAACCTTTAAAGCCAAATAGAAATGACTAACATCTAATTATTAATTAAATCTGTTAAATTATGAAAAAGTTTTATTTCTTTCTCATCCTGCTGACCTTCATGGGTGGCCTTCATGTGAGTGCACAGGTACGCACTGTGACTGGTAAGGTCACCTCGAACATTGGGCAGGAGCCCGTTAAAGAGGCCACGGTCAGCCTCAAGGGAACCGATGCTTCCGTTCTGACCAATGAAAACGGGATGTACTCCATTCAGGTAAGCGCAGCCTCATCGGATGTACTCGTTTTTACCCATCCCGATCACGAAAAGATTGAGATTGGACTCAGTGGTAAAACCGTAACGGATGTCATGATGATCTATAATGTCCGTTACAATCAGTATGGTGTCCGTGTGAACCGCAATCCGTTGTTCGCCGAAGAACGGAATGGGATCCTGGTATTTGAGAGCTATAAGAACGATTACCGTTTCTGGTTCGACTTCCGTGTCCAGGCCGACGGGGCATGGTTCTTTGGAGATGTGATGAATCCGATCGGAAACGGTTACTCCATCCGCAGGGCACGTCTGGGTGCCAAGGCCCAGATCGGTAAGCACTGGTATGGTGAATTCGATATGGATATTAGCAACTCCGAACTGGAATTGAAAGATGCCTACCTCGAGTACACCTTCAATAAAGGAGTTTCCCTGCGGGCAGGTAACTTTAAAGAATATTATTCCATGGAAAGGACCACCACCTCCCGATACCTGACCTTCATCGAGCGTCCCATGGCGGTTAACGCCTTCGCTCCGTCACGGCATATCGGACTGGGTGCCACGTATCATTACAAGTGGTTACTTCTCCAGGGAGGTATCTTTTTCCAGAATGTCGGTGACTTGGAGGAAAGAATATTCTCGGAAGACAACAACAAAGACTATGGCATGGACGAAGGATACTCCCTGACAGGAAGGGTAGTGTTTATGGGGTTCCCTGATGACCCGGACAAGGGTTTGCACCTGGGAGTTTCCGGATCGTACCGCACGCCCAAAACGGATGCCGAAGTTGTGGGAACCCTTCGCTACAGCACCCGTTCCCTCACCAGCATCAACCGGAAAAAATACATCGACACCGACCTGGTGGGACCCATCGACCATGCGACACTGGGCGGACTGGAGCTGGCCGCATACCATAAAGGACTGAGAATCCAGGGAGAATATCTGCTAAGCGGTGTGGACGATACCGTTAAGGGAGTGAACCATTATTTTGACGGATTTTATGTTTTTGGCAGCTGGCTGATCTTCGGGGGAAAATACAACTACAATCCGGACGACGGAGAATTCACCCAGGTAAGCCGGGGCAAGAAATGGGGCGACATCGAGCTTGCACTTCGTTATGATTACCTCAGCCTGAACAGTGGAATGGAAAAGCTTATGGGAGGCGCCGGTGAAGGCTATACGCTGGGGTTGAATTATTATATCACCAACAATGTGAAAATGATGTTCAACTATGCCTATTTGAATCACGACCGGTATGCCAACGGAAAAGGCAAGCTGTATGTGGGCTATGACGCCGACGGTAACCTGACCAAAGATCCAAAGCAGGTTGTGGAGGCAGCAGGCAAAGCAGGGGAAAACTACCACATGGTCACGGTAAGGTTTGAAATCGATTTTTAAAAGAAATATTAATCATATACCCATTTAAAGATGAAAACACGATATTTTGTCATGATGTTCTTCATAGCTGCGCTTTTCATTACCGGCTGTGTAAAGGATGAAATTTTCGAAGGGCCTCCGGTGATCACCAATATGTCGATGAGCCCCCTGGCTCCGGGAGATAATGATGTTGTAACGGTCACGGCGAAGGTGACCAGCAATGATGGCATTAAGGCTGTAATCCTCTTTTATAAAGCAGGTACAGGCAGTTTTACCAGTGTGGCCATGACAGCCTCCGGCAGCACGTATTCCGGACAGATCCCGGCACAAGCCAGTGATGTTCAGGTACAATATTACATCGAAGCTGAATCCAATGCAGGGAAAAAGGCGACCAACCCGGCCGGTGCACCTGCATCAGCTGCAAGTTATACCGTTGGTGCACCTTCCATTCTGATGAATGAGATCTACTCACGAGGCGTTCCGGAGGATCCTGACTGGATCGAGATCTACAATAACTCTGACAGTCCTGCTGATCTGACTGGTTATAAGATCTATGATCCGGGTGGACAATCAGGTACCAAGCAGAAGCTGGAGTTTCCTTCAGGAACCATTGTACCTCCGAAAGGATTCTACGTGATCGTGGTGGATGTAGGAGGCGAGGCAGGTTTCGGACTTTCCTCCAGTGGTGATGAGGTGTGGTTTGAAAATGCCAGTGGATCGGTCATTGATAACATCGCCTTCCCCGGATTTGAACCCACTCAGTCATGGGCCCGCATTCCCGACGGATCGCCCACCTGGCAGATCGTGAACACCATCACCCGCGGTACTGCGAACAGCAGTGAAGTGCCTGCTCCCACCCTTTTTATCAATGAAGTATTCTCCCAGGGCTCAACAGAGGATCCCGACTGGGTCGAAATCTATAATGCCTCTGCATTCGATGCCGACATCAGCGGGTATAAGATCTATGACAGCGGAGGACAATCGGGTTCAAAGCCCAAAAAAGAATTCCCTGCCGGGACCACCATTACAGCCCACGGCTTCGTTGTCATCGTCACGGATGACGCCGATGCCAGTGGTTTTGGTCTCTCCAGCGACGGCGAAGAGATCTGGCTGGAAAACCCTTCCGGAAATGTCATCGACAATTGTGTCTTTCCAGCACTGAAAGAAAACGAATCCTACGGACGTTATCCTGACGGAGCTTCTACCTTCCAGGCATTCTATGTCGTGACCAAAGGCGCTGCCAACGATAATACCCCACCCCCCCAGATAAGGATCGTAATGAATGAGCTCTATTCGCAGGGTACGACCGAGGATCCCGACTGGATAGAAGTGTTCAATGATTCGGATGCCGACGTTGACCTCTCCGGGTACAAGATCTACGACAGCGGCGGCCAGGCAGGCACCAAGCCCAAGAAGGAGTTCCCCGCAGGCACCACCATCCAATCCAAAGGATTCTTTGTGATCGTGACCGATGATGAGGCGGAAAGCGGATTCGGACTCTCCAGCGGCGGAGAACAGGTATGGCTGGAAAATGCCGACGGAACGGTCATCGACGATGTCACTTTCCCCGCCCTGGAGGCAGGGCAGTCGTACGGCCGTTATCCGGATGGCGCCGAAAACTGGCAGATGCTTTATACAGTTACAAAAGGAGCGGCCAACAGCAATGTGATCCCTGATGTGGTCCTGATCTGGATGAATGAGCTCTATTCAAGGGGTACATCGGAGAATCCTGACTGGATCGAGATCTTCAATGATTCAGATAAGGATATCGACCTTTCCGGATACAAGATCTACGACAGTGGTGGTCTGGAAGGTACCAAGCCGAAGAAGGAATTTCCGGCAGGTACCGTCATTCCCACCGGGGGATTCTATGTGATCGTGACCGACGATGAAGCCGAGAGCGGGTTCGGGCTTTCGAGTGGCGGCGAACAGGTATGGCTGGAAAATGCCGACGGTACGGTAATCGACAGCGTTACCTTCCCTGCCCTGGAGGAAACACAATCCTATGGCCGGTATCCGGATGGTACCGATAACTGGCAGATACTCTTCACTATAACAAAAGGAACAGCCAACAGCAATGCCGTGCCGGGAGGGGTTGTGGTGAACGAACTCTATTCCCGCGGTGTGACAGGCGATCCCGACTGGGTGGAGATCTATAATGCCTCCCCGGTCGAGCTTGATATCAGCGGGTATAAGATCTATGATCCGGGCGGACAGTCAGGCAGCAAGCCCAAAAAGGAATTCCCGGCAGGGAGCATCGTACCTGCAATGGGCTGGCTGGTGATCGTGGTGGATGATGACGATCCCAGCGGATTCGGCCTCTCCAGCGGCGGCGATGAAGTATGGCTGGAAGATACCAGTGGCACCGTGATCGACAATATCGCCATACCGGCCATGGAAACCACACAGTCATACGGAAGGCTACCCGATGGCTCCGATACCTGGCAGCTGCTGAACACCATTACGCGGGGAACGGCCAATATGCCGTAAAACAGGGGATGTTAACCATTTACCCCTCCCCCGTCCCCTCCCCTGCTGGCAGGGGAGGGGTGCAGGGGTGGGGTACATTAAATCGGATTTTCATAATCCCAAGTCCCTGTAGGGAAAGACTAAAAAAATACTTCATAATCACAGTCAATGATACTATTAATCAAAACATAAAGTATGGCAGAAAAGCTGGTAGTCGGACAGGCGACCAAACCAAGGTATGAATTCCGGTCGTTCGGACAGAATTTTGACAATGCCTGGAAGCGGATGGCCCGTCTCTCGGTGCCCATTCCTGAAAAAGTCTGGGAACGCTATTCGGAGGAGATCTACATCATGTCGCGGATCAACGATATCAACAACACCAAGATCCGCGACGGGAAGATGGATATCAAAACATATGTGCACACGCTGGAGGGCCTGGAGCTATGGGATCCCCTGATGAAAGGAGAATTCCCTATGAAAGCAGAAATGCTTGCCGGCGAGGTTTTTCCTGCCTTCCAGGTAAAGATGCCAGACCTGATAAAACCAGAATATACGTACGATGAATTTATGGCCATGATCCGCAGCCACCCTGATCTGCAGGCGGTGCGGGTGTGTAAAAAACGATACGGCTACATGGTGAATGATACCATTTGTGAGTATGGCATTGTACTGATCAATGGTGCCAGGGTGGTCACCGTTAATTCAGAATCCACAGAAATAGAGGATATTAAAAAAACGATCCAGGATATTGGCCTTCAAGGGATTGAAAATATCAATTACCTTCAGGCCATCAAGCGTGTGATCGGCATGATCAATAAACCACTGGCAAACGAAAATATTTGAAAAATGGCACAGGAAATCGAACGTAAATTTCTGGTAAAGGGTGATTTCAAACCTTTTAGTATAAAAGCAACCCGGATCACCCAGGGGTATCTGTCGTCCGTCCCCGAACGGGCTGTACGGGTCAGGATCAAGGGAGACAAGGGTTATATTACGGTCAAGGGGATCGGCAACGCTTCCGGTGCCAGCCGGTATGAATGGGAAAAGGAGATCCCTGTGTCAGAAGTGGAAGAGCTGCTGAAGATATGCGAGCCCGGTGTGATTGATAAGACCAGGTACCTGGTCCCGGCCGGGAAATTCACCTTTGAAGTGGATGAATTTTATGGCGAAAACCAGGGGCTGGTATTGGCGGAGATCGAGTTGCCGTCGGAGCAGGAATCCTTCGAAAAGCCTGGCTGGCTGGGGGAAGAGGTCACAGGAGATGTCCGATATTATAATGTCATCCTCATGAAGCATCCTTTTACAACCTGGTAGTCTGATTCAACAAAATATCATTTATGGAAGACAACAAGCCCCGTCAGGCTGCGTATGATCCGCTGGACATGCACCAGTACCGCATCGAAAAGCTCCCGAAAAGGGAGAAATCGAAATTTGAGAAGTGGCTTGCGATCCTGGGTCCGCCCCTGGCGCTCATCGCCTTCATTGTATTTGGTTTCTTTACCCATCTGCCCTTTCTGACCGACATTGATCCGGCGGGATTGATCTCAGAGGAAGCAAAAAAAGCTTTTGAGAAGCTGGGGCCGATCGCTTTTTCCAGGAGCAATCACCTGATGCTGGCGATCTTTGCCGCCAGCATCCTGTTGTGGCTCACGGATGCCATTCCCAACTACCTGACCTCCCTGCTGGTCATTATCAGCCTGATCCTCTGCAATGTTCTACCCGAGAAAGAAGCGCTGGCCCAGTTGGGTCATCCGGTCATGTGGCTCAACATCATGTCGTTCGTTCTGGCCAGCATGCTGGTCAAGACAGGAATTGCCAAGCGATTTGCGCTGTGGTTCCTGTTGCGGTTCGGGAAAACAGCTGGATCGGTGTTTCTGAGTTTCCTGGTGATCAACGTGGTGCTGTCTGCTTTCATTTCAGCGACCACAGCCAAAGCAGCGATCCTGCTGCCCATATTTATGGTGATTGCCGCCATTTATGGCGCGCACCGGGATAACGGAAAGACCAACTTCGGGCGGAGCATTGTTTTGCAGAACCTGCTGCAGATCAACCTGGGAGCTGGGGCCTTTATGACCGGTTCAGGTGCGAACCTGCTGGCGGTAGCCATCATCGGGGGAGCCATTGGCGGGAAGATCTATTTTACCGACTGGATGATGGCCCAGTTCCCGGTGATGATCGGATTGATGCTGATAGGATATCTCCTTGCGATGAAAGTCTTTTTCCCGCTCAAACCTGAAGAGCGCAGGCCGCAGATCGCAGGCGGGATGGAGCGGCTCAGACAGGAATATAAAAGCATGGGAAAGCTCAGTTTCCAGGAGGTCAAATCCGTGATCCTCTTTGTCCTGATCCTGGGCTTCTGGGCCACCGACCGCCTGCATGGGATCAGCGCCACCAGTGTGGCGTTCG
>JAQUQD010000019.1 GCA_028716265.1 Bacteroidales bacterium | reverse complement strand
GATAAGCCTCAGCAGGATCGCCGCCAGCATAATGACCACCAGGGGTTTTTCCTTCCAGTATGTATACAGCAACTTCATGATCTGTTTTGGTGTCGGGGGAAAAGATGTTGTGCATCCTGTCTGTCGGTCACGGATGTGTGCCCTGTGTTACTGCTTGATGAGTTCCCTGATCTCGGCCAGGTGGATGTCTTTTATCTCCTGTCGCAGGGTTCTTGCTGATCGGGTATAATAACCATGATGTGTCAGGAAGTCCATCTGGAGCCTGTACCATTCGCTGAGTGTCGTTTTGTGCACATTCAGCCGTTTCCATTCAAACAGCAGCCTGTGGGCGATCATGTAGAAATCGTCCCGGCCCAGGTAATCCAGGTCGGCGTCGCATAGGATCTTCTCCAGGCTGGTGGTTGCGCTCTGGGGCAGTTTGGTCGAAAGGATCATTTTATTGATCACGTTAATATCCTGTTCTGAATAGCCGAATTCAGGCAGGTACTTTTTTGTCAGCTCGGTGGAGGCCTCCTCATGGTCTGTGTAACATATCAGCATGCCGGAATCATGGAACAGGGCTGCTGTTCTGAGCAGAAGCAGGTTGTGTCCATTCTGGTTTTCCAGTGCTGCCAGCCGTTCGGCTGATTCCAGAACATCAAGGGTGTGCTCGATATTATGATATTGCAGCTCTGGCCTTAGTTCGCTCGTAAGCTTATCCAGAATGAAATTCTTTGTCCCCTCGAAATCGATCATTTCCTATGTTAATAATGGGTTGTAAAGATATGAATTTATTCTGTTTAACTAAACGAAGCGGAATTTTTGAAGGACCTCTTTGTTTCAGGTGTTTCTGCAGGATCATACATAGTTCTGGCGAAGCATTTCGGCCATGGCAGGATCAATAAGATCTTTTCTCCTGACCTCATCGAAGAAATCCATCAGGTCCCTGATCTTCAGATTCTTTTTTTCGTCTGCTGAGATATCTTTCACAATCCTGCCCTGGTGAAGCATCAGGATCCGGTCGCCAAGATGGATCGCCTGCTGCATGGAATGTGTCACCATAAGCGTTGTCAGCTGGTCTTTTTCGACGATCTCGCGGGTGAGTTGTACCACCTTGGCTGCCGTTTTGGGATCCAGCGCGGCAGTGTGTTCATCCAGAAGCAAGATTTCAGGTTTGACCCATGATGCCATCAAAAGGGTGAGTGCCTGCCGCTGACCTCCCGACAGTTTCCCGATCGGCGTGTCGAGACGGTCCTCCATTCCCATGTTCAGTGTTTTGATCCGTTCCCTGAAAGCGGTTATGCTCCTTGAAGTCAGTGCCATACCCAGGCCCCTGAAGGAGCCTTTCCTGGCTGCCAGGGCGAGGTTCTCGGCAATGGTCATATCGGGAGCCGTCCCTGAGAACGGATTTTGAAATACCCTGCCAAAATGGAGGGCTCGTTCATGTTCTTTCTTCCGTGTGATGTCGGTCCTGTTCAACAGGATCTTTCCCGCATCCGGAAGGAAAGCACCTGCCACGGCATTCAGCAAGGTGGATTTACCCGAACCGTTCGTTCCCACCAGGATGACAAAGCTTCCGTTTCGGACCTCGCAGCTGACTCCCTGCAGGGCCTTCACCTCATTGGGCGTTCCCGGATGAAAGGTCTTCTGGAGATCAATGATCTGGAGGATAGGATCACCTGTTGTCATTCACTAAAGGTTTAATGTTGAATCGTTTCACCAGGGATGGCAGAACCAGCGCGGCCAGTACGAACAGGGCCGTGATCAGCTTCAGGTCGTTGGGGTTCATCCCCAGCCGGAGTGCGATGGCCACCAGTATCCTGAAAAAAACCGAACCCATTATGGCTCCCGCGATCAGCAGCCCGACACTTCGGGTGTTGATAAGCGCTTCGCCGATGATCACACTGGCCAGACCCCATACCAGCATGCCGATCCCCATCTGGGCATCTGCAAAACCCTGATACTGGGCCAGCAGTGATCCTGATAACCCGATCATCCCATTTGCCAGACCAAGCCCCAGGATGATCATCCAGTCGGTATTGACTCCAAGTGCCCTGATCATGTTCTGGTTATTGCCTGTGGCCCGCATGGCCGTACCGAAATGGCTTCTGAAGAACCACCTCAGGATACTGCCAGCCAGTGCGATCGCTATCAGCAGCACCACCATTGTCATCAGGTCCCGAAGCTGCACGTTCCATCCCGCCAGGCTGACGGTTTCCGAGTCGGGGAAAACCGATCGGGTCAGCGTTTCAACATAGGTAAACAGGGTAGTCTGCGTGAGCAGAGGGATATTGCTTTTCCCCATCACATGAAGATTGACCGAATACAGGGCGGTCATCACAAGGATACCGGCCAAAAGTGAGTTGATCTTGAATTTGGCATGCAGTACCCCGGTAGTCATTCCGGCGAGAAATCCTCCGGTAAATCCCAGGAAGGTGGCCAGCAGCGGATGGAGGTCAAGCTGGATGACCGCAGCCGTTATCGCAGCACCGAACGTGATGGAACCCTCCACGGTGATATCCGGGAAGTTGAAGATCCGAAAGCTGATGAAAACCCCCATGGCAAGGAGGGAAAGGATCAGTCCGATGATCAGCGAACCTATCAGTAAGCTCATGTTCTCAATGGATCAGGTTACGTTCATGGTATTTATCTTGCCCAACCAGCATGTGCCGGCCCGGAATTCGCTTTCACCGATACCCTGGTGTGACCGCTGGTCGTTCAGCACGTGAAGGATGGTTTCAAACTGGTGTTCCTCCACCAGCGTTCTTATGATTTCACGGGGATCTTTCCAGTGTTTTTTCAGGGGATGGTAGGAAAACACGGCTGCATGAAAATGACCCAGCAGGGGGGAGAACGGTGATAACGGCCGCAGGTGGATGTTTGTCCTGTCCGCCCCTGCAGCAGAAACAATCCCGGTGACCAATGCGAACATACTGTTGAATTCAGGCTCGGTGGTCATGGTCACCTGCTGCTTGATGTCCGGAAAGGAAAACAACGGCTTGGCCCGCTCCCTGGCCATCGGATCCACTGCCAGGGATGCTCCCACCAGCCCTGTCGATTCCGCAACCATCACCATCCCGGCTCTTTCGAAGGGAACTAGCTGATGGAGATGATCCGCCAGCTGGCTGAACCGAACTTTGCGGTTCATGTCCGTAACTTCAAAACGGACCATGTGAGAAAACTGTCCTTCGAACAACAAACCGTACAGGAGATTGACCTTTGGGACCATCTGACCGGTCCGGATCAGGTAATCGGGTTTTTTTCTTTCATCGGTGGGCAACCAGGCGATCACATCCCCCAGACCGATGAATTCTCCCATCCGGTAAGCACTGTCCTTCTGAGCGTCGCCAAAAGCTCCGATCCCGACCCCATACCGCTGCGAATGAAAAGGAACGGTCTGGATGGATGCAGGATCCGTCATGCCTTCAAGCAGGTCAGCAGGTGAACCGACGCTCATTCCCCTAAGGTATTCATCCGGATGAATAGTTTCCATGATGTACCTGACCTGGTCCATACTGGCTTCGAAGGCGGAATGAGGATCAGTTGCTGGCTTGCGGACCTCTTTCTGTGTCATTAGCATCTTCATCCCAGCCATCTCAAGAACCGACCGTACCTGCTCGGATGGTCTGACAACCAGCAGCGAACCCTGGATCTCCCTGAGTTTCCTGAAGTATTGAATAAGGACACGTATACCCGCTGAACTCATGTAAGAAATGCCATGAGTGTCCAGCAAAAGATCATAGAAGCCTTTATGGAGGCACTCCTCCATCTTTTCACCAAGAATGGCCGACCAGTAGGCATCCAGCCTGCCGTCAAGCACCAGCACCAGGTGATCTTCTTTTTTTTCTTCCCTGATCGTCAACTGTTCGCTCATGGTCTAGAGGTCGATGATGAACCCTTTGTATTCATCGGGGATAGTTATGCTGCATTTTTCGGCGGCTTTTTTATTGATCAGAATATCTGTTTTGCTCACATATTGAAAGGGGATCCTGCCGGGATCCTCCCCGGTGATGACCCTTGCCAGCAAATAAACGCCTTCCAGGCCTGCCTGGTGATAGTCCCTGGCTGCTGCTGCCGTGGCTCCGTTTTTTATCTGCGGGGAATCGAAGGTAAAACAGGGCAGGCGATGATCTTCGCAGATACGGATGATCTGTGGGAAGGCTGAACCGGTCGTGTTATCAACGATCTGGCAGTCAGCCTGTACCTTCATGGCAATCAATGACTGGAGGGCGTCCCCGATCTCTGAGGTGGTGTTGATCGGTACGGCCACCAGGGTGATGCCCGTGGGGGCAAGCAGCTTTTCGAAGGATTCTTTGTTTACCACAGCATTCACCTCGGAGGGATTGTAAAGTGTACCGACCTTGTTTACACCAGGGATCAGGTCCTGCACCAGGCGCATCATCCCTCCGAAGTCCGACAGGGTTGAAATTCCGGTAATGTTCGGCAGATGGTCCGTGAAATCCTTTCCTGCGCCGGCGGTCACGGGATCGGCCACTGTGGTAAAGATCACGGTCTTATGGGATAACTTCCTGCATGCAGCCTGTAGGGTAGGAGTGGAGATGGTCATCACAAAATCATACGGTTTAGTAGCCACCACATCTACAATGCTGTTGAGCATGGTGATATCACCCTGCGCATTCATGACTTCCAGAATAAAATCCTTGCCTTCAGTCAGTCCAACTTCCAGCAAACCATTTCGGATGCCCTCCTCCGTGTACTCTGTGAAGGGAGTGTCGGAATATTCGATCAGGGCCAGCTTCATCATCTCTCTGGGCCATCCGTTCTTTAATCCTTCCCGCACTTTGGTTTTGAAGAGGGGATTGACCACCCCGCCGGTCAGCACGGGGATATTTTCGGTCAGGTAGGTGACTTTTCTTTCTGCTGATTCAGGATTCCGGTTCTGCCGGTCCGTATACAGTAGGATAAGGGCAACCAGAACGATCGATGCTAGTGCCCTCACCGGAGGCGTAATTTTCCTGAAGGGAGTCAAAGTCTGTTTGATGTTCATCTGGGATGAAATCGTACAACCATCATGGTAATATCGTCGGATTGCTGTGCACCTTCCGTATATGCGCTCAGGGAAGAGTAAACCGACTGGATGACCTCTCCCGGATTCAGCTGGGCGGCCTCCTTAAGCACGTTTTCCAGCCGTTTCTCGGAGAAGAGTTCATAGTTGATATTCATGGCCTCGGTCACGCCGTCGGTATAAAGGAACAACGAATCATTGGGCTGCAGCATGGTGGTTTTCTGATGATAGGAGACCTCTTCCATGACACCAAGCACAATGTCGCCCGTCGTTTCAAGACTTCTGACCGCACCCGTTTCGTTAACGATGTAGGGTGGATTATGCCCTCCGTTGGTATATTGAAATTCACCTGTCCGGGTATTCAGTATCCCGTAGAAGACCGTGACGAACATCTGGTTTACGCTTTCCTTACAGAGCAGCTGGTTGGAATAATCCATGCACTCCTGCGGTGAAAAACCCTTGAGGGCGGCCGCCCTGATGATGGTACGGCTTACAGCCATGTAGATGGCAGCGGGAATGCCCTTGTCTGAAACATCGGCGATCACCATCCCCAGGTGGTCGGGATCGATCAGGAAAAAATCGTAGAAATCCCCCCCGACGGATTTGGCAGCCAGCATGTAGGCATGGATATCAAAATCCGTACGGTCGGGAAATGGTGGGAATTTTTTCGGAAGGATCGAATGCTGGATCTCCGCGGCGATGTTCAGATCGTGCTGCAGGGCAACCAGTTCCTCGTGCTCCTCGCTGGCTTTTAAAAGTACCCGGATCTGGTCAATGGTCTTATGGATAGTGATCTCCAGGTCTTCGAAATTGATGGGTTTGGTGATGAAGTCGAAAGCGCCCCGGTTCATGGCTGTCCGGATGTTATCCATGTCACCGTAGGCCGATACGATCACTGTTTTCAGCGCGGGATTCTTCAGCTCATTCAGCTTTGCCAGCAAGGTCAGTCCGTCCATCTCCGGCATGTTGATATCCGAAAGGATGATCGTGGTGTCGGGATTCTTCACCAGTAGCTCCAGGGCATGCAACCCGTTGGTAGCAAACTCAAACCTCCATTCGTTTTCCTTTAACTGCTTGCGGAATTTCTGACGAAAAAGGATCTCCAGATCCAGTTCATCGTCGACGATCATGATCTTAATGGGATCATTTTTTGCCATGTGAAACGTTTGGTTATTAGATTTAATATCATTGAAAGTCCAAAATTAGCGAATTGGTCGCACACTCACAAAAAAGTTCATACCCCGTTGGTCAATCGGCCCATATTGCCTGATCTCCTTTTCCCCCAAAGATGGTATACAATCCAAACATGGCTGCATACTTGTCATAGGTGAAATCATAGTAAGGCGCTGCCCAGAAATGAACTGACGGTTTTTTTACCACTGTGTAATCAAACCGGGGTCCCAGCGCCCAGATGGTGAATTCTTTTATTCCTTCCACACCCGCTTTGAAGGACGGGAAGTTATAGAAGAGCTGCAGGGCAAAGCGGTCGGTCTCCGTGCCGAAGCCGTGCCCGAAAAGACCCAGCAGCGACCAGTGCCCTTTCATCAGGAAGAAATTTGGCATGATGCGCACAAAATGATCCCCTTCCTTCTGTATACCAATCATGCACCCCACATAGGCCCAGTCAGTGACCTGATATCCCAGCCCCACATCACCCTCACCCCAGTTGGGAGTGGCATAGAAATAACTGTTGAACGCGAGCCGGCCGTTGAACCAGTGATCTGCCTTGAGTGACAGCCTGGGCTTGAAATCACCCCGGTAGATCAGGTTGAACTCATGGATCATGAAGGATGTCTGAGCTTCTGTGCCACAGGTGGTCAGGAGTAACGGGAACAGAAGGATCAAATATGTTCTCAGGATCAAACGTGGCTTCATTTTCACCGGTGCTTATTTTATGTCGGGGATCGTAATGATGAATTCAGTCGACTCCCCTTCGGTGGATACCACTTCCAGCCTGCCGTTGTGGATATTGGTGATGATATCATAGCTCATCGAAAGCCCGAGTCCCGTTCCTTTGCCGGTAGGCTTGGTCGTAAAGAACGGATTGAATATCTTATCGATGATCGGCTGGGGGATGCCTGTTCCGTTATCTTTGATCCTGATCACGATCTGCTGATCAGCTTTTTTAGTTGAGATGCTGATGGTGGGGGAATATCCATCCGGTTTTTTCTGCCCTTTTTCAAAAACCGCGTAGCAAGCATTGTTCATGATGTTCAGGATCACCCTGCTGAAGTCCTGCGGCACGATCTTCACCTTTCCGATGCCGGGATCCAGATCCTTCACAAAGGTGGCGTTGAACGCTTTGTTTTCGGCTCGTATGCCGTGGTAGGAGAGATTTACATATTCCTCCACCAGCGCATTCAGGTCTGTGGCCAGGAATTCTCCGGACTTTCCGCGTGAATGCTGAAGCATCCCTTTTACGATCCGCTCCGCCCTTTTGCCGTGCTCATTGATCTTTTGTACGTTGGATTCTAACATTCCGATCACCTCCTCGATATTTTCGACTGTTTCCTGCGACAGGTTTGATTTCTCCTTGTCAATATATTCACTGAGTTCTCCGGTCAGGTCCATGGACAGCGATGAGAAGTTGTTGACAAAGTTGAGGGGATTCTGGATCTCATGGGCGATACCGGCCGTCAGTTGGCCCAGCGAAGCCAGCTTTTCGGATTGAATAAGCTGTTTCTGCGTCTCTTTCAGGTTTTCCAGGGTGTGCTGGAGGTCCTCGAGGATGCGTGTCTTGATGAACGCAGAGATGATATGCTCCTTGGAATTTCGCACAAAACCAAAGTCGCGCATGTTAAAGGCGTCTTCCTTTGTCATGCTGATAAGCAACAGGAGCCCTTCCACCTTCTCTTCGACCTTGATGACCAGGATCACCATGGATTTTGGCACTCCGAGTTTCTTGAATTCAGGAGCGTCGGTAAGATTTTTCAGGTCGTTTTTGATGAAGATATCCTCATGGATCTCCAGTGCATTCTTGAGATAACGGTTCTCGGCTTCCTCCAGTTCATACTGGATGCCGGCCAGCTCACCGATGTCACAGTGGTAGCCGGCCTTGAACCGGTAGATCTGAGATGACTGGTCGCGTACAAGGGCCAGGGCTTTATCCACTCCCTGGACAACACTCATCTTCTCCAGAACCGTTTCCGTCAGATGGGCCACATGGATCTCTTCGTTGATCGCTTTCACAGCTTTGTTGATCCTTTCCAGCTCATAATTTTTATCGGCAAGTTCCACGGACTGCTGTTCAAGCTCTTCCTTTTGTCTGACCACTTCCAGGGTGCGTTCCTGGATGACTTCCTCCAAAGCCTGTTTTTCTTTCAGCAACTTCCTTGAGCGCATGCGCACGATCAGGTAGATGGCCGAGCCGATGATCAACGCATAGAGAAGATAGGCCCACCACAATAAATACCAGGGTGTGAGGATACTGAAGGAATACGTGGAGTCGGAGCTGGTATCCCCGTAGATGTTCCTTGATCTTACATGAAACACATAATCCCCTTTGGGCAGATTCGTGTATTCCTTGTTCATTTCATCGCTCCACTCCGACCATAGTTTATCAAATCCTTCCAGGAAATACTGATATTCATTGCGTCCGGCGGCATTCATGGTGACCGCTGCATATTCGAACAGCACCGAGTTCCGTGAATAATCGATCTGTGTATAAGCGCTTTCTGAAGGCTGATGTGCCCTGATCCCGTCCCTTCCGAAAAACGCACCCCAGAAGATCGTGGAGTCACCTTTGATGCTGACCTTTCTGATCAGGGTAAGGTAATCCTCCTGATGGTAATCCTTCACTGCGGGATCGTAACGGATTATGCCTTCCGGTCCCCCAAACCAGATGATCCCCTGCTTCTCAGGGTAAATGGCCCAAACGATATAATCGCTCAGGGGAAGGAACGGTGTGGAGATATGCTCTGAGATCCCATGGATATCCTTTCGGTAGTAAGAGATCCCTTTTTCGTCACCATTGGTTGTCCATAGGTTTCTCTGATGATCTTCGACGGTCAGTTTTAACCAGATGTTCCTGCTGATGCTGTCACCGTTGAACAGGGGGAGGACCTCAAAGCTTTTTCCCTGTCTGTTGAAGCGGTATAATCCCTGTCGTGTGTTGAGATGAACACCCGTTGAGATCCTGCTGAGATGGTTCCCGGTCATAAAAGGAAGTCCGTTGGTGGTATCATACCGTACCACGGTCGCCTGGTCTCCCGGAGTGTACTGAAACAGGCCGCTGATGGGCGTGTTCATCCAGACAGATCCATCCTCGTCTTCCTGGATCTCCATGACCTCACCGATGGTACCGGTAAGGATCTCTTTGGTTTCCCACCGCGAAGCGCTCTCTATGAGAATGACCATACCGGCGGCATGACCTGCATAGACGGTGACCGGGTTGATCTGTGATCTGCATAGGGTATAAAATGCTCCTGGCGTGATCAGTGTTGAGCTGATCCCTTTTACCTGATAAATCCCCTTGCTGGTTGCTGCCAGAAGCGTGTTGCCGTGTGGTACGATCGACCAGCACCCGGTCGTGATGCCGCTGACCGGCCGAAAGCCTTTCCCGGAAGGATCATACCGGAACAGGCCCTGATACGTGGAGGCAAAAAGGACGTCATCCACCCTGGCAATACCGGTCACCCCGCCGCTGATCCCGTTCAGCTCAGTAAAGCTTGAAACAGGGCTGGGCGTTTCTATCAGGACAAGACCGTTGTTCGAAGCAGCCCATAGATTACCTTCCCTGCTGACGAAAAGGGAAGTGACATTGTCGTTCGTCAATCCTGCCTTCCGGTCAATCACCTGCCGGAGCCTCCCATCCCTTTCGGCGACGATGATCCCATGGCGCTCCGTGCCAAAAGCATATGCACCATCAGGCAGTTTAGCGCTGCAGGTGATTTGAATTCCGGTGAGCAGTTCACTGGCTGCAGAAGCGATCTGCACAGCCTGGTTAGCTGTCAGCCTGAAAAGACCTTGGCCTTGCGTTCCCAGGATGATGGTACTGTCGTTCTCCGGAAGCATAGCACTGACCTCAAGAATTCCCGACCCGACGGTAGGTCCAACTACGTACCTCTGTTGTCCTCCTTCAATTGCCAGAAGACCTTTGTCCTTTATCCAGAGATAAAGAACATCGTTGACATAGAAGGAACTCACCACTGAGCCTTCCGTTTCTGTTACACCGATCTGATCAAAATCATAATTAAAAATGTACTGTTCGGTAACGAAATACACTCCAGAGGGTGTTGCGAAGGTGCCATGAACATCCAGAAAGTTACGGTACCTGTCGGGGATCAGTTGACTTAGGGAGACAAACAGGAGGTTGCCCCGCGGATCAGGCGACAGGTAGCCAATTTCGCCCCTGGCTCCTGCATAGATGATCCCATCCCTGGTGCATGAAAGCGATGACACCATCGATATGTTTGCAGTCGGTATTAGCCGCCATTGTTCGCCATCAAATTCAAGGATCCCGGAAAAATTGCCAAAATACATGATCCCTCTGGAATCCTGCGCTATGGCGAAATTTTGAGAATGGGCATGGTAGATGTCAGTACCCAGGTTCTTAATGAAAGGATTACCGATCTCCTGCCCTGAACAATGGCATGCCAGGTGGATTCCCAAAAGGGAGGACAGGACGAGAAACGTGGTGATCACTTTTCTTATACGCCTGATATTCATATATTTATATTTATGTTGTTCGTAATGTACTCAATACCATTCCAGGAATTTTCGCGTAAAGCCGGGATATTCCCTCATCAGGTCAATCACCGTCTCCAGGCTGATCAGCAAAAGCATACTATCCTCCCGGGCTCTGCACGACTGACCACTGGGTGCTGGTCCGCTGATATCCAGCATGAAGACTTCTCCTTCAGCACAGGAGCCGATGATCTCCTTGCCTTTAAGTCTGTCCACCTTTCCGGAAAGGACCAGGCAGAAATAGCCGGTATTCTCGGGCAGATCGGGCAGGGATGTATCTTTTTTCAGGGTCAGATCGAGGGCCGTCGTGGCTGTGTCGGCCAGAACAGGATCGGGGATACCGGTGAAAAGGCCTGAATCTTTCAATGCTTCTGTCTTTTCTGTGATCAGCAGTTTTTCACGGAAAGACGTTGCCAGCCCTATCTTTTTGGTCACGTTTTCCAGCCGTTGCTTATCCCGTGGAAGTTGTACGGCAAGGATGTCATAAAACCGCTCCTGGTCCAGGGCATGCAGGACCCATGCAGCTGTTTCGCTGATCATCCGCGAAGGATTCACGATGTTGGCGCTCAGGATCCCGGCGGCCGCTTCGCTGTCGAAGTGAGTCAGCAACTCCACGGCACAGGTCTTGGTCCAGGTTCGGATGACATTGTAGTCTTTGTTGATGATGTCAACGATGCGTTCCAGGATGTTGAGTTTTTCCTGGGGAAAACGGTATCTGAACAGGGCGAGCCTTTCCTGCACCGTGATATCGTCGAACAACGGCAGCAGGATCTCCTTGATCTCTGCTGAAACGATCATGTCGCTGATTTCCAGTGCAAATATCTTCGACTGGCTGTTACCGCTTTCGATATGGTCACGGATCAGCCGTATGGTCTGGGCGTCGTAGATCAGCGACAAGAGCAGGAAGACATGTTCTTTCTTTTCTGATAGTTCAGCCTGGAGGGCATCCAGCAGGTGCCCGGCCCGGGTCTCCGGCTCCATGTCCTGGATGCAGGCCATGATCCAGACCATACTTTCAATATTGCTAACGATGGTTTGTCTGATGATGGCTTCCTCGCGGTGGCTGGCCCTGTAGTTCAGTTTGCTTAGTGCAAGCAGCACCTGCATGCGGATCTCGTAGTCCGGAAAATTGATCTTTGACCGAAGATGCCTGATCGCCCGGTTTCCTCCGATACTTTTATAAAGCTTAATGATAAGGATCTGCGTGCTCCTTCCTGTACCGGTTCTCCTGAACAGTTCTTCCAGCCCTTCAACCACGGGTTCCCCGATATTTTTGAGTGCGGAAAAAGCGGTCGTCAAAAAGGCCGGTTGATTCAGGTTCTCGATGATCCCGGGCCAGAGCTCCACCCTTTTGATCTTGCCAGCAGTGATCAGCGCCGCTATCCTGACCTGAGGATCCGGGTCATGCAGGAGCTCCGACACGATCCGGATCATCCTGTACTGGGGACAGCCTGCAAGCAGTCTGGCGGCAACCTCTCTTTCCTCGGGATCTTTTGAGTGGGCCAGGTTGTTTAGCAGATCCACCGGGTAACTCTCAGCCAGGCTCAATTCGGCAAGGGATCGCTCAATCGCCGGCAGTTGACTCCCGGCTAAAGGTGAGTTTTTCAGGGACATCAGATTATCTTTGGCCGAAACGACCTGCCTTTGCTCAATGAAATGAATGACATCAGCCTGCAAACGTCCGGAAGACCGTACCAGAAGGTCTCTGACAGCTGTATCCGCCTCCAGGGGATCGATCTTTTCAATCAGCCTGAACAATTTGCTGAAATGCGGCGTTTGTTGCCGGAGAATGCAATCGGTGATGTCGGAGATACAGGATGCTGTGTGGTAAGCCGGGATGGCATCCTCGGCAGCTCGTTCCTGGGCAAGCAGTTCCCTGATCCGGTTGCGGTAATGAGTATACATCCTGATGGCGTACACGATCCAGACCAGGATGATGATCAGGAAGAAAATATTGTAATGAACCAGATTCAATGCGGGAATACTGGAGAGCAGCCAGAGGATCGCCCCGGTGAAGATGGTACCCAGCGCTTTGGGTATGCCCTCGATCTGGCTTTGAAAGGCAAGCCGCTGATCCGAAGGGATGGGCTGGTAGAGAAGCTGAAACGCAGGTTCATAGATGGCGCCCCGCACCGATCTTTCCAGAAGCCTTGAAAACACGATAAACGTAAAGAAGAGGCCTACTGGCCCGTAGATGATACCAAAAATGATGGCCAGTGTGGTGCTGGCCACCAGAACCAGGGGCAGCGAGAGCAGGCTGGGCTTCAGTCCATACCGTGTCAGCAAACGCCCGGAGACAAAAGCCTTGAATACAAGCTCCACCACAGCAACGAAGCCCAGGATAAAGCCCAGGAACCTGGCGATGGTCTCCTGATCGTTGTTGAACTCGTACTTGGTTTGGTGAAGAAACATGTAATCGACAAAGAGGTACCCAAAGATGGGAAGCAGAGCCAGCAGGGAGGTGAGAAGGAAATAAGGCTTTTTGATCAGCGTAGTATATTTCCATTGCCTGTCATCTTCTTTCCGTACCGCGGCAGGTTTGGCCTGGCTTGTATCCTGCAGGGGCTCCCTGTACAGCCTGAGGATGATCAGGACGATCACAAAGCTGATTAGGAGAGCCAGGGATGATAAGAACAAAAGAAAAGGGGTCCTGACAAAATTCAGGAGAAGCGGTACCGAAAAGTATCCTAATATGATCGATATTACTTCCCCGGCACCGATCAGGCCAAAGATCCGTTTTCCCTGCCGGAGGTTGAATAGCTTGCCGGCCAGCCCCCAGAACGTGATCAGGCTAATGTAGACCATCACCCTGACAAAGACAAAAAGGATGAACGCCATCGTGTCCGAATCACTAATCCAGGTGCCGATGCTGATGGCAATGACAGAAAGCAGGACAAGGACAAATTTAACGATGAACCGTGTGAGAACAGGTAGCCTCTTATCGATCAGGGTGAGTAAAAGCCAGGTGAGATAAACGGCCACACCTGACACCATGAATGCCACGGAGATCATCCTGGGGTGGAAATGCTTGATGAATATGGCATTGGAGGCGGTGAAGTAGAAGGAAAGGGATAGGCCAATGAAAAAAGAAAAGAGCACCAGCAGGAAAACAGGCCTTCCCTCTCCCTGACGGATGTTCAGAAGCCTGGCAATCCGATGGCCGGCCAGGAAGGGTACACCGGGTCCCTGTGGTTTTTCTTTTGTCATATCGTTTTATATCTTTTTCAAGATTAATCCCGGGGTTGATATCCTTCAGGATACGGTAACCTTTTGATCAGTGCCGGATCATTCTTCACCGGTTCCATGAGCATTTCCGTAATCCCTTCGGGTATAAGCACTTCGTAATCTATTTTCCCTATAGGACCGTTCATCCCTTTTTCTTTCCGTCCGAGTATCGCCAATAGGAGTCCGTACGTCATCCACCCGCAGATCGAGGGGATCTTCTCTTGAAGTACCAGGAAATTATCCGGATACCCGCCTTCTGCCAGGGTAATGTTGATCCGGGGCGAGATGCCAATGATCGGCCCCCCGTCGATGATCTCCGTAACCTGATGAAGGATCATGTGCGAGGTAGACCTTCCATTTATGATGGTGGATTCAAAAGGTTTTGCTCCGGCTCCGATGTTCGAGGCAAGGTCGGAGGGATGGAAATTATACATCCCATAGCGGGGGTATGCATAAATGAACCGGTCTGCCTTTTGCCCGAAACAGCACATGATGATCATTTCCGGATCCCACTCCCGGAGCAATCCCCTGAAGTAATCATTCTTGACGGCACCGGTATAACAGGGAATACCTGCCGTGAGCGCCCCCTGGATCATCATTTCCATCAGGTTTTCACGTTCCTCCTTCGTATAATGTTTCCATATCCTTTTTTTCATGCCGATCCTCGCCAGGGGATCACGGATATTGTCAGTCGCCATGGCGATGACGTCAATTTTACCCGGATGATTACCGGCAAAGCGGAGCAATGTATCCAGCACCAGCTTGCCTGCATTGGTGCTTCCCAACAGCACAACACGCAGACCGCCCCTGCGCTCCCTCTTTTCCAAGGGCACGATCAACTCACCCCATTCGGACGCCGGGTCCCGTTTGACGATGTATGGTTGTTGTGTCACGTTGATTCAGTTGTCAGTTATCATTAGCAGTCAGCAGCTTGTCCTGATGAGTGAAGCGAAATCAGGATCAGCAGTTTAACAGTTTAACAGTTTAACAATTTAACAATAGAACAATAGAACAATTTAACAATAGAATAATCTACCACTCAAACAACAGCCTCACGACAAAATGTCTTCCCCGCTGGAGGATACTTGTCGGGCTGAGCACCCCATCGGCAGCCTTGGTCCCCGGATGATAATAGGTCGTATTGAGGATATTGTTGCAAACGAATTGCACACTTAGACCCGGAACATGTTCATTACCGTAGGTCAGTGCACCATTCAGCACCATCACTCCGGGAAAATCATCCCAGTTCATGGGAACCGTCGTACCCGGCCCGGTTTTCCGCTTCCCTGTATAATTCACCCTCAGGCTGATCCGGAGATCATCAAAGAAAGTCTTATAGATCCCTGCATTGAATTTATGCTTTGAGATATCCCCGATCTGGTTGTCCACATCCCCTTTTTCACTGTACGTCTGCCTGGGATCCGTGAACGTGTAGTTGAGATAGACAGAAAATGTCTTTGCTTTGTAGGTAATATTCGACTGCATGCCACTGATCCTGAAGACTCCAATATTGTCATTCTGGTATTTACCGGGCTGATCCGCCACCGGCACCGTACCGACCACATCCTCGATGATGGAATGGTAAACAGCCGCATCCAGCACAAGGTCCTTCCGTATCATCCATGAGCCGGTGATCTCGAAATTCCGGATGCTTTCCGTTCCCAGCGTGGGATTGGGTATCCGGTTGCCTGCCGAAGAAAATTTGGTCCAGTTGGAGACGTTTTCGATACCTCTGGAGTAGATGGCTTTGAAGACAAAGGGACCCGGGGAATAGACGATGGCCACCCTCGGGCTCACCTCCGATCCAAAACCTCCGCTGGACCGGATTTTATTGTAATCATACCTGGCTCCCAGGGTCACTTTCAGATCTTCCACTACCGTGTAGGTTCCCTGAGCATACACACCAACATCCCATGTGTTGTAGGTGTTTCCGCCTTTTGGGGATGGCGACAGGACTGCTGAATCCTGCGGGTGAGGATCGGTGCTGTAGAGGTAGCTTCCCTGAAGGGAGCTGTTCCTGATTTCGATCCCAGAAACGAGCGTTAGTTTGCTCAACGGATCATAGACCAGCTTGAGCTCGGTCCGAAGCTGTTTGGAGGCTTCGTAGGCATACATGGTCGACCATTTCGGCTCCCGTTCGTTGACCAGATCCGCAAGGTGGTAATTACCAAGGGAATAGTTGCTTACGGAAACAAATTTTGAATCCTCCGTCAGAGTGTGGATCCGGTAGTTGGTCAGGTTGTAGATATACAAACGCTTGCTGATCTGCTCCTCGTATTTGGTGTAGACATAGGAGAGCTGCGGAACCCACTCAAAACCGTTTTCGGAACCAGGTACCAGCAAATCGGTATATTGCGTGGTGGACCCCTCACTTTTCCTCCACGACTGGAATCCAAGGGTGAAGTTGCTGAACTGAAGCTTTCCGTTGAGGAACCAGCAATGTGTCTGATTGGTGAAACCGACCGGGTTCCCGTTCACGATCTGGGAATAGCCTGACTTATCCATTTCCCGGGCTGCCTGGTCGCCGGCCCCGGTAAGGGTGATTGCCGAGGAATCGGCACTTACCACGTAGTATGGATGGCTGGTTGGCAATCCGTTGTCGAGGATATACCCTTTCGCATTATCTGTTATACTAAGAAGCGTTATGTAGTCGACCGTATCATAAACAGCGGGATCATAATCGAAATAGGGCTGGCTCGAGATGTCCATCTCATCCGATCGGTATATCCTTCCGGTGATTGAACCGGTGAACCTGTTCTTCCGGGCAGAAAGCGACACATCAAGATTGGCCGTCCGGTAGGAACCGTATCCCCCATTGGCCTTGATGCCTATCGTCCGGCCATCGTTGATGAAGGTCCCGGCATCCTGGGTGATGATGTTGATCACGCCGGCAAAAGCATTCGGCCCGTACATGGTGGAAGCGGGACCGTAGATGATCTCAACCCTGTCGATGCTGGACAGAGGGTATTGTCTTGAAATATCTGCCCAGTTTGTCCACAGGTCATTGTCCTCGATCCCGTCGAACAGGATCAGAGTCTTTTCCGTATTGTTCTGCCTGAAACCGCGCTGGTAGATGTTGGCATACTGGGATCCGTAGAACAGAGTCAGGTCAAAGCCGGGCACATCCTTCAAAAGCTCAACGATATCCATATATCCTCTCTGTTCGATCTCTTCCCGCGTGACCACCATGATGTTGGCAGGCGCCTCGTAGATGTTTTCCGCACGCTTGGAAACCGAGGTGACCTGCTGGACCCGTGTACGCTGGTTAAGCTGATTGACCAGTTTTATGAAGCGGGGCAGGTCAAACAACCCTGGCTCAAAACCAGGATTCACTTTCAGCAGCCGGGTGGCATAGATAGTGGCTGTTTCCAGGGAATCCATGGCCACATATGTCAGGGAGAGCAAACGGAAGACCTCTGCTTTCAGTTGGTCATCGGTCATTTGATCCGCACACCCTGTGAGCATGTCAATGACCTGGTTAAAGTTACCTGTTTCATATTTCTTCCGGGCTTCAGTCAGGGTGGCTTCACTGCATCCTGCCTGAGGAAAGGCTGGCGATAGAATGAAAAGCAACATGAACAGCAGGAGGGCGGTCTTGATCGGATTCATTGTTTCATTGTTTCTTTTGATCCTGGTATCTAATGATTTAAGGAAGATTTTCACAGGTTCTTGAATATTCGATATCCATTCCCACATACAGGTTCCATTCCTCCCGGGTCATATTTCGTGTTAAGTCGCCACAGAGCCGGCCTGCGAGAGATTCCATATCGATCAGCCTGATCCTGATGGTTTTATCGGCGCTTCCTGAGATGAGGCTTTTCCCGTCAGCGGTGAAGTCCATGCAGGTGACCCAGAAATCATAGTCATCCATGACCACAGGCGGCTCTTCCACAGACCGGAAGTTCCACAACCGGATGCTCCCGTCGTAGCTGGAGCTTCCCATCGTTTGCCCGTCCGGGCTGAACTTCAGTTCACTCACGCGTGACAGGTGCCCGATCAGGGAGATGGACGGATGATAAGAGCGGTCGGCTTCCCAGAGGCGGATCGTTCCGTTGGCATCGCCCGAGGCAAGGATGTTCCCGTCGGTGCTGAATGCCAGTGCGTACACCGAAGCGCCGGAAGGCTGGATCACGAAGGGAGTCACCATCATGCTCTTCAGATGCATCGCTTTGATCGCTCCTTTTTCGTTTGCCCAGGCAAGCACGTTACCATCGGGAGAAAAACATACGGCCGTCATCCGTGATCCGTTTTGTTCGATGAGTGTCCCGGGAGCGCCTTCGCTGGCCGGATCCCACATCCTGACTGATCCGTCGGCGCTGGAAGAGGCCAGCTCCCCTGTGACCGGATTGAAGCTCAGGTGTGTGATGATGAATGTATGGCCTTTGAGAAGGAGGGGCTGCGCATCACGCATATTCAGGTCCCAGAGAAGAATATTGCCCTCATACGTGCCTGCGGCAAGAAACCGCTCATCATGGCTCAGGGCGAGCGAAAAGTATTCGTTCTGCCCCGGGCTGTCATTGTTCAATACCCTGACGGGTTGGTCAGGATGGGTATAATCAGTGATCCGTATCGTTCCATCGAGGCTGCAGGAATAGAGTGCTCCTGTCTTGCTGCCGACAACCACGCTGCGTACTTCGTTCTGATGGATCCACAGCATGATATCCCCTTTGCCTACCCCGGACAGGGCCTTGAAAATATCCGGATCATGCCCCGGCCCTTCGTTTTGCTGGTTCATCAGGTACGACTGCAAAGCAAGCAGGACGGGGAGATCACCCCTGATGCTTTTCTGTATCTCGAGGGATTTTACCGCCATGGCATTGGCTACCGCCAGCATCCTCAGTCGTCTGGCGTTCTGCTCAGAGGCTTCCGCTTTCATCCGTTCAGTTTCAGCGATCCCTTTTTGTTCTAGGGCCACCTTACCCTGTTCCTGCGCATAATCACGGGCCATCTCCGCCTCCTTTTTAGAGGCCTCGGCAAGCTGCTTCTGGAAAATGGCCTCTTTTCGTTCGTTAAAGGCGATCTGCTGTTGACGGATCGCAAATTCCTTCTGTTCTTCGGTGATGATCTTCTGCTGTTCGGCGATCTGTTGCTGCTGCTCTGATATCCTGCGCTGGATGATGGCCTCTTTGCGTTGCTCGGCAGCTTTCAGCGTCTCCAGCTTGGCCAGGTTCTCTTTTTCCAGTGATTTTTTTTCACTGGCTTCCGCCTTGAACGTCAGGTTGATGGAAATGATCAGAAAGAAGATGGAAATGGCGGAAGCTACGCCGAGGATGATCGCGTACCGTCTGGCCCTGGCCAACTCCCGTCTCTGATGCTCCTCTTTGCGAGAGGCGGCCAGATCCGCCTCCTTGCGGCTATAATCCAGGAAGGTAATGGCCCTGTCGAAGGCAGGATCGTACCGGTTTGCCCAGGCCTGATTGGGATGGGTGTTCTCCTTCCATTTCGTGGCTAGGTGCAGTTCAGGATCCACCCACAATCCGGTCTTGCCCTCCTGGTAGAGTTCAGCAGACTTGGAAAGCCGGAGGTACAGCTGTGCGGAATTCGTTTCTTCTTCCACCCAGTTGCGTAGCCGCTTCCAGATGCGCATCAGGCTTTCGTGCGTCATGTCGATGATGGAATCTTCATTCAGCGCCACGTCCGATGGAGGCATCAAAAACGATCTTCCCTGGCGGCGGAAGCTGTCGACCACTTCGACCACTTCCTGAAGCTTGGCCTTGGCAATGTTACAGATCTCTTCCAGCTGGGTAGGCCTGCGAATCCCCTTGCTGTCCTGACCTACCACGACCAGGGCCTTGAAGAGCTTTTCAGCCAGGGTTTGCTGCCGCTGGTCGGCAAGGGAAGCAAAGATCTCCTCGGCATGGAGCGAAAGGGCCTGCTGCATCGTCCCGATGGATTCATAATGATGCTCATCGATCATCGGGTCACTGCTCCGGGTCTGACTCCATTTGTCCCATACCCTCATCAGTGCGTGCTGCAGGATGGGGAGATGATCGGGATCGGTGCTGACCTCGTCCAGCAGCCGGTTAACAAGTCGTTCGGAGATCGTGGCACCTCCCGCTGCCACCGGGCCGGTAATGGCCGATCGGATATCCTGGCGGGTCATCCGCGGCACCAGGTAATAACCCTGGTTGATCTTTTCGGTGAGCCCGGGATAGTCGGTGCACTGATCAATGAAGTCTGAACGCATCGAAAGGAGGATGTATACCGGAAAGAGATTCTGGTCGAGAGCGCCGAGCAAAATCTCCACCAGAAGGTCGGCGTCCCTGGTGGCAAAGGTGGCCGTTACGCTGCCCTTGAAACGGAACAGCTCCTCAAACTGGTCAATGATGAGTAACAGGTTCTTCTTCTCAAACGAAGAAGGGACCTGCTGGAAGAGCTGTGGGATACCATCCCCGCCCGATCGCAGAATCTTTTCCACCTCCGTGGAATCCCTCAGCGGGCACTGCTCTCCGGTCGCCTTCCGTATGGTCTGGAAAAGCGCCTCTGCCATCTGCCCGATGGGATCATCACCCGGTCGGAAAATGGCATATTCCCATTCCTTGCCGGAATCCGTCCCCTTTTGCTTCATCAGCGCAGGAATAAGTCCTGCCTTGATCAGGGATGATTTTCCGCACCCTGATGCGCCCGTAAGGGCAACAAAATGAGTGGTGGTCATCAGGGTCACCAGCTCCTGGATCAGCCGATCCCGACCGAAAAACAGATGATCCTCCTCAATTTCATAGCTTCTGATGCCAGGGAAAGGATTACGTTGTGTTCTGCTATCATTCATCGGTAAACCGTATTTACAAGGGATACAAAAACAATCATGGTGTGTTTATCAGCCTCGCCATCGGTAAATCTCTATCCTGTAAAATCCTCCTAAATTATTTACTTTACATCGAAAATCAAAGATAGCTTAAAAAACTTATTAACTTTACGGGATGAATAACGTAACAATTCCAGGTAATACTACCGCTGATGACAACCGCACGTATTATCATCCGTAACGATATTCAGGAATTGGAGAGGATTCGTGAATTCATTGAGAGACAAGGAGATGAGTGGAATCTCTCTGCTAAAAATATCTTTTCAATCAACCTGGTTCTTGAAGAGCTGATCACAAATATCATCTTCTATGGATTTGACGATGATCAGGTACACGATATTTCCATACGTATGTCACTGAAAAATGATATGCTCAGGTTGCGGATTGAAGATGACGGCAAACCTTTTAATCCATTCCACGTGGATGCACCCGAAGACCTGGATAAATCGCTGGAAGAGCGCAAGATAGGAGGATTGGGAATCTATTTTGTCAGGGAGATCATGGATACCTGCTCGTATGAGCGGTCCGGCAATAAGAACCGATTACTGTTGTCTAAACAAGTTAAATAATACCCCCATGGAAATCGTCGACACTTTACAGGATGGTGTGGTGATCCTAGAATTAAGAGGCAGGCTGGACACTACCAATTACAGTTTTCTCGAAGAGAAGATCATGAAACTGATCGATGACAACCGGATCCACCTCCTGGTTGACTGCACCGATCTGTCCTACATCAGCAGCTCCGGGCTGCGTATTATGCTGATGGGATTGAAGAAGGTCAATTCCGTCAAGGGAAGGTTCGTCCTGTGCTGCCTGCAGGAAAATATCCGCGAGATTTTTGAGATCTCCGGCTTTACCAGCATTTTCTCTATCTTCGCGACGCGTCAGGAAGCCATGAAACAATTCTGAAGCGATGGCTCAATGGATTCACGATAAGGATCCCCGGTCGCCGAATATTGAGCGCCTGCTTCAGGATGTTCCAAAATGCCCCGGGGTGTGCCTGTTCATCGACATCGTCGATTCCACGTGGATCAAGTACCGCGAGCCTTTCACCAAATGGGGACAGAAACTTAACAATACGTTCAACTTTATCTCCCTGCTCAACGATTTCCCCGATAACATCGTCAAAGGCATCGGCGATGAGATCATGCTTTACATACCGGAGAACGTTCTTCATCAGAAGACCACCTTCCGGACATGCTTCGCCCTGCTGGAGGAAATCTACGCAACACTCGACAATATCAAGAATTTCCCCGTGGACGGACTTTTTCTGCCCTGCAAAGTGGCCATCCATTATTGCACCGAAGCGTACAATGTTACCTTCCTGGAGGGGTACAACGACTATTATGGCAAGGACATCGACCTTTCGGCCAGACTGATGTCGAAGGCCAAGCCTTACCGTATCGTACTGAGTGAGAAATTTTATCAGAAAGTGCAGGAAGATATTGCTACCGAGAACATCCAGAAGGAACAGGGATGTCTGAAATTCATCACCGAGAAATATATCGAAGATTTCAAAGGCGTGCCACGTCCTGTGGAGTATCGGGTCATACAGGTCTGACTGCAAGAAAAGGGATGACATCCCCTGCCAGGGGATGTCATCCCTTTTTATCTCTTTAACAACCTGACCACAACAAAGATCACCACCAGGCATAGGATGATCGCAGCTCCCGAAGGGATGTTCAGGTAATAGGAAAGAATCAGTCCCCCGATGTTACCGACTAGCCCCAGAAGAATGGCATAGACGGCGATCCGGTCGAAACGCCGGGTCAGCAAATTGGCCGCTGTCTGAGGGATCGTCAGCAGGGAGATGATCAGAATGATGCCCGCCACCCGGATACTGAAAACAATGGTCAATGCTATAATACTGATGATCAAATACTTGATGAGCTGGACCGGTAGCAGCCGTGTGCGGGCAAACTCCTCATCGAATGCAATATACAGTATGGGTCTGTAGAACAGGATAAAGGCCGCCAGGGTGATCACGGTCAGAATGGCCAGTGCGAGCAACTCAGCCTTGCTGATCGTGAGGATGTTTCCGAAGAGATAACTCATCAGGTTGGGGGCGTACCCGGGTGTTAAAAAAATGAACAGGATCCCCAGCGCCATGCCCAGTGCCCAGAATATGGCGATCATGGAATCGTTGCGGATATCTCCCTTTCTTGAAAAATACTCGATTCCCAGTGCGGACAATACGCTGAAAACAGCCGCTCCGATCATGGGTGGAATGCCGAGAAAATACCCGATCCCGATACCTCCGAACGAGGTGTGCGTGATCCCGCCGCTGATAAAGACCATCCGGCGCGAGACGATGTAGGTGCCGATGAGGCCGCAGAGGATGCTTGTTAGCATCGCTGCCGCCAGAGCAAACTGGAAGAACCGGTAGGAGAGTATTTCCATAAAGATCATTGCCATGGTTCGTGCTTTTTTAAGACCGTATGCGGTACATTGCCATGCGTGATCAGCTGTATCGGACAATCATAGGCTGCCAGCTGCTGTTCGGTGATAATGTTGGAAGGATGGTAATGAAGGTTCCGGTTCACACATGCGATCGTTTTGACATTGCCCGAGATCGTGCCCAGGTCATGCGACACCATGATCACCGCCATGCGCTCATTCAGGTCCCTGAGGATATCATAGAGGTCGTGCTCGAACCGGTTGTCGACAAACGTATCCGGCTCGTCCAGGATCAACAGCCGCGGTCCGGAGATGATCGACCGGCACAGGAACAGACGCTGCCTTTCACCTCCCGATAACTCACCGATGGCTTTGTCGTGCAGGTGGGCGACGCCCATCTGTTCGAGCAACTGGAGCGCCTGCTTCCTTTCCTTGGCCGTCACCCTCCGCATCAGCCGGTTTCCTGTCATGATGCCCGACAGGACGACATCCATGGCCGTGATCGGAAACCTGGGATCAAATTGCATGAGCTGCGGAAGGTACCCGATGAAATTATACCGCTCCTCACCTGTGGCATGATAGCGGACCGAACCGGAAAAAGGTGCCAGCAATCCGATGATCACCCTGAGCAGGGTGGTCTTGCCGCCTCCGTTGGGGCCGATGACTCCGATAAAGTCAGGTTCACGGATGATCAGGCTGACTTCCTTCAGCACAGCCTGGCCGCCGTACCCAGCCGTTATCCTGTCCAGTTCAACGAGTCTGTCCATAGCCTGTCACAATGGGTGTATACGATTCAGTATCCTGGCGATCTCCCGCAAATTATCCATCCAGGAATAGGCCAGGGGATCAATGACTTCAACCTGTCCGCCGATCTCATCTGCGATTCCCGCAGCCATCTCCTGGTCGATCTGCCGCTGGACCAGGATCGTGCTGATCTGCTCCTGCCTGGCCAGATCGACGATCTCTTTCATGTGGAGTGCCGAAGGGTTTTTTCCTTCCTCCTCAATGGATACCTGATGGAAGCCATAATCCCGGGCCAGATAAGCCAGGGCAGGATGATAGATGATCACGGTCCTGTCTTTCAGCGGACGAAGCTGTCCGGATAGATAGGTCTCCAGCGTGTCGATTTCCCGCAGGAACCTGGCATAATTCTGCTGATAGGTGTCCCCATGGGCCGGATCCGCCTGAACGATGGCCTGAACCATGGGAGCGATCACCTTTCTTACCTCAGCGCACGATAACCAGAAATGCGGATCGGTACCGCCATGGAGGTGGTCGTCGCTGATCAGGTCCAGATCGCCGGGGGGACCGACCACGACCATCCTGGGATTGGCCGACCGGAACCTGCTCAGGTAAGCTCTTTCAAAATCAAGGGTACCCATACTGAAATAGAGCGATGAAGCGGAGAGGTTTTTCATGTCCTTCGGGGATGGTTCCCAGGTGTGATAGTCAACCCCCGGTGGCACCATCACCTGAACGGTGAAACGGTCTCCCGCAATCTGCTCCACCCAGAACTTCTGCGGTAAAATACTAACCGTAACGATGGGCTTTTCAATCAGTATCTGATTCCAGCATCCATTCATGGCAAATAAGATTACCACCCCTGTAATTACCACAATACACCCCCATCCCCATCCCCCATCTCTCCTTTCTCCTTTCTCTCCTCTCATATCCCCGACGTATTAAGATTCCCCAGGCTCGCCGTGATCGTCCGCATCTGCGTCCGGTCGTCATCGTTGTACAGGTTCATGGTGACCTGCAGGTGCAGGTTGTAAATGTTCATCTCCGCTTCCTTCGACTTGATCTTGCCGATCTCCAGCACATCCGAGTTGATGATCCCGTACCTGCGCGAGGGTTCATTTTCAAAGATCTCATCATACCGCTTGAGCAATATGTCCCTGTCGTAATATTTATTGAACTCAAAAATGTTGGCAATGTCCTGGATGGTAAGGATCTGAAGGTTTTCGAGTCCGTCGATGTTCAATGTGAACCAGCGGAATACATTTTCGTCGATAAGGCATCTGTTCAGGTTATCTTTCTGGAGAATGCGGGCATTGTTGATCACAGCGCGCCCGTAATAGTTGTCCTCAAACGAATAGATCTTGTCGTAGGTGATCGCATAACGGAAAGTGATGGCTCCCACGATCCTGCTGAGCTTGGGATAGTAATGGAACGAGTTGTAAATGCGTAGGATGACGGCCAGGTTGCAGGCAAAGATCAGGGAATGCAAAGGAGTGTCAAAGATAAGGAATCCCCCGTCGCCCGTACTGATGAAGCATTTTTCGATATCCTCCTTGGTATATTTCTGAAAGATATAGGAGTGATTTTCGAGGCACAACTGGATTGTGCTCTTGAAGATCGTTTTAAAGACGAAAGGGAGCAAGGTCTGCTCAAACTCACCAAAGCCGCTGTACTGGAAAATGTCGATCCCGAGCACCGATTTGAATCCGATACGGTCATACTTAACATAGGTCCTTAACCGGTCGTAAAGATCAAAGGATTCGGGGATGATGTTGGTCTTTTCAAACACTACCCGCTTGTCCAGTTCCGACAGAATGTTTTGGATCTCGTGGTCCTCCAGGACTTTTATTGATTTCAACATAGTTCGTTCAATTAGGGTTGATGAGTTTTCTCCGTCAGAAGCTTCTGTTTCAGGAAATGACTGGTGTAGGATCCATTGGTTGAGATCATCTCCTCGGGTGTGCCCTCAAAAACGACATATCCTCCAGCCTCTCCTCCCTCTGGCCCCAGGTCGATGATCCAGTCGGCACACTTGATGACTTCCATGTTATGCTCGATCACAAGGATGGAGTGACCCCGTTCGATGAGGGCATGAAATGCATCCAGAAGCTTGTGGATGTCATGGAAATGAAGTCCAGTAGTGGGTTCGTCGAAGATGAACAGGGTGGGTACTTCAGTGGCTCCTTTGGCAAGGAAATAGGCCAGCTTAGTCCGTTGCGCCTCGCCGCCGCTCAGCGTACTGGAGGATTGTCCCAGCTTGAGGTATCCCAGGCCAACATCTTCAAGCGGCCGGAGCCTGGTGACGATCCTGCTCTCCACAGAATTCTTTTTCTTGTTGCCTTCAAAAAGCTGAATGCCCTGCGATACGGTCAGATCCAGGATGTCGCTGATCGTATGGCCCTGGTATTTGACATCCAGTACTTCCTCCCTGAACCGCTTGCCATCGCAGCTTTCACACGTGAGGTAAATGTCGGCCATGAATTGCATCTCGATCTTAACCGTCCCTTCCCCCTCACATTCTTCACAACGGCCGCCCGGAACATTAAACGAGAAGAAGCCCGGTTTGTATCCCCTGATCTGCGCAAGCTGCTGATCGGCAAACAACTGCCGGATGTCGTCGTATGCTTTGACATAAGTTGCGGGATTGGAACGCGTTGACCTTCCGATAGGGTTCTGATCCACCATTTCGAGATTTCCCAGTCGCTGGTAATCCCCGTCGAGCTTATCGAATTTCCCCGTTTTTTCGGCGTACCCGCCGTGTATCTTTTTCAGTGCTGTGTAAAGGATCTTTTTTACAAGGGTAGTCTTGCCTGAGCCGCTGACTCCTGTGACACAGGTAAACACGTTGAGCGGGAACCTGACCGTAATCCCTTTCAGATTATGTTCCCTGGCCCCAATGATCTCAATATAATCTTTCCAATTCCTTCGCAGCGGCGGTAATGGAATGTGCCGCTGTTGGGAGAGGTACTGCCCCGTGAGACTCACCTTGTCACGGATGAGCTCATCGTAATTACCCTGGAAGATAAGTTCTCCCCCGTGACTTCCGGCCATGGGACCGATATCGATAACCTGATCGGCGGCACGGATGATGTCTTCGTCATGCTCCACCACGATCACCGTATTCCCCAGATCCCGCAGCTGCTTCAAAACACCGATCAGACGGTGCGTGTCACGTGGATGCAGCCCGATGCTGGGCTCATCCAGGATGTACATGGATCCAACTAGATTGCTTCCCAGCGAGGTGGCCAGGTTGATACGCTGTGACTCACCGCCGGATAAGCTGGAGGATAAACGGTTCAGTGTCAGGTAACCCAGCCCTACGTCCTCCAGGAACTGCAGCCTGTTGGTGATCTCTTTCAGCAACCTGCCGGCGATCAGCCGGTCGGCTTCCGTGAGCTCGATGGTACGGAAAAAAGACAACGACTGGCTGACAGGCATCAACACCACCTCGGAGATGGATCTGCCACCTACCTTTACATAGTTGGCATCTTTCCGGAGCCGGGTGCCCCTGCACTCGGGACACACGGTTTTTCCCCTGTACCGGCTCAGCATGACCCTGTACTGGATCTTGTACGTCTGCTCTTCAACATATCTAAAGAAATCGTTCAGCCCGCTGAAATGCTCATTGCCTGTCCATAAAAGCTGCCTCTGCTCTTCCGTCAGCTCATAAAACGGTTTATAGATCGGAAAGCCGAACCGGTAAGCGTTCATTACCAGCACATCTTTCCACTCGCTCATTTTTTCACCTTTCCAGCAGGCGACCGCATCCTCGTAGATCGAAAGGCTTTTGTTGGGAATGACCAGGTCCTCGTCAATGCCGATGATGCTGCCAAAACCTTCACACTTCTTGCATGCACCGTAGGGATTGTTGAAGCTGAACAGGTTGGTGCTGGGTTCTTCGAACGTGAGGCCGTCCAGCTCATACCGGTTGGTAAAGACCATGCGGGTCTCCTCCGTATCAGTGAAGGAACCGACAATACAGGTCCCGTCTCCTTCATAGAATGCAAGTTCGGCTGAATCAGCCATGCGGGCCTGCAGGTCCTCGTCTCCGGGTTGATAGACCATCCGGTCGATGACCAGGTAAAGCGGCTCATCGGAGACTGTTGAGTCCGATCCTTTCAGGAGATCGTCGATCCGGAGGATGTCGCCGTCACAGTAAATCCTGCTGAATCCCTGTTGGAGCAGTACCGTAAGCTGTTCTCCGAGTTTCCGGTTCGCTTTGATGATCAGCGGACACAGAATGAGAAACCTCGTACCGGGTTCAAACTGTTCGATGTGGTCAACCACATCCGACACAGTATGCCGTTTGACGATCTTTCCCGAAACAGGAGAATAGGTCTTTCCGATACGGGCGAACAATAGTTTAAGGTATTCATAGATCTCGGTGGATGTACCCACGGTGGAACGAGGATTCCGGGAGTTGACCTTTTGCTCGATGGCGATGGCCGGGGCAATGCCCTTGATGGACTCCACCTCCGGCTTGCTCATCCTTCCTAAAAACTGACGGGCGTATGAACTCAGGCTCTCCACATAACGCCGCTGTCCGTCGGCATACAAGGTGTCGAAGGCAAGCGATGACTTCCCAGAGCCTGAAAGACCGGTGATCACGATCAGTTGATTGCGCGGAAGAGCAACGGAAAGATTTTTAAGGTTATGGACCCGTGCTCCCTTGATGAGGATAAAATCATGCGGATCAAGATGTTCCAGCGAGTCAAACAACATTTTTGGAAAATAATTTGCAAAATTACAAAATCTATTTGCAATTTTGTAGAGTGGAGACTATATTTGCACAACCATTCCGTTGGTAACCTTTATTGTCTAATCCCGTACAACTCCCCAAACAGGAGTTGTCACAAAAAACAGGAGGAGCATTATCGGATAAAATCTACCCTTAACCATAAAAAAGGGTGCGTATGAAAACCAACAGAATTAGCGATCAGGAGCTAATCGGCGCGTATTTATCCGGTAATCAGACCAGCCTCGAAATCCTCATCCACCGTCACAAGAAGCGTGTGTACGCCTATATCCTGATGGTCGTCAAGGATTCCGAACTTGCCGATGACATTTTCCAGGATACCTTCATTAAAGTGATCAACACACTGCGGACCGGAGCCTACAAGGAAGAAGGCAAATTCATCCAGTGGGTCATGCGGATCGCCCATAACCTGGTGATCGACCACTTCAGGAAATCCAGGCGGATCCCTGTGGTGGACAATGGTCATGATGATTACGACATTTTCGATACGCTGCGCCTGACCGATGCTTCGGTCGAGGAAAGGCTCATCACTGAACAGGTGCACAGCGATCTGCGGAAACTGGTCGATCACCTGCCCAAAGAACAGCGGGAGGTGCTGATCATGCGCCATTATGCGGATATGAGTTTCAAGGACATTGCCGAGCAGACAGATGTCAGCATCAACACGGCGCTGGGCAGGATGCGGTACGCGCTGATCAACCTGAGGAAAATGATCAGGGAAAAGAACCTGATCAGCTAAATTATTACTTCTGCGTAATCATTTAGGCTGGATTTTCTTATTTTAGCATCGAATTTACCCCTCCCCAGTCCCCTCCCCTGCTAGCAGGGGAGGGGTGAAGGGGTGGGGTACTTAAACTCATAGTTGTACTTTCATTTCCAAAATTTCATATTTGTTATTTTTTATGCCCTCTCAAAGAATCAGAAAAGAGGAGAAGGCTCGGCTGAAGGAAAAAATGGCCCAGAGGGATGTCCGCAAGCAAATACTGAAGCATTTCAAGCCCCTCCTCTATGCAATTTTAGCCTGGGGTGCCGTTATGTTCATTCTTCACCTACCCGCCATCCAGCTTCAGATTGTAGCATTTTTCGTTCAGTTTACCATACATAGTGCGGTCATATTTGGTAAGATATTTTTCATTCCCATTGAGAGTCCTGAATTTCCACTATTAAGGGTGGATGGTTACCAGATGGCCATCATCATGGAGTGTACAGCTTACAATTTTTATATTTTTACCATATTTCTCAGTCTTTTTTCTCCGGTAAGCTGGAAGCAACGCCTGATCACACTGGCCGTCTTTCTTCCTTCGATCTTTGTGATCAATAACCTGAGGTTCGTGACCATGGGATACATTGGCAAACATTACCCCGAACAATTTGACCAGGTCCACGATTATATATGGAACATTCTCTTTGGCTTTCTGGTCTTCCTGATCTGGCTATGGAGATACCAGCGTTATTTGCCTCATCGTACTGAAGCCACTCAAAAAACGACAGGCGAAGTCACTTAATCTTCCTTCTGATTAACATGCAAACCTGCTATAATTAGTTAATGCATTGATAATGAAACTGCTGGAATCGAAGAGAAACAAGATCATCCTTCTGCTTGTCATAACGATCCTCATTTTTGTTTTATGGCAAATGGGATACGAATCCGTCCATTCCCGCATCCTTGCCGGAGGTACCAATGGCTGGCTGAAAGTGGTCGGAAGCGACAAGAGTATAAAATATGAAGTGAAGGATAACACCCCGATTTATCGGATACATATTACAAAGGAGGGGAAGGAATACACATTTCCACAGGAGATTGGCCCTCTGCTTCAGCCAACAGTCATCGTCATTGCCTGGCAACTGTTCCTCTTCTTTGTACTGCCATGGCGCAAGGCCTTACGGCTTTTACTGATCAATCTGGCCATCTTCATCGGGCTCCAGGTCTTTTTCCTGGTTCAGCTGACAGGATTCCATACATCATCTTTCCAGAAGTTCCTTTATGGTTTGATGGTCGACAGTTTCTACATCATTGCCCTGATCCTTGTGATCAAGGATACCATATTTTATCCGGTCTTTCGCCGGAAATAGGGAAGTTGCAGGTTGCATGATAAATTCCAGATCCCAGGCCCCAATTCCCAGGCAAATTCCAAGCACCAATTTCCAAAAATACGCTTAATCGAAAATGAGAGAAGATCGGGGTGGTCAGTTTGCACCAGAAATCATATGGACACTCTCCCCCTGAATCAGGTGATCACCTTCAGTGGATTTTACAATTCAGATCATACATTATTGAGAATACGCATAAAAATACAGCTCTGAATTTTAAATAATTATTAATCAGTATGTTAAAAATCAGTTAATGATTTAAGAAAAAAACTATCTTTGTCTGGGTTAAACGTTCTGAGGATCCTGTATTTTTTTTGACATCCAGGTTGTTTAAGATTTTACTATGCTGACGCAGGAGAATCTTATTGTTTTTTTGTATGCTCTGCCCATTTATCAGTTGCTGTTCTACACCGTGCAGCTGATTACATTTAAAAGAGCCTATCCTTCCAGGAAATATCTAGGATTATTATTGTTGGTGATGACTGTCGTTCTTATCATGAATGCTGTTCATTATTTTGGTTATGAACGGCTTATGTCAGTGCTTTTCATTTTTTTTACTCCGTTGCTGCTAAGTTTGATTCCCATCTTTCATCGTTACCTCTCTTCTCTGGTCAACGGGCATCAACGAACCGGGGGGTTATCCAGATTCAGCCCCTTTATCATTCCTGTCATTGGTTTCGTATTGTCCCTGTTCACTTTTGGGATGCTCACGCTGAATGAACGGCTGATGATCATGGCAGGCCTTGATCCGCCCGGCGGAGGAACTGGCACCTTTACACTGGCTGCATGGGGCTACAAATGGATCATCCCTGTCCTTCTCACGGTTCAGCTCATCATGGGATGGGCCAGGGCAAGCCATCTGCTTCGGGGCGAGCGGGAGACCGTCGGCAAGGATCCGGGCCGCCTGGCATACCTGCAGGTCCGGTGGATTGCAGTCATGGGCGTCTGCCTGTTCCTGTTCATCCTGGCAATCGTTTTCCCTTTCCATATTCCTGTCACTGACCTGATGGCTCTTTCTTTACTTGCAAACGCTATGCTTCTGATAACCGGTGGAATCATTGGTTTTTACGGTTTGAAGCAGGACACGTTGCTCATGCAGGTAGCCTCTGTTACAGGTGCCGGTGCGGCAAGCCTGCCATCCCCTGAAGCACCTCATCCAGAGGGCATGGCAAAGCCGGTATCCGCTTCCTCCCGTTCCGTCCCCATTGTGCCTGACGACGAAGCTCACAGGATCATCAACCAGCTCAAACTCCTTATGGAAGGGAAAAAACCGTACACGGATTCCCGTTACTCACTCAATGAACTATGCACGCAGATGGAAACCTCACGGCGTATCATGACCTATGTCCTGAATGATGTGATGGGAAAGAATTTCTACGGATTCGTGAATGAGTACAGGCTCAGGGAGGCCATCCAGATCATGGAGAACAGCGGCAGGAAGTACACCATCGAAGCCATTGCCGAAATGGTGGGCTTTAATTCCAAATCCTCCTTCTATGCCTGCTTTAAAAAATTTACGGGTATGTCACCCAAGGAATATTTTGAAAGCAAATGACCTGCCCGCCTCCCCGTATTTTATTGAAAATATTCTTATTCTGTTATAATAATCTTCTCCCGCCCGGCGTTAAACACTTAATCCATTCATGTTCCATCAATCAGGATGCTTATGATGAAATCCTTTACGTTTGATGACCTTTTCAACCACACGTTCGATGAGCTTAAAGCGGAAGGTCTCATTGATGCCGAATTGGATACAAAAGCTCCCCAGCCGAAGTCGTCGGTAATCAGCATGATCGTGAACTACTCGCGGGCACTTTCCGTTCAGAAGACCAAAACGATCGGGAACATCAGCTTTCTGCTGAACTGATCACCTCGTTATGACCAGGAAGGAACGCTTTGAGGGTGTGATCCGGTATTTCACACAGCATCAGCCTGTCGCAGAGACCGAGCTCAGCTATACGAGTCCCTATGAACTGATGGTGGCTGTCATCCTGTCGGCCCAGTGTACCGATAAAAGGGTGAACCTGATCACACCCTCTTTCTTCAGGCGGTTCCCTTCCATCGAATCTCTTGCAAAGGCGGAGGTGAGCGATGTTTTTGAGCTGATCCGGAGCTGTTCCTATCCCAACAACAAATCCCGCCACCTGGTCGGCATGGCCCGTAAGCTGCGTGACGAGTATTCCTGCAAGGTGCCTTCCGAACCGGAGGAGCTTCAGAAGCTTCCCGGCATTGGGCGCAAGAGCGCCAATGTGATCGCCTCGGTGGTATTTCATAAACCGGCTCTTGCTGTAGATACCCATGTTTTCAGGGTCTCCGCCCGGTTGGGACTCACCTGGAGAGCAAAGAATCCTTTTGAAGCGGAAAAACAGCTCGTGCAGCATATCCCGGATGCGTTGATCCCGATCGCACACCACTGGCTGATCCTGCATGGCAGGTACGTGTGCCAGGCACGGAAACCCCGGTGCGGAGAGTGCGGTTTGACACAGTGGTGCAACTTCTTTCAAAAATCAAAAAGCAAAGAGTAAAGAGCAAAAATCACAAATAATTATGATCTTTGATTTTTGCTATTTGCTCTTTGACCTTAAAACAACAACGCCATGACAACATTGAAAACAGGCGATCCTGCACCTTTATTCACCACCGTTGACCAGAACGGTAACCAGGTGACACTGGAAAACTTCAGGGGGAAAAAGGTGATCCTCTATTTCTACCCCAAAGACGATACACCGGGCTGCACCGCGGAAGCATGCAACCTGCGCGATAATTACCAGCAGCTGCTCGGACAGGGGTACCACATCGTCGGGGTAAGCGCCGATCCTGTTAAGTCGCACCAGAAATTCGCCGCCAAATACAGCCTCCCTTTTCCGCTCATCCCCGACACCGAACATACCATCCTTAACGCCTACGGCGTGTGGGGTCCGAAGAAATTCATGGGAAGATCCTACGAGGGTATTCACCGTGTGACTTTTGTGATCGACGAGAAAGGCATCATCGAACGAGTCATAACAAAAGTAGCTACCGGTGATCATACACGGCAAATTCTGACCCAGGTTTAATTTGCTATTTGTTTTTACGTATTTTTATACAGATTTTTCATAGAACCGGGTAACATTTTCCTGTGATTCCGGATTAACTGAAAAGAACCAATCTGTTCTACATTAATTCAAACGGTATGGCATCAGACGAAAACACGAACAACAGGGAAAAGATGAAGGCCCTGCAGCTGGTCATCGATAAGATGGAAAAAGAATATGGCAAGGGCACGATTATGAAACTGGGCGACAATGCCGTGGTGGAGGTGGCGACGATCTCTACCGGCTCCATCTCCCTCGACCATGCGCTGGGGATCGGGGGACTGCCACGGGGAAGGGTCATTGAGATCTACGGGCCGGAATCCTCGGGTAAAACCACACTGGCACTCCATGCCATCGCAGAAGCCCAGAAAGCCGGCGGCATCGCTGCCTTCATCGATGCAGAACATGCCTTTGACCGGTTCTATGCCAAGAAACTGGGGGTGGATATTGAGAATCTCCTCATCTCCCAGCCCGATAACGGGGAGCAGGCCCTGGAGATCGCTGAAAACCTCATCCGAAGCGGTGCGATCGATATTATCGTCATCGACTCGGTGGCAGCCCTCACCCCTAAAAGCGAGATCGAAGGCGAAATGGGCGACTCCAAGCTGGGCCTGCAGGCACGTTTGATGTCACAAGCCCTGCGGAAACTGACGGCCACCATCAGCAAAACCCATACAAGCTGCGTGTTTATCAATCAGTTGCGTGAAAAGATAGGCGTGATGTTCGGAAACCCGGAGACCACTACCGGCGGCAATGCCCTGAAATTCTATTCATCCGTCCGCCTGGACATCCGCAAGACGAACCAGATCAAGGAGGGCGAGAACATCACGGGCAACCGGGCCAAGGTCAAAGTAGTCAAGAACAAACTGGCCCCTCCCTTCCGGATCGCCGAGTTCGACATCATCTACGGTGAAGGCATCTCCAAGACCGGTGAGATCATTGACCTGGGTATCGACCACAACATCATCAAAAAAAGCGGCTCATGGTTCAGCTATGGAGAAACAAAACTGGGCCAGGGCAGGGACAGCGTGAAAAAACTCCTCGCCGACAATCCGGAGCTGTCGGCAGAACTTGAACAGAAGGTAAAAGAGTCCCTTGCTGCTGTAGCATCCTGATGCTGAACATTTTCCATTTCACGGGTATGAAAACCTGCGCGTATTTCCTGCTGTCGCTGCTGATCCTGGTGTCGGCCTGCAGGAACAGACCGGCACCCGCCGACGTGACTGACCGGCATGGTCCTGAATCCTCACCGGATGCCATCGCCTGCAACGACAGCGCACGTGTCCTGCTGGAGTCACGCCGGATCAACGAGGCCCTCAGCTTCGTCAACAGAGCCCTTGCACTGGATCCGGCCAATCCTGCATATTTTGTGACCCTGTCGGATATCTACCTGGGGATGAACAATCCGTTAAAAGCGAAAGAAGCCCTGAACAGAGCCACTGACCTGGCGCCCCTGGATCCCGTACCCTGCTTCAAGACAGGATACCTTTACCTGGTACTGAATGAGCATGCCCTGGCCAGAGAATATTTTAAAAGAGCGATCGAACTTCAGCCAGTCTACCCCCAATCCTACTTCCATCTTGGGATCTCCTTCCTGGAGACAGGTGACACCGCCCGGGCGATCCAGTCCCTTCAAACGGCCGCCCAGCAGGACGAACGGTACCTGGACGCGCTCGTTATCCTGGGCTCCCTTTTTGAGACAAGGGATCCCGGCGTTGCCACTGCCTATTACCTCAACGTCCTGCGGATCGATTCGGCCAATGTCCAGATCCGCTACAACCTCGGGATGCTCCTCCAGCAAGCAGGGAACAGTGCAATGGCAGAGGATCAGTACCTGAAGATCCTGTCCATCGACTCCAGCTATTTTCCCGCTTCATATAACCTGGGGTATCTGTTTCTGGTCAGCCGTGAGGATTATACCGGCGCCATACGCTATTTCGACCATACCCTGCGGCTGAATCCATCCTACGTGGATGCCCTCTACAACCGCGGGCTTTGCTACGAAATCCTGGGTGAGAAGGACAAAGCCCGTCGCGATTACCGGGAGGCACTCCGGGTCCTGCCAAACTTCGAACGCGCTGTGGACGGGATGAACCGGCTTGACAAATGATGTCATACGATCAGCGATCCCACCTGATAGATCAGCAATGCCATCACCCACGCCAGAAGGGTTGAGTAAACGACCGTAAACGCCCCCCATTTCCAGGAACCCGAAACCTTGGAGATCGTGGCGATGGTCCCGATGCACGGGAAATAGATCAGGATAAAGACCATGAAGGCAAAGGCCACCAGGGGATTGAACACTTTCTGACCTGCCCTGGGACCGGCCGTGTACACCTGGGAATGCAGCTTTTCGACCAGGGTCGAAGATGTGTGCCCCCTGGAGCCGGGATCGGCCTGGTACAGAACTCCCATCGTACTGACCACGATCTCTTTGGCCGATATCCCTGTCAAAAGGCTGATCCCCATTTTCCAGTCAAAGCCCAGGGGAAGAAGCGCCGGCTCGATCCATTTTCCGATACGGCCGATGTACGACTTTTCATGCATCTCTGCGTTTTTCTGCAGGACAAGCTGGTGGATGTTCTGGTTGTATTCTTCCCTGAGCACCCGTGAACCAGCAGTGTCGGCCGTACCGGCCTGCACCTGTGCTATTTCATAGTATCGCTTCAGATCGGCCATTTTCTTGTCATAATCCGTCGCAAAGTGAACCGTACGGGGAAAGTAACCAAGCGCCCAGATCACGATGGTGGCTACCAGGATCACCCCGCTGATCTTTTTCAGGTACGACAGGCCGTTGGCCCACATGCTACGCAATGTTTTCCTGAGGGGAGGGATCGAATAGGGGGGAAGGTACTTTTCATACGGTGTATGCTCCGCCCGGAACAACGTACGCTTCAGCACCAGAGCCGTGACGACGCCAAGTGCGACGCCGATCAGGTAGATCAGGAACAGCATAGTCCCGGAATGATCGGGGAAGAAGGCACTGATCAATAATACATACACCGGTAGGCGGGCACTGCAGGAAAAGAACGGATTGATCAGAATGGTGATCAGACGGCTGTCGCGGTTCTCGATCGACCGGGTGGCCATAATGGCCGGCACATTGCACCCGAAACCCATGACCATGGGAATGAACGACTTGCCATGTAACCCTATCCGATGCATAACCTTGTCCATGACATACACCGCTCGCGCCATGTACCCGGTGTCTTCCATCAGCGATATGAAAAAGAAGAGAAGCAGGATATTCGGAAGAAAAACAATGACACCCCCGATACCACTGATGATCCCGCCGATGAGCAGATCCTTCAGCATGCTGTCGGGCAGGGCGGAGGACAGGAAATCGGACAGGCTGCTGACCCCAAGCCCGATCCAATGCATCGGATAGGCTCCCAAACGGAAGGTGCCGGCAAACATGACCCAGAGAAAAGCAAAAAAAACGGGAAAACCCCAGATCCTGTGGGTAAAAATTCGATCCAACGCATCCGTGAATGGCTTATTGCCCGACTTTACTTCCAACCTCGCCATAACAGGTGACTATCCGTCAAACTTAATTTAGATTAAATAAATGCAAAAATACGAATTCTACAAAACAAAGGGAAAAAGCAAGTATTTTTCTTTTATATGCCGGAAAGGATCTCGTTGATGTCCTCATTCCCCTCCACGGGCTCCCCGTGGATCAAGGTGTGCACGTGGCGCTGGATCTGCGCCAGCCTGACACCCCAGTGATCGCTGAACAGCCGTTTGATCTCACTGACAGCATTTTCCCTGGAGGAATGCAGGTTTTTCTGGTAAAGTAACACAAAATCCTTCATGTCCTGGTAAATATCGGCCAGTTGTTCGGCCAGACTGGTTTTCAGAAGGGTATACTGTCCGTCGCTTTCAGGGACGGCCACCCAATACAGATCATCCTCTCCGAAGATCCGGTGCAGGGTAAGGAACATATCCTGCCATTGCTCCTGAGTGACGAACCGTTCATTGGCGCCGGGATCGGTAACTACTACCGGAGGAAGCAACGTCCCTTTGAGGTAGAGCAGAGGCGATATTTTGCTGATGAAGTCCAGCAGCGTTCCCTTACCGTATTCCTCCGCCTTTTCCAGGTACAGGCAGTACTCGTTGGCTACGGTCAGCAGCTCAATGATCGGGCGGGATTTGTAAACTTCTTCCGGGTGGTTGTTCATGGCGATGGTTTTAGTCGGCAGTCTGTCCTGATGAGCCCCGACTTTCGTCGGGATAAACTTCGCGAAATCAGGATCAGCAGTCAGCAATTTAACAATTTAACAATAGAACAATAGAACAATTGAAGCAAAATTACCCCCTTTCCCGTAATCCCCACTTTTTTCTTAAGAATTTGTAAACCCAGGGCTAATTTTATATTTTAGCACAAATTTGCAGTAATGGACAGACTGGATCTGAAAAGGCGGTTGATCGAACGATGCAGGAAGCTGCAACAGGAAAGCATTGACAATACACGTGCGGAGATGGAGGATGCCCAGGATAGCGCGTACGAGCACCAGCCCCGCGATCAATATGATTCATACAGGGACCAGATGATGAGCAAGAGGGATATGTTTGCCAAGCAGCTGCAGCAGTCGCTTGAACAGTTGAAGATGCTTGACACGATCGATGCCACGAAAAAGATCAATGCTGTTGATGTGGGTGCCGTTATCATAACCGGGGATCAGAAGATCTTTGTATGCATCGGCCTGGGTAAGTTTGAGCTCGACAACGAGATCTGGTTCGCCATTTCACCCTTCGTCCCTTTCTTCCATGCCCTCCGGGGTCACAAAAAAGGTGACGCGATCATGTTCCGGGAGAAGAAGATCGTTATACTGGACGTTTTCTAATGAAATGAGAAATATATATCTCATTTCTCCTCTCTCCTCTCAAGAAAGACCTAAAGAGCGCGATATCGCCTCTATCCTCATTTCTAGTTTCCTGTCGGTTTCCTCAAATTCTTCCGCCTTCCCAAGCGTCCCCCTGATCCCAAAATAGAACTTGATCTTGGGTTCGGTGCCGGAGGGACGAACGGTGATCTTGCTTCCGTCTTCCAGGAAGAACTGCAGGACATTCGATGTGGGCAACGGGATGGGTGTTTTCTCACCGGTAATCCGGTTGTGTTCGGTCTGTGAACGATAGTCCATGATCCGTACCACCCTCGAGTTATCCATCGCTTCAGGCGGAGTTTCCCGGAATTGGCCCATCATCCGCTGGATCTCCTCAGCGCCCGCCTTTCCTTTTTTGGTGACTGAGATCTGTTTTTCCTTATAGAAGCCGAACCACACATAGATATCCGTGAGCAGCCCGGTCAGGGTCTTCCCCTGACTGGCGGCCCAGGCAGCGGTTTCCGCTATCATGCAGCAGGCGGTCACCGCATCTTTGTCCCGGACGAAATCGCCGATCATATAGCCATAACTTTCCTCGCCTCCTCCGATATACGTACGTTGACCTTCCAGGTTGCGGATCAGTTCGGCTATGTATTTGAAACCCGTGAGCACATCGAACGTCTCCACCCCAAAATGGCTGGCCATGTCTTTCAATAGTTCGGTCGTCACAATGGTCTTTGCAATGTACTCCTTACCAGTGAGTTTCTTTCTCTCTGACCATTGCCTGAGCATGTAATAAATGATCAGCGAGGCCGTCTGATTGCCGTTAAACAGGATGAACTCACCCTTTTCATTCCGTACGGCCACGCCCACCCGGTCGCCGTCGGGATCGGTGCCCATGACCAGGTCGGCGCCTGTTTCCATCGCTTTTTGAATGGCCATCCCAAGGGCTGCCCCTTCTTCGGGATTGGGTGAGTGTACGGTCGGGAAGTCACCGCTGACCAGCTGCTGCTCCTTCACACTGATCACGTTGGTGAATCCGAATGCCTTCAGCGCCATCGGGACCAGACGAACCCCGGTGCCATGGATCGGGGTGTAGACGATCTTCAGGTCATGATGCTGCCGGATGATCTCCGGTGAGAGCGACTGCTGGCAGCTTTTTTCCAGGAACGCGCGGTCCACCTCTTCGCCGATGGTATGGATCAGGCTGGGATTCCCTTCAAACCGGACATCCTCAATGGACCGGATGCGCAATACCTCTTCAATGACATTTTTGTCATGCGGAGTGATCAGCTGTCCGCCGTCGTTCCAGTACACCTTGTATCCATTGTATTCCCTGGGGTTGTGCGAGGCGGTGATGACAACACCGGTCTGACATTTCAGGTACCGGACGGCAAATGACAATTCGGGCGTGGGACGCAGGTCTTCGAATAAAAAGACCTTTATTCCGTTGGCCGACAGTACGTCGGCTGTGATCCGGGCAAACAGGGTGTTGTTGTTCCTGCAGTCAAAGGCAATAGCGGCCCGAATCTCCGCTTGTTCACCGTACACCTTTCTCAGGTAATTGGCCAGCCCCTGGGTGGCCATGCCCACCGTGTACTGGTTCATCCGGTTCGTCCCCGCTCCCATGATCCCCCGCAGGCCTCCCGTGCCGAACTCCAGATCACGGTAAAAAGCGTCGGTCAGGCTGACCGGATCGTTCTCCATCATATATCGGACCTGCCGTTTGGTTTCTTCATTATAATTTCCCGTAAGCCAGATGTTGGCCCGGTCAAGGATGGTTTGGTCGATGGTTGCGTTCATAGGATTGGTTATTAAAGCTACAAGCTACAAGCCACAAGCTACAAGCAATTTGACAATTTGACAATTTAAGAATGAATAACAATGAATAACTACAAATCCCCCTGTCTTACCTCCTCCAGACACCTTTTCAGACTCGTTTTCCAGTATGGAATCTCAATATCGAAGTCCCGTTTGATCAACCCTTTATCAAGAACGCTATAGAACGGCCGGCGGGCGGCTGTCGGCCACTCCGAGGTCGGGATGGGAACAATGCGGCAGCTGATCCCAGCCATTTCCACGATCTCTTTTGCAAAATCGTACCATGAACAGACACCTTCGCTGGAATAATGGTATATCCTTTTTTCATTCACGCTGAACCGTGGCAGCAGGCTCAGGATGGCACCGGCGAGGTCAGCGGCGTAGGTGGGCGTGCCGACCTGGTCACTGACCACCCGGAGTTCTTCATGCTGGCGGCCTTTGTGAAGGATGGTCCTCAAAAAGTTGGTCCCGGAGGACGAATACAGCCAGGAAGTCCTGATGATCAGGGCACTGCCTGCATGCATGAGCACCTGCCGTTCTCCTTCCAGTTTGGTCACACCGTACCACGACAGCGGATTTTCCCTGTCCGTTTCACAGTAGGGCCGGTGGTTGTGGCCGTCGAAAACATAATCTGTTGATATATGTACCAACAGGGCGTGGTGTTCATGGGCCGCTATGGCCAGGTTCCTGACTGCCAGGGCATTCACCTCCATCACCTTTTCCTTTTCCGTTTCCGCCTTATCCACGGCTGTGTATCCTGCACAGTTGATGATGCAGTCGAATGAGTGAATAGCCAGGAATCCCAGCACGGCTTCATAGTCCACAATATCGAGCTCCCCGATGTCGGTGAAGGTAAACCGGTAATTATCCAGGCCAGCGGCGATTTTCCGGAATTCGTTTCCCAGCTGACCGTTGGCACCGGTGACAAGGATATGATACATTATTATAATGAGTGAGTGTTATACCTTACTTTGAAAATTCTAAAATCCAAAATCCAAACAAACTCCACCCCACCCATGGCCCCTCCCCAATTGGGGAGGGGCTTCTACCGCCTGCACCTGCAACCTGTAACATTTTTTACAAAGATATAATTTTGACGTTAAAGGATTTGTATTTTTTGCCAGCTCCTGCTTTAAAAGATTCAATGCACCCTAACCCTGCTCCCCTCCCCTGCTCGCAGGGGAGGGGTATTAGGTAGATTCACAGTTTTGCACTGAAATTAGTAAGTAAAATTGATCGTTAAAGCCTACGATAAAAGTTATCAACATGGTTTTAAAGCAGGGTACATGAAATTTAGAATATTAACAATCCCGGGTAAGTGACTCAACTGTTTGACATTCAATAATTTTGCAGGATTGAAACCTTGAATGGACGATTTACGTTAAAAAAGTAACAGTGTTTTTGTTGTCTGAAGGGCATTCTGGAGCGGTTATTAACAAAAATTTTAAGAAAAATGAATAGATTTATTTGCAAAATCGTTTGATTAATGCTTACTTTGCATACTTAAGCCATAAAAAAATATTTTTTAACTAATCATATTGATACAGGAAGTATTCAGCGAGTTTTTAAGGTGACAGAAAGTAATAAGTCTTTTGTGAAACTTTTTTTTATAAAAAAGGTTTAAAAGAGAATAAATTAATTTGTGGATTAGTTAATTTTGTGTTTATTTTGCCTAATGATTCTAAGACCAGACATTGATATCCGACTGGAGATCGCAAGGTTTTCGAGGCAGACTTTCATTAATTATAAATAGAGCATGAAAATTTTATACATTATATATATATAGCACCAAAAATTAAACAGATCAAAAACAAAAACAGGTAGAACATTTCGAAATGAAAAATTAATGATCAGGGAAAAAATGAAATTGGGATACGCAGGAGTGACAAGTGAAAAGGTTTCTATGATTTCAGGCAGTGCCTTCTTAACAGGCGCTTGTCTGTCGTCATTCGCCATCAGGACCTTGTCTGGCGCTTCCGGTTTCAACCACTCGATATAATAATTTTTTTACGAAACAATTATTCATTAAACAACTTAATTTTTATGGAAACAATTTACAAAGCAAGAAGATTAAGAAGTGCCGGAGCGGTTATCGCAACCCTTTTCACGATGCTGCTTCTTAGCTCTTATGTTGCT
>JAQUQD010000018.1 GCA_028716265.1 Bacteroidales bacterium | reverse complement strand
CCATCAGCCAGCTATGGACAAAATGACCCTCATCACGGAACGGATCCAGTATGACGTGGATATTAAAAGTCCGGATCCGGATTTTGACTGGTGGGTCCAGAACATAGAAGGTTCCAAAAGAGAAGTATTCATCCGGCAGGTGATGGAAGCTGCTTATGAGGGAAAGGTGAGGACCTTCAGTTATTTTAACGAACCCCTGACTCCCCGGCAGGTGAGGGAAATCGGATTTCAGTCTGATACGCTGACGTTTCAGCGGGCAGTGCCACCCTACGACTTTTATGATACTGTTGTCGAGCGCAGGATCAATTTTCAGGATATAACCCGTTTTCGATTCCTGGAAGAATGGTACATGGATCCCAAATCCTTCGGGATCACCAAGAAAGTGGTAGGGATTGCGCCGGTTCTCCGCAGGTATACAGAAAACGGGGAGTGGATGGGTTACATGCCATTGTTCTGGATCTATTTTGACGAAAATTACCCGAAATGAGCTGTATGGAATTCAGGTTACCCAATGGGATACGGCTGGTGCATGAGCATGCCGACAGTCCAGTCGCACATTGCGGTGTTTACATTGGTGCCGGCAGCAGGGATGAGGAAGAAAAGGAACATGGACTGGCACATTTCATTGAGCATGCTATTTTTAAAGGAACGCATAAGCGAAAGGTCTATCATGTCCTGACGCGCCTGGAAAACATCGGAGCAGATCTCAACGCGTTCACAACGAAAGAGGAAACCTGTATCTATGCTTCCTTCCAGCGTGGTTACTATGAGCGTGCGCTGGAGCTGATCGCCGACATCGTGTTCGATTCGGTTTTCCCCGATAAAGAACTGGTCAAGGAAAAATCGGTCATTATGGATGAAATCAGCTCCTATAAGGATACCCCATCCGATCAGATCTTCGACGACTTTGAAGAGCTTGTGTTTGCCGGTCATCCCCTGGGAAGGAATATCCTGGGGAAAAAGGCCAACCTCAGGCGGTTCAACCGTAGTCATATACATCATTTCATCGGAAAGAACTACACTCCTGATCAGATGGTCCTGTCCTCCGTCGGGAACATTCCGTTTGGGAAGCTCGTGCGACTGGCCAGCCGCTATTTCGACAGGATCCCATCGGGGAATCTTACCAGAACACGGATCCCCTTTACGGATTATAAGCCTGTGAGGAAACAGGTAAGAAAAAGCACCTTTCAAACACACTGTGTCATGGGGAACATTGCCTATGCGTTAAGTGATCCCAGACGGGTTCCCATGGCACTGCTGAATAATATCCTCGGTGGGCCGGGGATGAATTCACGGTTGAATCTATCCGTACGTGAAAAACATGGTCTCACGTACAACATAGAGTCGGGATACACTCCTTACACGGATACAGGTCTCTTTACGGTCTACCTGGGAGTCGATAACGGTTTACTTGATAGAACCATGCATTATGTAGCCGTGGAACTGGACAGGTTGAGGAATGTCAGGCTTGGAACGAACCAGATCGGCGTTGCCCGGAAGCAGTTCATCGGGCAGCTGGCCATTGCCTGGGAATCCAACCTGGGGAGGATGCTGGCCATGGGAAAGGGCATCCTGGTGATGAACCGGGTGCAATCCCTGGAAGAGATGTGTGGTCAGATAGAGGCTGTCACCCCGGGCCAGCTGATGGAGATTGCCGGCGAGGTGCTGGATCCGGAGAGGCTGAGCCGTCTGACCTACCTGTCAAGGTAGTCGGATACGAAAGTGAGGCTTATTGTTCCGAATTGCATTTGAACGGGTATTCCACCTTACCCAGCTCCATGTTTGCTTTTATCACCTTGGCTTTCATGTCATCCTTGAACAGGATCAGCTTCTGCCGCAGCGCATCATTGCCTGTTGCGAGGATCTGGGCCGCCAGGATCCCCGAATTCCGGGCGGCGTTCACGCCGACCGTAGCCACCGGAATCCCGGGAGGCATTTGAAGGATAGAGAAGATGGAATCGAGTCCTTCCAATGACGTCTTGATAGGTACTCCAATGACCGGTAGAGGGGTAAATGCCGCCACCACCCCCGGTAAATGGGCTGCCATACCCGCGCCGGCGATGATCACCCTCACGCCGCGGTCCACGGCGGTCCTGGCAAACGTTTCTACCAGTTCGGGGGTTCGGTGCGCTGAAAGGGCATTCATTTCAAACGGAATCTCCAGTTCGTTCAAAATCTTTGCAGCTTCATCCATTACCGGTAGATCGGAGGTGCTGCCCATGATGATGCTTACCTGTGGTTGCATAGAATATTCATTATATATTCTAACAAATTTATACGATTTTCTTTTCCTCTTCTCCTTAAATCATATATTTGTAAGAACTGATTCATTCCCCATAATCCTGCCCCATTATGAAGAAAACGATCAAGGTTAAAGACAAGGAATTTGCCCACTTCATTTCAGAACATACAATTCAACGGGCGGTGAAGCAGATCGCACATCAGGTCAACCAGGACATGGCCGGGAAAGCGCCCCTTTTCCTTGTCATTCTCAACGGAGCCTTTATCTTTGCGTCCGACCTCCTTCGGAAGGTCACAGTCAACTGTGATGTTACATTCGTGAAGCTGGCCTCCTATGAAGGTACTTCAACCACTGAGTCGGTAAAGGAGCTCATCGGACTTGGGGAGACAGTGAAAGACCGTACCGTCATCATTGTGGAAGATATCGTGGATACAGGGATCACCATCGATCATGTCATCCGGATGCTGAAGGCGATGGAAGCCTCAGAGGTAAAGGTAGCCGCCATGTTTTTTAAGCCGGATGCCTTTCAGAAGGACTTCGGGATCGATTACAAGGGTATGGATCTTCCCGTGGATTTTGTCGTGGGATACGGGCTGGATTACGACGGATTCGGCCGGAATCATCCATGCCTCTTCCGCTTGATTTAACAGTGATCATCGTATTAAATTTTTCATTTTTCATTTTTCATAATAAGGACAGGTTATTTATAGTTATTCATAGTTATCTATAGTTATTTATGATAATTTATTAATAATCAGTAAGTTATGTTTAATTTAATTTTGTTTGGACCGCCGGGGGCTGGAAAAGGGACGCAATCCCTGCAGGTTGCGGAAAAATACCGTTTGGCGCATATTTCCACGGGAGATATATTCAGAAGCGAGATCAGAAACGAAACTCCGCTGGGATTAAAAGTGAGAAGCATCATCGAGAAAGGGGAGCTGGTCCCGGATGAGCTCCTGATCGATCTCCTGCGTTCGGCCATGCATAAATATGCGGATGTGAAGGGATTCATTTTTGATGGATTTCCCAGGACTCTCCGTCAGGCTGCCGATCTTGACAACCTCCTGGCGGAGGAGGGTGAGAAGGTGAACCTTACCCTTGCCCTGGAGGTGGAAGACCATGAACTGATCACCCGGCTGCTGATCCGTGCGGAACGGGAGGGAAGGAAGGACGACACGCGGGAGGTCATTGCCAACCGGCTGAATGTTTACCAGACGCAGACCAGGCCGCTGATTGATTTCTACACACAGCAGGGCAAGTTCCGCGCGGTTCACGGACAGGGGACGATCGGGGAGATTTTTGGCAGGCTTTGTAAGGAGATAGATGTGGCTTTTAGTAATCAGTAGGCAATAGGCAATTGGCAATAGGCAATTGCCAATAGGCAAATAACGTTACTGCCAACTGTCAACTGCCAACTGCCAATTAATAACACAATGTCGAATCCGAATTTTGTTGATTATGTGAAGATCTGGTGCCGTTCGGGGAACGGAGGTGCGGGGTCGGTGCATTTTTACCGCACGCGGCTCAATCCCCGCGGAGGACCGGATGGTGGAGATGGAGGCAAGGGAGGTGATATCATCCTGAGGGGCAACCGCGACATGTGGACCCTGCTGCATCTGCGCTATACAAAGCACCTGAAGGCAGGCGATGGCAAGCCAGGCGGAAGGCAGCTATCGACAGGGGCAAGCGGCGGGGATGTGGTTATTGAGGTTCCCCTGGGAACGATTGCGCGGGACGCGGATACCGAAGCGGTGGAATGCGAGGTGACGCAGCATGGCGAGGAAGTGATTCTGCTCCGGGGCGGACGCGGTGGGCTTGGAAACGATCATTTTAAATCAGCCACACACCAGACACCCCGTTTTGCACAGCCTGGCGAGCCTGGCATCGAAGCATGGAAGATCCTGGAACTGAAGCTCCTGGCGGATGTGGGGCTGGTCGGTTTCCCGAACGCTGGAAAATCAACCCTTCTTTCCGTACTGACCGCCGCCAAACCGAAAATTGCCGACTACCCGTTCACTACCCTCCAGCCTAACCTTGGCATCGTTCATTACCGGGATCACCGCTCCTTCGTCATGGCCGACATACCCGGGATCATCGAAGGAGCCCATGAGGGACGGGGACTGGGATTAAGGTTCTTAAGACATATAGAACGCAACTCGGTCCTGCTTTTTATGATCCCGGTGGACACAAACCACCGCATCTCGGAAGAGTACCGCATTCTTTTGAACGAGTTGGAACAGTACAATCCTGAACTGCTTGACAAAACTCGTGTCCTGGCCCTGACCAAGTGCGATCTGGCCGATGATGAGCTGACGCGCGAACTGAAGCATGAACTGCCGGATGTCCCCTCGGTCTTTATTTCTTCATTCACCAGGAAAGGACTGATCCGGCTGAAGGACCTGCTGTGGAGGGAGTTGAATAAATAAGTCGGCAGTCAGCAGTCAGCAGTAAACAATAGAAACAATAGAACAATAGAACAAGGAATAACAATTTAACAATTTGACAATTTGACAATTTAACAATTTGATGATCGAAAGAATAAAAGAGCTCGACAGGAACCTTTTCCTCCTGATCAACGGCTGGAACAGCCCGTTCTGGGATACGGCGATGTACTGGCTGAGCGACAGGCTGATATGGATCCCCCTGTATCTGCTGCTGATCTATTTTCTGATAAGGTACTATAAGAAACAAACGATCATCATCCTGCTGTTCGTCGCCATCCTGATGTTTCTCAGCGACCAGACGTCCGTCAATCTTTTCAAGAATATCTTCCAACGGCTTCGCCCCTGTCATGAACCTTCTCTGGCGGGCCTTGTCCATACGGTCAGGGACAAATGCGGGGGACAGTACAGCTTCGTCTCTTCTCATGCTACCAACCATTTTGCCATCTCGGTCTTCCTGATTCCTTTTCTGGGCAAAAAGATGAAATACTTCACACCGCTGATCCTCCTCTGGGCAGCGATCATATCCTACAGCCGCATTTATCTTGGGGTACACTATCCGGGAGATGTCATCGGGGGGACGATTCTGGGATCAGCGCTGGGACTTGCCATCGCTATCATCTGTCAATATGCTTTAAAAATCCCAAAAACCAAATCCCAAATTCCAAACAAATTCCAGGATTAAAATTCCAAACCGGTTGTTTGAGATTTGAATCATAGTGATTTGTTTGGAATTTGGTTTTTGGAATTTATTTGGATCTTGGACCCTGGAATTTGGAATTTAATACCCGTAAGCTCTTCCCTCAAACCGCTCCGCAACGCATTGATAGACCCTGACATTCGCCAGTGCCGGCTTGCCGAAGGTATATTCCCTCCCTGCATATTTTTTCATGATGACATTGAGAGCGCGGGCCTTGTCGCTGAGATCCTCCAAAAATTCGATATGACCATGTACCAGTACACTCCGGTATTTCATGCTCCAGCTGCAGGCTACCTCCTCATGCTGGTAGCGGAGAAGATAATCGGTGCTGAAGGCGATGCATACGCGGTTATTGTGCTCCAGGATGGAGATCTTCTTCCCTTCGGGGGCTGAATGCAGATAGATAATACCATTTTCAAATCCGAAATTGAAAGGCAGGACATAGGGTTTGTTTTCCCTGTCGACCATGGCCACGTGGCAGAGTTCACACTTCTGAATGATCTCATATATGGCCTCGCGGGACTCGATCGTGCGATTTTTCATTTCGAATGTTTTTTCTTGTTGTTGATCAGCGAATTTACAAGGGAAATGATCAGACTGAAGAGCAGCGCCCACCAGAATCCGTCCACCTCAAACCGTGGACCGATAAGGTGGTCAGCGATGAGGATGATGACCGCGTTGATCACCAGCAGGAACAGCCCCAGGGTTAGGATCGTGAAAGGGATAGTCAGGATGACCAGCAGCGGTCTGAGGAAAAAATTGAGCAGGGCCAGTACCACAGCTACCAGCAGGGCGGTCCAGAATGTATCGACGTGCACCCCCGGCAGTATGTATGCCGTGAGCAGGATGACAGCCGATGAGATCAGGATTTTTAACAGAATGCGCATATCACGTTGTATTACGACTCAAAGGTAGTGGTTTGAATGATTGGCAGAACACGGGCGACGCGGAAAACGTGGAATATCTCGGATAACATTTCCTCGTTAATCCGTGTAATCCTTATCATCCGTTTTCTGTCAATAAAATGAGTTGACATCCATCGAAAATAAAAACTGAAACCTGAATTCAGATTCGTCAGGCAGGTAAATGGTTCGCAGCCCCAGATCAAACGGGGCCAGAAACCTCAATACATGCATGTCCGCTGTGAGGTCGAGTCCCAGCGATTGATACGATTCTTTGTGGAGCTGGTTTTTGCTGTCCCGGTTTTTACCAGTTGCATAGTCCCAGAATACACTGGCTTTCAGTCTTTTAAGATATATCACCGGGCCCAGGGCCAGGTCTGGGTACCAGAACGGGAATTTATATCCTGCCGAAAAGCTGAAGGCATCATCCATGTAGATGCCTGAATATCCCCTGGGATAGTTGATCAGATCGGCAAAACGATACTTACCCGGATCCTTGCGCTGGCAGGCGGCATACAGGCGGAATCCGTGGTGCCTGACGAATCCTGGCAGGTAGAAGCAGCCCGCAGCCGATCCAATTTCTCCGAGAGAGGTACCGCTGTAAGGAGTGTGTCTGAAGTTCAGGTCGAGGGTCATTCCCCACCTGGGATAGAGATCGCGGTATGAGGTTTCCATTTGTCCGTATGCCAGCAGCCGGTACTCCATTACCTGGAACGTGCCTGTGATAAACCGGGACGGTGTATTTTCCGGATGATTGATGTGCATGAACGTGGCTCCCACCGAGGGCTGCCATCCGACGATCCATCGTGAGACAAGGTATAGAAGGGGTATCCTGAGCATCGTCCTCAGGTTGTCCTCCCTCCAGGAGTATTCCACTTTGTTGTTGAGCGAATCATAGAAGTAACTCTTGCGTTCTCCGATCTTGTAGGTGATGTCTGCCACCGGGTAAAGCCCGCGGTAGCTGAAGTCGGCAAACCAGGTACCTTCCCTTTCATTCATATCGTAACGGTAGCCGAGTGTGGTGAAGGCCGTGCTGAGCCTGTTCTGCGACATGATGGATGCGCCCGGATAGAAATCCTGGTTGTCCGCATCCACATAAAAGGGACCCCAGCTGTGGATATTGAACAAGTTCTTCCAGTCGCGGTAAGGTCTGGACGTATAGTGTGAATCGGCCGGCGCCGTACCATCAAAGAGATAATTCTCCATGGCTGTGAGTGAATCGGCCAGGCTGGCAAGTATGCTCCTTTGTCCTTCCATGGGTTCCCACTGCCCGGGTGCCAGTGACTGTCGTTCGATCCGGTATCCGTCGCCCGTATAGCTTGCATAGTAAAGAAAGCGACAATCGTCTGTTACAAAAGCATCCGTCGCCCCGAGGGAAACGGAAGTGACCTGGTATATCGTTTGGCTGCTGGTGTCCATTGCATAGACCTGATCCACCCCGGAATATCCACCGGTGAAATAAATATAGTTTCCTGCTGCCCTCGGCAAATAAAGCTCTGTGTACGACCATGGTGTGATCACGGACCATGTTTCTGAAAACAGGTCACAGGTGATCAATGCTTTGCCCTTATTGCAAACACCGACTGCGACGATCTTTTTCTGGTTCTCCATCCAGGCAGGTGTCATCAGGGATATGCCTTCGGGTGCGCGTATACGCTGCCGGATTTCCCCGGTTTCTGCATCCAGAATCACCAGGCGGCTGTCGTCAAGAGAATCGAGTTCGACGGCGGCGATGCTTTTGGCGTCGGGTGACAGGCAGGGAGCAACGATGCGTTGGTGCCGGGTGAGCATCCTGACCTTTCCAGTTTCGATATCGTATACCTGGACATCTGCGTAGCTCCTGTTGTTCCAGCGCGGATCGGACCTCATCACCGACCACGTGACCAGATGATGGGATGCGGACAGGGTTTGACTGAAATTGAATCCCGGAGTGTGCAGCACTTTTTCTTCACCATCGCGACCGATCATGACATAACGGTTCACGTCGTCGATGCTGCTTTTTTCTGCCAGAATGCCACGGCCTATGACTTCGGAAGGGTGGCGGTAGTTCACATAGGTTGTACTTCGGTTGGTAGTGCTGGTAGTCATTAATTGTGATTCATGGTCATTCATTGTCATCTCTACATTGACCTTCCAGCAGGAATCAAGGTCGGAAAGGACGGAATGGTATAACTGGGATTTGGTGAGGCTTGATTTTTTTTTCAGGCTATAGTTCCACGGGACCAGCAGAAAGGGTTTGCGGGCAGCAGTGTTCACGGCATCTTCCCACAGTCCGGGCCCGTATCTGATCCGGGATGCACCCACTAGGTAATAGCCGAGCATGTAATGGTTGGGAACAAAATCACGGTACGAGCCATAGACCGCTTTATCGTAGGAATAGATGCCGTGCGATGCCAGCTGTCCCCTCAGGGGCATGGTAAACGAAGGTTCTCTTCCCCTGCCGGAGAGTGACCAGCCGGTTTCTGTCGCCACCGCATCCCCTTCCAGGAACCAGAAGGGAACGAACAGACCGATCATGGCAGCCGCTGCCTGTTCACCAAAAAGGTAGTAAAGCCCGCCGGTGAATCCCTGGTTCATTTTCTCGATCTGCTGTACATGGCGGTATTCATGGAGGATCAGCTGATCGAGCCATGGCTGGGAATAATTATCCTGCGGAGGCGGAGTATATATTTCCATCCTGCGGGGTGCCCAGGGAACCATGGCATTGCTGTTTACAGAGGTCGTGTGAAAAATGACGGGAAGTTTCCTGGGTCGGGAGGTGAGGGTTCGGGTGCCGCTGGAGGCTGCCTGCTCCAGCCCTGCTGCGAAGTAGTGCGCCTTTGCCTCGTAATAATCCGGAAAAATGACCTTGAAGTTCCGTGTGTCGATCTGTCTCCATTTCAGCGACGCCGGATCCTGCCCCAAATCGAAATATTGCGTGAAACCATTGGTCGAGAGCAACAGCAACACGCTCAAAACCACCCAAAACATACCCTTTCCTTTCTCCCTCATTTCTCCTCTCTCCTTTCTCCTCTCAGGTTCACTCCGGTTTCATCACCACCCCGATCCTCTTTCTTCCGTCAATAAAGATATGAAGAGGATGCTCAAAACGGACATGACGCAGGTATTCGTCTTCATATACCGCAGGAACTCCGGCAAGGTAATCCAGGTCGTAGTGTCCCTCCCTGATGTAGGGATTGACCGTGAAGTATCCCACGCGGAACGAGGTAAGGTTCTGGAAGAAATGGGTGCCCTGGCTGGGATCGACCCTGTAGTGCGACAAACCGGACTCGACGATGAGCCTTGCGGCGGATATCTGTGGCCATTTGATAGGAATACCGAGCCATGGGTCGGCCGATCCCCAGCGGCCGGGTCCAATCAGGATATAATTCTTTTTCTGCGCAATGAACCATTCGTTCATCCGGCTGACTTTCATCGCTATATCGTTCGTCTTGCTGGCGACAAACGCCTGCGGTTTGACATACAGGATATCCTGTATGTTTTTGATAGTGCCATTTCCCAAGGCGGATCTGGAATACAGGATCGTTTTTTCGCTGGGTATTTCGTCCAGTTTTTCTTCGATGACCTCCGTATTGTCAACAATGGGCCGGATCTGGAGCAGGTTAAAGACCATGGGTTCCCCTTTGCCCGGATTCAGGTCAACGGCAAACTCGATCTCCACGGGGCGGTTCATCTCCTGCGAACCCACTTCCAGCGCCAGGTGGATGATTTCAGCCAGAGGAAAAACATTATGCGTCAGGATCTTTGAAAACGTGATGACCCTCTGTCCGGGATACTGGGTCCCATCCCTCAGCATGTTGTTCTCAAAATCCCAGGTGGAGGCGATATTTTTCAGGGAATTGTCTTTATCTGCCTCATTTACAGGAATTTTTAACATGTTGATCGCATCGTCCACATCTGGTTTGAAGCTTGCCGGGTCCAGGTTCAGCGCATAGAACATCTTCTGGGTCTCTTTCAGCGCCATCTCCGGCGAGGAGAGCTGAAGGATCTTTTTGGGATGTTTTGGTGAGAAGCGGAGCGTGATCCCTCCTTCCATAACATACTTCCCGAGGCCAAAAGCGATATTGACAATACCATCCTCTTGTTTTTCCGGCTCGATCGGATAGAAGTTTATGGACCGGGCCACTCCTGAGATGGAAGGGTAAAAGCGGTTGTTGTACCGTTCTCCGCAGACAGTCTGCAGCACGATCCCCATCTTCTCCTCGTCGATCACGTTGGAGGTGGCAGTTATGTACGATTTGCTGTTCCTGAAAAAAGCAGAGGCGTACACACATTTGATGGCTTCACTCAGCAGACGGATCATCAGCCGTTCATCGTTCTCGACATAAGGGATCATGTAGGTGTTGTAAATCCCTGCAAAGGGCTGATAATGACTGTCTTCCAAAAGACTTGAAGACCGGATGGCCAGCGGTTTTTTCACATAGCTGATCAGCGTGTACAGGTCTTCATGGATCCGGAAGGGCAGCCGAGCCTTTACAAACTGTTCCAGGATCTTTTCGTCGGTGGTTTCGGAGAGTGCTATCTTATAGAGATCGTTCTGTTCGATGAATTCGTCGAAGACGTCGGTACAAAGGACGACGGTTTTGGGTATGGAAACGATGATGTCGTCGTATCTGTCGAGGAACCTGTACTTTTTGATCAGGGAATCGAGGAATGCCAAGCTCCGGGCTTTCCCTCCTACGGAGCCGTTGCCAATACGCGTGAAGCTAAGGTATTCATCGAAACTTTCTTTGTTGAATTCGGCGATCACCCCTCGGGATTTATACATCCGGTAACTGGCGATGGCGTCGAAGATGAACCGGCGGATGGCGTCCAGGTCGTTGTCGAAGTCCTCCTTGCGGAGGTCGCGCAGCAGGTCAGCCAGGGGAAAGAGTGCCCTGGCGCGCAGCCACTTGGAGATATGGTTATGGGTGATATGATACAGCAGCGAATCATCGGGTACTTCAAACATCTTCATCTGCAAGGTCTTCAGATCCGGGGCGCGGTTGATCTCCTCCATCGTTTCCGGATCCTGGAAAACAAAGTCACCAAAGGCAAAGAACTCGATGATGAAGTTCCTCAGTTCGATCGACAGGGTTTTCGATGTCTTGTTGATAAATCCGACCCTGAGCTCCTTCGCCAGTTTTTCGTTGGAACCATCCGAGCTCTGAAGCAGCAGAGGCATGAAAACATCTTCCTTTTTAACCTTCATGCACAGTTTGATCCCTGCCTCCCTGTCCATTTCTCCTCCCCGTCTGTAGCTCACATCCGTTATGATCCCCAGGAGGTTGTTCCTGTACTTTTCATAAAGTGTGATGGCTTCATCGTAGTTGGTAGCCAGCAGGATCTTCGGCCTTCCCCTCATCCGGAGCATCTGCTGGTGCTCATTCAGTCCTTCAAGCTGGAACGCCTTCGATTGTTTGAAAATGATCTTGTAGATGTTCGGCAGGTAGCTTGAATAGAACCGGATTGAATTTTCCACCAGGATGATAGTCTGTACGCCCACTTCGTTGACATCATGCTCCACATTCATCTTATCTTCGATCAGCTTGATGATGGCAAGCAGGATGTCGGGATTGCCCAGCCAGCTAAAGAAATAATCCACGTAGCTGTAGTCTTCCTGGCTCACCTTCAGGCTTACTTCCCGTGAAAAGGGAGTCAGGACGACGATGGGCTTTCTGGGGTATGTGCTTTTGATCCGCCTGGCGAGGTCAAAGTTGCCGATATTGTCGGCGCTCAGCATGATGATGATCAGGTCAATGCTTTCATTGTCGAGTATCTCAAAGGCCTCCTCATTGGAGTGGGTGATCATGAACTGCGGAGGGTAGCGGAGGTTGAGGGCCGTATATTCATTGAAGATCTGTTCGTCGATCCGGCCGTCTCCTTCCAGGATGAAGGCATCGTATGAACTGGAGATCAGCAGCACGTGGTAGATGCGCTTCTTCATCAGGTTGATGAAGGGTGTGTCGGAGAAGTAGTACCGCTTCAGATTAAGGATCTTCGGGTTGACCGTCATACCTTGTAAGAGTTATTGGTTAACGGAAAGCTTTTCCGAGAACTCATCGTCAAAGCGTTTATTCAGGATATCGCACCCGTGGTGGAACATCCGGCTGCCTTTTTTTTCATTGGTCAGATGAAATACGGGCCTCTTGAATTCTTCCGGCAGTTTCAGCATGGAGAGAGATTCCAGGTGGATATCCTCGATGCTGCTGGTCCCGTTCAGTCCAAACAGGCCCAGCAGGTTGCCGAGTTGCTGGTAACTGGCCTGTTCCACCGGACCTTTGAACACCTTCTCGAACGTCTGTATCATCCGCTGTGTATTGGTGAAGCTACCTCCGGATTCAAAAGGCATAGAGGCCGGCAGGATCAGATGAGCATACCGGGCGGTTTCCGTCATAAAATAATCCTGGACCATCACAAAATCGGCTACCGAAATCCATCCGGCAATGTTCGCCTTATCATTTGCACATCCCAGGGGATCCTCTCCAAAGATGAACAGGTTCTTCAACTGCCTGTTTTCAAGCAGGACCTGCAGGTCATTGACCGTTTGGGGGACGGATCCGACCTGCCACTTTTCCCTGAGCCGGTGACGAAGGTCCCTGTCGTTGATAGAGATTCCCCCTATGCCCAATTCAGGTGATATGCCCATGTCGGTCAGTCCCTGGGAATTGTTTTTCTCCTTCAGGGTGATGATGCCGCTGGCCGTTTTGCCCAGCTTTCCGGTGAGCATGGCCAGGTTGCGGATCTCTGATGCCGTGGCGGCACAGCATTCTTTTTCCGAAAAGACGATAACGGCGTTCATCTCACGGTTGATCTCCTTGGCAAACTCAACCACCTGGTCCATGATGGGAACTCCGGAGGCATTCAGCAAATCGACGAAATTTTCCTGCAGAAGCTCATGCCTGTACTGCTCGAAACCATCACAGTTATCCCCGATGAACAACCGGTTCTCAAAACCATTGGCCACCAGGTAGTAGTTGACTGCCCGGATGAAATGGTAGTATGATTTGATGATCAGGCTTGAGTCAGCCTTCCTGATCATGGTGCTCTGCGGGTGCACGGTGACCAGTTCAACGGTTATGTGATGCTGTAATTGGGCCTGGTTGATCATGAAACCTACTACCGCGTTGTCGGAGTTTACTTCTGCTCCGATGAGCCAGATCTTGCCGGCTTGGCAGATCTGCTCAAAGGGAACGTTGTCGTATGAATCAAAATGGTATCCCTTGCCGTAGTTCAGATAATGGAAACTGCTGATGTTGTTGGTGTTGGCGGCGGCACGTGCCAGTTTCTGGATCAGGTACAGTTCCTCGTTTGACAATCTTGCTCCCGCAAAGAACGCATTCTCATCGGGCTTCACCCTGCGAATTTGCTCCCTGATGAGCTGATAGGCCTCATCAAATCCAATCTCACGAAAATCACCGTTTTCCCTGTACACCGGCCGTGTGATCCGTGTGCTGTCGTTGATGTAACGATACCCGAATTTGGCATACCGGCAGAGATTACCATCCTTATTGATCTCTCCTACCGCTCCGGTGACCTTCATCACAAAACCGTTATTATGATGAAGCACGATGTTGCATCCCACAGAGCAATAGTTACAGATGGTCTCGGCCGGGTGCAGTCTGACCGGTCCGGGCTTAAAGGTTACATTCTCGGTGATCGCCCCGGTAGGACAGGTGGAGATGCACAGTCCACAGGACTCGCAGGTAGTGTCCCGCAGGGCATGGCCCATACTTGGGGCCACATAGGTATCAAATCCCCTGTTGACCAGTCCCAGGGCGCTGGCTCCGGCCACCTCACTGCAGATCCGGATGCAGCGCGAACAGAGAATGCATTTATTGTTGTCTATCTCGATGTAGGGATGCCGGAAATCGATCGTAAACTCATTGAATCCCCCCTTGTACGTGTTCTGTTCGGCTTCGTATTCCGTGCAGTATTGTTTCAGGTCGCAGGTAAAGTATTCCACGCACCCGCACTCCAGGCAGCGCTGTGTTTCATGCAGTGCCACCTTTTCACTGGCGTATCCCAGCTCCACCTCCTTGAAATTCAGCCGTTTGTCCGGATCGAGGGTGGGCATTTCCTCTCTGGCCTGGTGCGTGAAATGAGGAGTATAATCTTCGGGCACTTGCACCTTGAAGTTATCTTTCTTGCTGAGGAATTCTTTCCTGAGCGGTTCGACCGGTTTTCCCATCAGGAACAGATGGCAGCTGTGGGAGGCGATCTTCGCCTGGCCGATGGCCTGGATGAGGGTGGCAGGACCGGTAACGCCGTCGCCGGCAGCGAAGATAGAGGGTATCCCTGTACGCAACGTAAGCGGATCCGCATCGATGTCTCCCCAACGGTTCAGCTTCAGTTCACCGTCGTCATGATGCCTGTTGATGCAGTCCAGAAAGGTGGCTTCCGTTTTCTGTCCGATGGCTGCAAGTATATAATCCACCTCCATGTCAAACTCCGACCCTTCCAAGGGGATCGGGCGTCGCCGCCCCGACCTGTCGGGCTCGCCCAGTTGCATCTTCTGGCAGGTGATAGATCTGACCCTGCCTGCACCGTCCTTGTTGACCCTGACCGGGTTTGTCAGCAACATGAACTGGACACCCTCAAGCCTGGATTCATGGATCTCCATGGGATTGGCAGGCATCTCGTTCTCGGTGCGGCGGTAGATAACGGTCACCTCCCTGGCTCCGCAGCGTTTTGCTGTCCGGCAGCAGTCCATCGCGGTATTGCCGCCTCCGATGACCGCAATGTGTTTTCCCCTGAAGTCGAACCGTTCACCGGTAAGTTCCATTTGTTTGAGGAAATCGATCCCGGACAAGACGTTGATGGCATCCTCCCCTTCGCAGCCTATGTTCGTCCCTTTCTGGGAACCGATCGTAAGGATCACCGCGTCGTACGTTCTTTTTATCTCTTCATAATCCTGATTTTCACCAAATTTTCTGTTGAAATGGATCTGGGCACCCATTTCCGTGATGTTATCCACTTCTTTCTGCAAGATATCATTGGGCAGGCGGTATTCCGGTATGCCATAGCGCAGCCATCCTCCCGCGTGGGGTGCAGCTTCGAAAATATCGACCTGATGCCCTTCCTTTTGCAGGAAAAAGCCGCAGGACAGGCCTGCCGGACCTGCTCCGATCACAGCTACCTTTTTGCCCGTGGAGGGCTTTATCATGGGCTTCCACTTTTTCGGTGAATCAAGATCATAGTCGGAAGCAAATCGTTTCAGGTAGTCAATGCCCACTGCATGACCTTCGTTGAGCAGGTTACGCCGGCAAGCCACCTCACAGGGCCTTACACATACTCGTCCGCAGATGGCCGGCAGGGGATTGGTTTCTTTGATCAGGGCGACCGCTTCATGGTACATCCCTTTTTCGATCAGCGAAATATAACCTTGCACGTCCACACCGGCAGGGCAGGTATCCTTGCACGGCCCGATACAATCCGCATAATGATTGCTGACCAGAAGGTTGAGCGCTGTTCTTCTGGCGGTACGGATACGCTCATTGTCGGTGGTGATCATCATCCCCTCGCTTATTTTCGTCGAGCAGGCTGGCTGAAGCCCTCGTAATCCTTCCACTTCCACCACGCAGATGAAACAGGATGTAAAGGGTACCAGACGGGGATCGTGACACAGGGTTGGTATTTGAATACCATGCCGGCGGGCAAGATCCAGAATGGTTTCGCCCGGCCTGCCCTTGAGTATATTACCGTTGAGAATGATGTTCACTTCGTCGCTCATAGAAGATTCTCCTCTTACTGTCTGTCGTTAAGACAGCCTGATCGCTTCAAATTTGCATTTAGAGAAACAGACGTCACACTTGATGCATTTTTCCTGGTGAATGAAATGCACCTGTTTCTGTTCGCCGGTGATCGCTTCCACCGGGCAGTTCTTCGCACAGACCATACACCCGGTACATTTCTCCGGTATGACCTCATAGGTCAGCAACTTTTTGCAGACTTTTACAGGGCATTTTTTATCACGGATATGCGCCTCATATTCATTCCGGAAATATTTAATGGTGGTAAGCACCGGGTTCGGGGCCGTTTGCCCCAGGCCGCACAGAGAGCTTTCCTTGATCTGGTAGGCCAGGTCTTCCAGCTGTTCGATGTCGCCCTGTTCCCCCTTTCCTTCGGTGATGCGGGTGAGGATCTCTAGCATCCGTTTTGTGCCGATCCGGCAGAACGTACATTTGCCGCAGGATTCCTTCCTGGTGAAATCAAGGAAAAATCTGGCCACATCCACCATGCAGGTCGTCTCATCCATGACCACCATTCCGCCAGAACCCATGATCGCACCGGTGGCCGTGACCGAGTCGTAATCGATGGGTGTGTGCGAAAGGTATTCAGGGATGCATCCTCCCGAAGGGCCTCCAAGTTGTACGGCTTTGAACTTCTTGCCGTCGCGTATGCCGCCTCCCAGCTTGAATATGATGTCGTTGATGCTGATTCCCATGGGCACTTCCACCAGTCCCGACCGTCTTATTTTACCAGCAAGTGCAAAGACCTTGGTGCCCTTGCTTTTTTCAGTGCCGTATCGTGCGTATGCTTCGGCTCCGTTGAGGATGATCCACGGGATATCTGCATACGTCTCCACATTGTTGATGTTGGTGGGCTTTTTCCACAGGCCGGAAACGGCTGGGTAGGGAGGCCGTTTGCGCGGCATGCCCCTTTCTCCCTCCACCGAGGCGATCAGGGCAGTTTCTTCTCCGCAGACAAAAGCTCCGGCGCCTTCTTTAATATGGATATCGAAATCGAATCCCTGCAGCCCCAGGATGCTTTTCCCGAGATACCCTTTCTGGCGGGCCTGATCCAGGGCAATGGTGAGGCGTTTGATGGCCAGGGGATACTCTGCCCGGCAATAGATCACTCCCTCGGTGGCCCGGATGGCGTAGGCACCGATGATCATCCCTTCCAGGACTGAATGCGGATCCCCTTCCAGGGTCGACCGGTCCATAAAAGCACCCGGATCGCCTTCGTCGGCATTGCAGATGATATATTTTTCACTGGTAATGCTGTCACTGGCAAATTTCCATTTCAAGCCTGTCGGGAAACCACCCCCGCCACGGCCACGCAATCCGGAGGATATGACGGCTTGAATGACATCCATCCGGGAAATGCGCTGGTCTGTTATTTTTTTGATCGCACGGTAGCCCTGACGCGCCTCGTACTCCTCAATGTTTTCAGGATCGATATAGCCACAGTTCCGCAGCGTGATCTTGATCTGGTTCTCTATGAAATCATTGTCAGTCGTGTCGAAAAGATCTGTGCGGACCACATGTTCCTTCACCGGTATATGGTGCATGACATGCCTGTCGATGATCTCCACAGCCCTGGCTTCGTCGATCTCTCCGTACAGGTAAGAACCCGTTTCATCGATGATCTCCACCAGCGGCTCACAGTAACACATCCCGATGCAGCTGGTCTTCTTCAGTTCAAAGTCGAGATCTTCCGCCTGACGCAGAGCCTTTATTTTTTCGTATGTTTTCCCCGCGCCCGCTGCAATACCGCAGCTGCCCAACCCAACGATGACTTTCGTTTTTTCCATGATCCGATCAGTTATTTTCTTTGATCCGGATATCCCGGATGATCCTCACAGCTTCTTTTCCGGTCAGTTTCCCGTATACTTCACCGGCAACCATCATGACGGGAGCCAGTGAGCAGCAACCCAGGCATGCGACCGATTCGAGGGTAAACAGTCCATCCTGTGTGGTTTCACCGTCTTTCACCTGCAGGGCTTCTTTCAGCGAATCGGTGATGGTGTTGGCATTCTGCACATGACAGGCGGTTCCATGGCAGACCTTGATAATGTTTTTCCCTACCGGACTGAGCCGGAACTGGGCGTAGAACGTTGCCACACCATAGAGGTCGCTCAGGTTCAATCCGGTCACATCGGATATCTTTTCAAAAACTTCCCCGGGAATGTAACCATAAATGTCCTGAGCACCTTGAAGCAAAGGAATGAGACTGCCTTTCTTTCCCCTGTATTTCACCAGGAGCGGCTCTAAGGGAGTGAGGTCCACGGATCCCTGCTCCCTGATCTCCGGTTCGCTGTGTATCCTTGAAATTCGCATGACGTCAAGAATGGTAAATGATATGTAAAAGTAAAAAATTGTCACAAAATAGCTTTAAGTAACAGGAATTATTACCATGCTGCAGCTTTTTATACATTTGCAGGTTAACAGGTAGGATGATGAATTATTCCAAAGGACAGATCATCGCACTGGTAGCTCTGAGGATTGTCATCGGCTGGCACTTCCTGTACGAGGGACTGACCAAGATATTCCAGCCGGAATGGACTTCCGGCGCATACCTTATGGACTCCAGGGGGTTCCTGAGCGGATTTTTCATCTGGATAGCATCCCATCCTTCTGTTTTGTCCGCAGCCGATTTTCTGAATGAATGGGGGCTGACCCTGGTCGGCCTTTCACTGATCCTTGGTATTCTCACACGGCTCAGCACCATTGCCGGAATGCTGCTCCTGCTGTTTTACTACCTCTCCCATCCGGCCTGGATCGGTTATGAGTACATCTTTCCATTGGAGAGTGCTTATTTTGTAGTCGACAAGAATATCATCGAGATGGTTGCGTTGTTGGTGATCTGGTTCTTTCCGACAAGCCGGATCATCGGGATGGAACGATTGGTACGAAGGAGAAATTAAATGACTTGTGGTACATAGTCTTTCGTTGTCATTCATAGTTATTATTTAATAACGCGAGGCGCGCAGCGCCGAGCAAATAACCACGAATAACCATAAATAACCACAAAAAATTGCAAACTTTATTACGCTATGACCAGCTTTTCCCGCCGCGATATCATCAAAGGCCTTGCGACGCTCCCTGTTGTCGGAGCTGTCGCGTATGGCTTGTACAGACGACAGAAAAGATACAGGGAGCTGAACCGTAATCTGATGGAAGACCTTCGGGTGGAGTTGCCGGGTGAAATGCCGACGGTTCAGGGTGACAGGCTCCGCATCGGGATCATCGGAACCGGGAGCCGGGGCCGTTATCTTCTCAAAGCGCTGGGGTATGTGCAGCCTGAATCCATCGACAAATGGCAGGCGAGCGCACGGGAAGATCCGTTTTACAGGGAGTATCTGCAGAACTTCCTCGAACAGGAGGATCTGAACGTGGAGATCGCCGCCGTTTGCGATGTCTTTGACACGAACGCCCGCAAGGGGATGCTGGCTTCGTCGAATGTGCTGCAGAAAGGCAGTGGAAGGCAAACCGGTAAAGAACCTGTCCGCTACCGCACATACCAGGATTTATGCGCTGCCCCTGATGTGGACGCTGTGATCATCGCCACTCCCGATCACCTGCATGTGCCCATGGCGTTGGAGGCAGCCCGCAACGGAAAACATGTCTATTGTGAGAAGCCATTGTCATGGACCGTTGCGGAAACCTACGCGATCCGCGATGCGATCAGGCAGCATGACGTTGTCTTTCAACTGGGGCACCAGGGCCGCCAGACCGACAGCTATCAGGTGGCCCGGTCTCTGATCGGGCAGGACGTTCTTGGCAAGGTAACGCTGATCGAGGTATGCACCAACCGGAATGATCCCAATGGAGCCTGGGTCTATGAGATTCCGAAGGAGGCCGGCCCCGGCAACATCGACTGGAACCAGTTCATCGGACCGGCCCCGTGGCACCCGTTCAGTCTGGAGCGTTTCTTCCGCTGGCGCTGCTGGTGGGATTACAGCACCGGCCTGAGCGGCGACCTGTTCACCCATGAATACGACGCCATGAATCAGATCCTCGACCTGGGCATCCCCCATTCGGCCGTGGCATCAGGCGGTATTTATTTCTTCAAGGACGGACGTACGGTCCCCGATGTGCTGAATATGTCGTTCGAGTATCCGGACCGTGATCTGACCCTGCTTTACAGCGCCACATTGGCCAGCGAAAAGAACAGGGGCAAGGTGATCATGGGGCACGACGGCTATATGGACCTCAGTGAAACGCTGGTGATCAATGCCGACCCGCAGTCGACACGTTACAGGGAAAAGATCGCTCAGGGCCTTATCGAGCCCAACAAACCGATCTATTCCTATGTACCCGGCAAAGACAAAGTGGACGCGGTCACATCCGCCACCGAGAAATATTTTGCGGGAAGGGGATTGCTTTATACCTACCGCGGAGGAAAAGAGGTGGATACCTCGCATCTTCACCTCAAGGAGTGGCTCAACTGCATCCGCCGTGGAGACGGGACCCGGCCCAGCTGCCATATCGACGCCGCCTTTGAGGAGGCCATGACGGCACATATGGGGACGATCGCCTTCAGGGAGGGAAGAAGGGTGTACTGGGACACGGAGCGGGAGGTGATTGTTTAGTCGGCGGTCGGCAGTTAACAGTCTGTAGTATTGGGATTTGGATATTGGGATTTATTTGGACCTTGGTGTTTGGAATTTGGGTGTTTGAATTTGTTTGGGGTTTGGATGTTGGAATTTGGATTTTAACGAATCATGATCATCAACACAGCAATCATCGGTTACGGCCTCTCCGGCCGCGTCTTCCACGCTCCCTTCGTCCATACCCATCCGGGATTCAGGCTGCACAGCATCGTGACATCCGGCGATGAGGCAGAAAAGCAGTACCCTGAGGCCCGTATCGTGCGGCAATTTGACGATGTCACCACCGACAGGGAAATAGACCTGGTCTGTATCTGCTCCCCCAACGAATTTCATTTGAAACAGGCCAGACAGGCATTGCTGGCCGGGAAACATGTGGTCATCGAGAAACCGGTAACTCCTTCCGTACCCGAGGCCCTGGAGCTGACGGCCTGCGCACGCCGGCAACAACGGTACCTGTTTCCTTTCCATAATCGCCGGTGGGACGGCGATTTTCTCACCGTCCGGCAAATACTGGATCAGGGACTCCTGGGAAAACCCCTTGACTTCGAATCCCACCTCGACCGCTATACCCCGGAGATCGGCAGAGCTGCATGGCGATATATGACCATTACGGCCGGAGGCACCCTTTACGACCTGGGAACCCACCTCATCGATCAGGCACTGGTGCTCTTCGGAAAACCTCAAGCGTTGTTCTGCCGGCTTTTCAATCAAAGACAATTCAGCCTGGTGGACGATAGCTTTGACCTTAAACTGATCTATCCTGACCTGAATGTGACATTAAAAGCAGGTGTTTTTGTCAGGGAAAAGGGACCACGCTTCTGTATCCACGGAACACTCGGCTCTTTTGTGAAATATGGCATTGATCCTCAGGAGGATGCACTGCGGAAGGGCAAGTTGCCCCGGGGAACCGCATGGGGACGGGATCGCAGGGAGAACTGGGGGATCCTGAACGCGGAAACCATTGGACATGTCATCCGCGGTCCACTGGAGACATTCCATGGAAATTACATGGGATTTTATGACAACGTTCATCAGGTGATCAGCTCGGGCGCTGAGCAGGTAGTGAAGCCTGAGGATGCGATAGCGACTCTTACCGTTATTGAAAGGGCGATGGAAAGTCACCTGAACGGCCAGGTAGTGCCCATGTAATCCATGTTCCATTGGCTTTTGACTATTCCTGCAAAATTTTCATTGCAACGTTTTCAAATCCCCTTCTTTTTATAAATTAGCCTGATTAAACGGGGTAATACTTACCAGGATGACTACACGCCGGGATTTTCTGAAGACTTTGGGCGTTCTGGGCGCCGGAGCCGTAGCCCTGAATGCTTTTCCATCATGCAGCCGTAAAAAAGAGATCGGATTGCAGTTGTATACGCTGAGGGATACGGTGAGTAAAGATACGCTTGCAGTCCTTAAACAGGTAAGCGACATTGGCTATACGCATATTGAGCCTTATGATTTCGATGGGAATTTCTTTGGCATCGGAGCGTCTGAGTTCCGGAAGATGACCGAAGACCTGGGCATGCGTGTTACCTGTACCCATACAGGCATCACGGCCCGGAATGCCGATGCCTATCTTGAGGCAGCCGCCAAAGCGGGGCTCGAATACATCGTTTTGCCTTCTCCCATGGGGAGAAAGACAGATACGGCCGACGATTACAGGAACATGGCGGCAGAGATGAACCAAATTGGCGAAAAAGCCCGCCAGGCAGGGATCCGTTTCGGATACCATAACCATTCGGGAGAGTTCGGCTCAGGTGATGAGGGAGTGTTTTATGATATCCTGCTCAGTGAAACCGATCCTGAGCTGGTCTGTTTCCAGCTGGATATTTTCTGGATCATCAAGGCGGGGTACGATCCGATCCCGTATTTCCGGAAATATCCGGGCAGATTCGCATTGTGGCATGTTAAAGATATGGATCCTGCCGGAGAAAGCACCCCGATCGGTAACGGGAACATCGATTATGCGGAGATATTCAATTATGCTGACCTGGCGGGATTGGGTTATTTTTACGTCGAGCAGGAGAGCTATACAAAGAGTCCGATTGAGTCAGTGAAAGATAGTTATCAATTTATCCGGGATCATTTAATATAGAAGGATGTCCGCCCTCTGAGCACCTCCGTGACAACCTCCTTGGCCTCTGTGGGTAAAATATCATTTAACCACAAAGGCGCACAAAGGAAAACACGAAGGCGCACGGATGGGCAATAAGAAATCTTCATCAAAATATAATACCATGAGTGACAACAATCAACAACGAGAGAATGCCGGGATGGACCGCCGGACGTTCCTGAAGACTGCCGGTGTAGCGGCAGCGGGATTTACGATCCTTCCCAGTTATGTGGTATCAGGACTGGGGCACCGCATGCCGAGCGATAAGCTGAACATCGCGGGCGTGGGCATTGGTGGTCGTGGCGGAGGAGTGATCAAAGCCGTCAAAAGTGAAAATATCGTAGCCCTGTGCGATGTGGACTGGGATTACGCATCCGATCTTTTCAATGAGTTCCCGGGTGCTGCGAAATTTTACGACTGGCGGGAAATGTTCGACAAGATGGCAAACCAGTTCGACGCCGTGGTGGTCGGCACCCCCGACCATACCCATGCCATTGTTTCCATTAATGCGATGAAACTGGGGAAGCATGTCTATTGCGAAAAGCCCCTGACCCATTCCGTATGGGAGTCACGTCAGATGACCGAGGTTGCAGCGAACTACAGGGTGGCCACACAGATGGGTAACCAGGGCAATTCAGGGGAAGGCATCCGTCAGACTTGTGAGTGGATCTGGGACGGCGCCATCGGGGAGATCAGGGAAGTGCATGCGTGGACCAACCGGCCCATCTGGCCTCAGGGATTGGAGCGTCCGGGAGAGGTCATGAAGATCCCCAGAACCCTGCGCTGGGATCTTTTCCTCGGACCGGCGCCGGAACGGCCGTACCATTCCATTTACCATCCATGGAACTGGCGGGGCTGGTGGGATTTTGGCACAGGAGCCCTGGGCGATATGGCCTGCCATATCATGGATCCCATTTTCAAGGCATTGATGCTGAAATACCCTGTAAAAGTGCAGGGCAGCTCCTCCCAGTTCAACACTGAGTCGCCACCACTTGCAGAAGTGGTGACCTATACATTCCCGGAACGGGATAATCTGCCTCGCCTGGCCATGCCTGAGGTGAAGGTCACCTGGTGGGACGGCGGCCTGCTCCCTCCGCGGCCCGAAGAACTGCCCGCCGGGGAGATCATGGGACGCGACCCCAACGGCGGAGTTCTTTTCATCGGATCCAAAGGAAAACTGATGTGCGGCTGCTATGGCCGCGATCCGTTCCTGCTGCCTCTCTCCATGGATGAGGCATACTCACGCCCGCTTCCCTCCCTGAGACGGATCGAAACCAGCCACGAAATGGACTGGGTAAGGGCATGTAAGGAAAGCCCCGGGAACAGGACCGAAGCCAGTTCGTATTTTGGATACTCCGGCCCCATGAACGAGATGGTGGTGATGGGCGTCGTGGCCGTCCGGCTGCAGGACCTAAAACGTGAACTGGAATGGGACGGACAGAACATGCGCTTCACCAACATCGGGGACAATGACGAGATCAGGGTGGTGACCAGCGATAAATTCCAGATCATTGACGGTCATCCCCATTTCGACACCAAACATGACACCATAAACGCCAAACAGGCAGCGGAAGAGTACATTAAGCATACGTATAAAGCGGGGTGGAGTTTGTAGTCGGCAGTCATCAGCCAGCAGTCGACAATTTAACAATTTAACAATTTAACAATAGAACGATGAAAAAACTAATGATTACCATAATGGCAATAGCAATGATTGCAGCATGTAAAAGTCCGTCGAAAGTGACACAACAGCCAGCGACACCCGGGAAGGTGAAACTTGAAACAAAAATGCCTGCTCCGAACACCCTAACACAAGATGAGATCGACCAAGGATGGCAGCTCCTCTTTGACGGGAAGAGCACTACACACTGGCGGGGATATAATAAACCCGATTTTCCGACTGGCTGGGAAGTGGTGAATGGCACTATTCACGTCATCGGCTCCGGCAGGGGAGAGGCTGGCCAGGGCGGCGACATCATCACACGCGAGAAATTTAAAAACTTCGAACTCTCGCTGGAGTGGATGGTGGACACCGCAGGTAACAGCGGTATCTTTTACCTGGCCAGGGAAGTGGAAGGCGAACCCATCTGGAAGAGCTCACCCGAGATGCAGATCCTGGATAACTTCAACCACCCCGACGCCAAACTCGGTATCATGGGTAATCGTCAGGCAGGTGCGCTCTATGACCTGATCCCGGCTGTGCCGCAGAACTTCAAAGGCCCTATGCAGTGGACCCCTGTCAGGATCCTGGTCTATAAGGGGACCGTGGTCCATTATATGAACGGTGAAAAAGTACTGGAATACCATCTGTTGACGGATGACTGGAAGGCGATGTGCGCCAGCAGCAAATTCAAGGATTACGAATTGTTCATCAATACGGCGGAAGAAGGCTATATCGGCCTCCAGGACCATGGCGATGACGTGTGGTTCAGAAACATCAAGATCAAAAAACTCTGACGATATCTGATTAACCGATATACGATTTATTTAAATCAAATATCGGTTGATCATTTACGAGTACGGGGCGTTCTGGATAGTTTCTGATGGATGGCTCTTGCGGCAATCCTGCCGGCTCCCATGGCCAGGATCACCGTTGCTGCCCCGGTGACGATATCCCCGCCTGCATAGACGAATTCCTTTGTGGTTTCCATGGTTTCAGGGTTGACCTGGATGTATCCCCTGGCGTCGAGCTTCATATCAGGTGTCGAGTGGAAAATGACCGGATTGGGTCCGTTTCCTACAGCAACAATGGCCATGTCGCAATCGTGAATGAAATTTGATCCTTCTATGGGCAGCGGCCTTCTCCTGCCGGATGCATCAGGTTCACCCAACTGCATCTTGATGCATTCCATCCCCTTGATCATCTTGTTGTCGGTACCCAAAAAACGGATGGGATTGGTAAGCAATTTGAATTTAATGCCTTCCTGGCCTGCGTGGTGGACTTCCTCAGCACGTGCGGGAAGTTCTTGCCGTGAACGGCGGTAGATGATGGTCACCTCGGAAGCTCCGGTCCTGATAGCTGTTCGTGCACAGTCCATGGCCACATTTCCTCCGCCGATCACAGCCACCTTGTTCCCTTTTGGTTTTGGCGTGTCATACTCAGGGAAAAGATAGGCCTTCATCAGGTTCATCCGGGTCAGGTACTCATTGGCAGAGAAAACATTGCCCAGGCTTTCCCCTTCCACACCTAAAAACCATGGAGCTCCGGCGCCAACGCCAATAAAAACGGCGTCGAAATGTTCCAGTAATTCGTCTATGGTCAGGATGTTACCAATGATATGATTGAGTTCCAGTCTGACTCCCATCTTTCTCAGGAAATCGATTTCAAATTTGACAATGCTCTTTGGAAGACGGAACTCAGGGATTCCGTAAGTAAGTACTCCTCCCGGTTCATGAAGGGCTTCAAAGATCGTAACTTCATACCCCAGCTGGCGCATATCGGCCGCCGCGGTGAGACCTCCGGGTCCTGAACCCACCACTGCGATACGTTTTCCAGTACTGATCTTGATTTCGGGGATCTTTACTTTATCGGATTTCCGTTCCCAGTCGGCCACAAAGCGCTCCAGGCGGCCGATAGCAACCGGTTCATCCTTTTTACCAAGGATGCAGTGGGCTTCACACTGGGATTCCTGAGGGCACACTCTTCCGCATATAGATGGGAAAACGTTGGCTTCCTTGATTTTTTTGATCGCAGCATCAAACTTTTCCTCTGCGATCAATGCAATGAAAGAAGGGATATCGATATTGACAGGGCAACCCTCTACGCAGCCGGGCTTTTTGCACTGCAAACAACGCCCTGCCTCAAGCAGGGCCAGTTCCGAAGTATACCCGTAGGGTACTTCCTGGAAATTACTGATCCGTACCACCTGGTCCTGTTCGGGCATCGCCTGCCGGGGGATCTTCAACTTGATGAAACGCTCGTCCTCCTTGGTGATCCCATGCCAGTGACACCCGAATTTCAAACAGAAATAGAAGGGGATCAACTTGGCATATGCCGATACAATAGCCTCACCAACCTTGGAACCGCAATCAGAACACCTGACTTCTGTGCTCACAATGCTTTTCTTACACTGAGGACAGATCAGATCATCGAGTATTTCTCCGTCTTTGAGCGGGTAAGACACTTTTACTTCGAAAACATCCAGGTATGGACTCAATTTTAATTCGAAATCATTTTGCTGGTATTTTGCAGTGAAAATAAGGCCTCTTTCATTTTGCCTTTCGACATTGAAAGTCTTCTTACAATGAGGACAGTAAAAGCTTAGGAAAGTTTTGAACTTTAAATAGCGTACATCCTGTTCTAACATAGTTCAAGCTCTTTAACGGATAGAAAATAAGAGGGATGTTTTTTCATCGGCCAGATACATGCTGTTTCTTTTTTCCAGTTCCTCAAAATCAACCTGGAAGCCATCAAAATCAGGTCCATCCACACAGCAGAAGCGGATCTCGTTATTGATTTTGACCCTGCATCCGCCGCACATGCCTGTACCATCGATCATGATGGGATTTAAGCTAACCATGGTAGGTACATTGTATTTCCGGGTAAGTTTGACGATATTTCTCATCATCGGAATTGGCCCAATGGCATATACCAACCTGACATCATACCTTTCTTCCAGGTATTTTCCCAGAGGGTCTGTAACAAATCCGCGTTCACCGTACGAACCATCATCCGTGGTGATGACCAGTTCATCGCAAATGGCCGTCATTTCATTTTCAAGGATAAGCATTTCCCTGGTTTTTGAACCAATGATCCCGATCACATAATTTCCTGACTCTTTAAATGCCTTGGTCACATGATGAAGAATAGCTACTCCTGTACCTCCTCCCACCATGACCACGGTGCCTTTGTTTTCAGTGTCAGCTGGTCTTCCCAGGGGTCCTGCGACATCCCTGATGAAGTCTCCTTCGTTCAGCGATCGCATCAGCGCAGTGGTTTTACCCACGATCTGGAAGATGATCGTGATGATCCCGGCGAATTCATCTTTATCAGCTACGGTGAGCGGGATTCTTTCACCTGTTTCGTTGACCCGGATGATGACAAACTGACCTGCTTTCACCTTCCGCGCTATTTTCGGGGCTTCGATATCGAACCGGATGATGGTTCCCCTCGCCATCTCTTCTTTTCGTTTGATCTGAAACATAGAATGCGTACTAACTAATTATACAGGCCTGTATCCTTACCATTCCAAACTATCCTCAATCCTCATCTCATAGAGGTCATCATCACTGAGGCCATGCCAGCGGCAGCCTTTCTTTGTGCAAATGTAGAATTTAATGAACTTGGTCCGGGCAGAGACATTGATCATGGCAACGGGTGAATTGCACCAGTCGCATCGTTTATCCACCAGCCTGAGGCTCTGGTGGCAATGGGGGCATTGAATATCCTTTAGTGTTTCATGTTCCCTGAGAAAAACCGTCGATTTCGAGGTAAATACGTTCAGATAAGGGCTGAGCATGACCACTCCGGTTTCATTCTTTTCGTTTGTAATATCCAATTTGATCATATCATCCTGGATAAGGCTTTTCAAGCAGTGTGGACAGTATGTTTGCAGGAAAGCCCCCGATTCAATGATCTCCTTGAATTCATCCTCTTTTTTTTCGATCCTGTAGACAGGTCTCTCTTCCGGTTTTGGGGATTCTTTACCCCTGAAGCCATATTCCTGGTACATTCTTCTGAGTGCATCACTCAGATCCGTGAATTCAACCGTATGGTTCTTGCATCCGGCTCGTGAGCATATCGCGACCTTCCCTCCCATCTCAAGGTGAAAAGGCACCATGGGGGCACCACATGTCTGGCATTCTACGGATGAAGTAAGATGATTCTTACAGTTTGGACAGTAGAAAGTGGCCACGTTGCCTGCCGCCAGATCCAGGTCACACTGGTAATTATAACTGCCATAGACAGAACTGAGGTGGATGGTGCCCTTCTTACCCTGCATCTCAATATTGAGTCTGATGCTGGCTTCGTTATCCACCATCTGCTCCTCATCCATGAGCATCTTGCCGCACACCGGGCATTTGACCCGTAATGAAAGAAACTCGTACATAGTGATTTCGTTTAAATGTTGTACAAATATAATGGTTACAAACGGACTTGGCCATTCATTTTGCACCTTTATTGTACCCCACCCCTGCACGGGGTTGTGTTAAAATACAGTTTAACCACGGAGTGCACGGAGGATTCACGGAGATCACGGAGTTTAAATAACTCGTTATCAGTCCTCTGTATTCTCCGTTCTCCTCCGTGATCTCTGTGGTTTAATAAAAAACATTCATTTTGACACAGTCTCGAGGGGGGAGGGGTACATTGGTTAATTCCCCTGCACTTGTCCATTGGGTTCATACGAGTGATTAATATGATCCATCTCCGGCCTTATTGCCAGGTGATCACAGAGATCCGCTGTTTACCGTCCATTTTAATGATCAGCGGTTTTTTAAAACGGACATGGTTGAAGAAACTGGTCCGTGAAATCATCGGCTGCTGGTCCAAAATGTCCCATCGGATGAAGGTTTTGGGATTTTCATCCTGGATGGAGTAATAGCCGACGTTCATGGATGTGACGTTATGAAAGAAATGGGAGCCGGAGCTGGCATCCAGGGGGAATCCTTCAAGGCTTGTTTCGACGATGATCTTTGCATTGGAGATCTGCGGCCAGTTTACCGGAATACCTATCCAGCGGTCGCGTGTCCCCCACCTTCCGGGTCCGATCAGCACGTACTGTTTGCCCTCTTTCTCCAGAGCCGCGTTGAGCCGGTCAATCTCTTCGGCCATCTCCACCGTTCTCGATTTATCAAACCGTTCCCGGTCCACGTAGACGACATCGCTGATAGTGGCGATCATCCCGTTACCCATCCCTTTTTCTGTATAGAGCAGGATGGACTCCCTGCTGATCTCGTCCATATCGACTGTGTAGTCCTGTGAGCTCCCGAGCAGTGGTTTGATCTGAAGCAGGTAAAAGGATGCCTTGTAGTCCTTGTCCTTGTTCAGATCCACGGCAAATTCTATCTCAACGGGGGAGCCCAGCGCTTCTTTCACCACGTCCAGTGTGACCTCGATGGTTTGTGCAAGGGGTATGTAGTTGTATTTCAAGATGTCCGCAAAATTGACGATCCGTGGCCCCGGCTTTCGCAAACCCGGCACAATGGTATTGTTTTCAACGTTATAGACCGACGCACAATGGGTCAGCGTTCCATGGCGTTCAGCATCATCGATGTCAAGGCGTGTCAGACCGGCAGTGTCGCCCTCCAGCAGGTTAACATTTTTCTTTTTCATGTCCACGGCAATGAACTCCAGCTGTGAATTCTGGAACTGCGCTTTGGGTGTATTGATCTCGACATTCGGGTACTTTGGTGAAAAACGGTGAGCTTTTTCTCCCTCCATAACGTATTTGCCAAGTCCCAGAGCCAGCACCGCAAATCCTTCCTCGGGTTTCATGTAGGAAAAGGGATAGTAATTATAGGATTGTGCCACGCCGCTTATGTGCGGGTAATAGACATCTTCGAAACGGTTACCGACTACCTCCTGAATCACGACGGCCATTTTTTCCTCTTCCAGCTTGTAGTTGATAGACCGGATGTACCCTCTTGCCACAGGTGAGAAAACAGAGGCGTAGACCAGCTTGATCGCTTCCATCAGCTGATTCAGCCGCTCATTGGGATCGGGATGGTTATTCGGGAGCAGATAGGTTTCAAAAATTCCTGCGAAAGGCTGTACCAGCGAGTCTTCAAACAAACCGGAGGAGCGCACGGCCAGAGGCTTCGTGATCATTTTAAGGTAGGTTTTCAGCCGTTTGATCAGGGTCTCCGTCAGGCGACCTTTGAGGAAGATCTTTTTGATGGCTTCATGATCCTCCGCGTTAAGTATTTTCTCATACAGGTTGTTCCTGATCATGAAATATTCAAATTCTTCCGTTCCAACCACCGACGTAATGGGTGTTTTGATGTTGATATTGGGAACCGATCCTGTGAAGTCGAAATTGTATATCAGCGTATTGATGAATGCCAGCCCGCGTCCTTTCCCACCCAATGAACCGGGCGACAAACTGACCACATTAGTCTCGTCGGTGATGGCCGATTCTTCACAAAGCACCACCTTGCCCTTGTTCTGCTCGTCCCTGAATTGCTGGATAACGTTCAGCAGGTACTGCCGGATATGCTCCACGGATTTGAACTCGTCCACTTTCTTGGGATGAAGGATCCGTGCCGCCTGTATCTCCCCCCGTGCCATCAGCCAAAGCGAAAAATGATCGTGGAGGGCATGATACAGCAGGGAATCACCGGGAATGGTCCTGAGCTGCTTTTCAAATTCCTTCAGCGACTGGGCAACGCTGATCTGATTGCCATCGCTGTCCCTGAAAATGAAACTTCCAAAACCAAGGTAGTGGGTTATGAAGCTTTTCAGGTCCTGCAGCAGGCTATCTGAATTCTTATCGATATAGGTGACCTTCAGTTCATAGGCGATCTTTTCATTTTCCCTCTCCGACGATTGAAGAATGATCGGTAAACGGGGATTTGTTTTACGGACCTGTTGTATGATCTCCACCCCTGCATTTTCCAGTGGGATTCCCTGTTTGTCGAATTTCATGTCGGTTATCAGGCACAGGATGTGGGCACTGTACTTATCGAATATCTGCATGGCCTGCTCAAAGTTAGTCGCCAGCAGGATCTTGGGCCTGACCTTCAGTTTCAGCACTTTGTAAAGCTCGTCGGAGCTGGCATCGGTGATGATCTGGCGGGTCTGTTCCATAACGATATGATAAAGCAGGGGAAGATAGCGCGAAAAATACTTCGGGGAATCCTCCACCAGCAGGATGATCCTTACCAGCCCCACCTCAGTGTCATTGGATACGTTGATTTTATCCTCGAGGTGTTTGACCATGGCAAAGAACACCCTCGATTCACCGTTCCATACGAATAGACTGTCGATGCCGCGGGTAAGGTCCGGATTATTTTCAAATACGGTCAGATCCCTGTCATTGTTTAAAAGAAGGAATACCGGGATATAGGGGAATTCCCTTTTCACCAGGTAACTTATTTCGTTGGGGGTTGATTTATCCACCCCTATCATGAGGATCACCAGGTCAAAGTGTTTCTTCCTGAGCTGATCCATTGCCTCTTCCGTGGTGGAAACACCGGTGATCCTGGGGATGGACATCAGGTTCATCTGCTGGAACTCTCCCAGGACGTATTCGGCAAACTTCCCTTCTTTCTCAATGTTATACACATCGTACAGGCTGGCCACAAGCAGGATCTCTTTCACCATGAAGGGCATCAGATCATGGTAGATGTCGCGGTTTATATTGCTATGCATCAGATAGTTATGAAGCAAGTGCCGGCTGTATTTCGGCTGGTCGGGCGAAGGTTTGTATTTATCCAGAATGGATTGGTCAGAAAGTGTCTTCTTCAGGATGGCTTTACCCTTGAGGCTGTTCAGATAACCCACCAGAATACCGCTGACGTTGATGATCAGGTCACGTTCCTCTTTTAAAAAGGGGCCTTCGTCCGATTCAGGGAATTCCTTGAGGTAATAAACCTCAATCTTCCCCTTTTTCCCGTCAACAGATTCATAATCCTGCGCCTGCGCCCAAGGTGTTTCCTCAAAGTTCACACTGTGATAATGATGATCATCGTAAATGATCCTGACCACTGTATATTCCGGATATTGCCAGGCATCCTGCAGAATCGTGCATAATTCGCAAAGTGTTTCCTCCAGGGAACGGTTTGAACGGATCAGCGTGATCGTTCTGTTGATGGCGGTCAGCTCTTTGATCCGTTCCTGCTTTTCCGCCAGTAGTTTCCTGAAATGTTCAGGATCAATTTGTAAATTCTTGACGACAGAAGGTTTCGGATCGCCCATGGCCTTTTTTTATCAAAATTAATTGACTTTAATCTATCCTCCGAGGATCGACAAAAAATAACAGAATTATTCAAACCGAGAACGGATGATCGAGCCCGAGCGGACCATCCTTTTCCGTGTGCCATGGGTTGACGACAAAGGTGAAATCCGGATCAACAAGGGGTACCGTATTGAGATGAACAGCGCGATCGGACCCTAAAAGGGCGGTTTGCGTTTCCACCCCACCGTGAACCTTGGTATTTTGAAGTTCCTCGCCTTCGAGCAGGTGTTTAAGAACAGCCTTACAACCCTGCCCATGGGCGGGGGAAAGGGAGGATCTGATTTTGATCCGAAAGGAAAGTCAGACAATGAGGTCATGCGTTTTTGCCAGAGTTTCATGCCAGAGCTTTTCAGGCATATCGGACCTGGCACGGATGTCCCCGCCGGCGATATCGGCGTGGGTGGCTGTGAGATCGGTTTCCTGTTCGGACAGTACAAACGACTCAGGAATGAGTTCACAGGTGTTTTGACAGGCAAGGGCACGGAATGGGGTGGCAGTCTGATTCGCCCGGAAGCAACCGTATACGGTCAGGTATATTTCGCCGGGGAAATGCTTAAAACCAGGGGTGAATCATTAAAAAAGGTAAGCTCTGTGTCGTATCAGGTTCAGGCAATGTCGCTCAGTATGCAGTGGAGAAGGCGACGCAGCTCGGTGCAAAGATCCTTTACGGACCTGCGAAAAATGGGGCAGGGAATCGGATACCTACATCAATTACGTGAAAGGTGCCAATATCGGCGGATTTGTCAAGGTCGCCGATGCCATGCTGGCACAGGGGATCGTTTAATGATAGTACGGTAGAGGCCGGGTGATCCGGTCAAAAACGAAATATTGGATCAGCACATGGTCCTGTCCGTCATTGATGACTGCATAGAGCCGGTCCCGGTCGAAGATGACAGGATTCCCGTCCAGATCGATCTCTCCAGGCAGGCCGGGTTTCCGGTATGTTTTCACCACCCGCCGGCGCCCATCTTTACTGATGACCGTGATGATATGCAACGGAGTGCCTGCAAATACGGTATCTTTCCGCTGAGGATCCATGTCGTTGACCAGCGCTTCAAAGCGTATGTTCATAAAAGACGTCACAAAATCGAGCACGCGGATCGTGTCAAAGACAGCGATCTCCCTTCCGTCGGCCAGCGAGAAAAGCCTGAGCGAAGGGGTGTCTTCCTGGACCACCCTGAACGAATGGAAAGGCTCCGCCGGGAATTCGACGGTAACGGAAGCGAGTGCAGTAAGAGGGACGGCAAAGATGGAATGGTCACGCCAGTCGCTTTCGATGGTCCTGTACCTCGATTGGACAAATCCCCGGAAGCCGGGCATGTAAACGATATAGGGAGTCTTTGATCCTTCCATTAACATATAGGTGCCGATGTTGCTCTGGGTGACATGACCCACATAATATGTCTTGACATTTTTTTCATGCGGGAATAGCCTGATCTTCCGCAAGAGCTGTATCCTGGGCACCCGCTGATAGATCTCCACTTTGACCGAGTTGGCTGACAGCAGCCTGATGACCGTATTATGAGCCGTCTCCGACACCGGCTCAAGGATCGCCAGGTTAAGCATGGTCTTCAGCAGCAGATCAACACTTTCCTGCTGTGCCCTGTATTTTCCGTTCAGGTTCCATCCGCCTTCGGGATTGCGTTCAAGAAGTATGTTCCGGTTGCTTTTATCGGAAAGGAAGATCCTGGTTACCGTGCTGGTATCGCTTATGGCAAAGGAGGCTGCCTCTTTCCGGTGCGTGGTCCTTGATGAGGTGATGATCAGAAAGATGGCAAAAGCGGCCAGCAGGATGATTAGCAGGGTATAGATCAGGTTTTTTTTCATAAAGTCAGGATGTTGTTCGTGGTCTGATTACGCGTGCATAGCGGTGTTTTCTCCTGTACATCCTGACGATGGCGTACGCCAGGATCACCACCACCGGAAGTACGGTATTGATCAACTGTATCCTTGTCCGGCCGGAGGTCAGCTTTGTGTTGTCCAGTAACCTCAGCTTCACCTCTTTTGACCGTGCCGCGATCAAGCCGGAGTCATCACAGAGGTAATTGACCGCATTGAGGATAAAATCGCGGTTGCCGAAATGCTGCCGTGTGTACTGATCAAATCCGAGTGGCAAAGGGTATCCCTGGGACGCGTGAAGCTGGTTGCGAATGATATCACCGTCTCCCGCAACGATCATCCCCGTGGGTTGACTCTTTTCTTTGAATCCGATCAGGGGGCTGTCCTGGATCTGTGGAGGGACTCTGTTTTTGAACAGCGACTCGAATTCCCCTTCCAGTAGGACGGCCACCGGCACATTGGCTGTCCGGTAGCTTTGCTGGTCGGGTTCCTCCTGGCAAAGGCGCAGGTCGATCAGTACCGGGGTCTGCAGTATCCTCGAATAAGGTGAGGTCGTCAGCAGGATGGTTTTCTTTATCCCTTCCGCTTCCACCGTATCCAGGCTGCTGACAAAATTGGTCATGACTGCATTCAGGTTCCGCACGACCGGATGACCGGAAGTTGGGAACAGGACTGGGAAATAATACCAGGGCACGAAATCGATCTGTGGCTGGTCGCCCATCATGCCGGTCACCATCCGTATAGGCAGCGCGTTGAGGTCAAGGATCAGGTCGGGATTCAGGCGGGCGCCATAGTTAAAGAGCATATCCTGTAGATTCAGATCTATGGCCAGACCCATCGTCGTGGGGGAAGAAACCAGGCTGTCCATGGTGGCATGTACCGGATCGATCAGCCAGAGGACCTTACCTCCATGCATGATGTACTGATCGATGATGAACTTGTCCTTTTCACTGAAAGCGGTTTGAGGCTGTGCGATGATGATGGCGGCATATTTGTTCCGGATTATGACCTCTCCATCACTGGTCGTGTCCCGCCCGGTAAGTGCAAAAATCCGCTCATCGATGCTGACACGTTCCACTTTATAATACTCGCTGAGCGATGAAGTTATATCATACACATCGATCTCCTGCAGTTCCCGGTGACCTTCGATGAAGGCCAGCGCCGGTTTGGTGCGGAGGGTGAGTTTGTGTATCATGCTGGAGATGTTGTACTCCAGCGCCTGTACCGAATGATTGAGGATCTGTTCCGGTGTCTGGTTGATCTGGGTTTGAAGGAACTCCAGGGGCAGCTCGGTCTGTCTGTACGAAACAATGGCTCCCGGAAAGATGATCTGCTGTGTCGACCCGTCGCTGGTTTTCACCATCAGGTCGGTGGGATTCAAGCCTTTTCGTATCAGCTCTTCCTGGCGGGCCTTCACTTCCGAAGGCGTGGCAGCATCGGCGGGATTGATGAATTCATACTGTATCCTGGAAGAATAGGCCCTGAACTCATCCAGCATCTCTTTCACGGCATTGCTCAACCGCTTGAATCCGGCAGGAAACTCCCCGTCGAGGTAAACTTTAAAGTAAACGATATCATCCAGGTCCCGTAAAAGTTCCTTGGTGGGTTCCGAAAGAGAGTAACGCTTCTCAGAGGTCAGGTCAATCCGGGTGAATATAAAGGAGCTGATGATGTTCACGATGATGATCAGGATCATCCCCAGTCCGAACGACACCAGATCACTCCTCCGTATATTTTTACTGCTGATCCTTCGGGCTTCGCCCTCAGGACAGGCTGCTGATCCTTCGGGCTTCGCCCTCAGGACAGGCTGCTGACTGCCGACTGTCGACTGCCGACTGCCCCCCGCTTCCCACATCCTGCTCTTCATCACCAGGAAAGTAAGCATGAGGAACAATGCGATCAGGCTCAGAAAATAGATCACATCGCGCGTGTCGATTACACCGCGGCTGATGGAGGCATAGTGCGACTGGATCCCCAGCGTCTGAACGAACAGGGTGGACTTCCCAAAAAGCTCCAGCGAATGGATCAACTCAAAACCGACGTATGCAAATCCGCATATCAGTACCGCTACGACGAAGGCAACGATTTGATTGTCAGTTATGGATGAAGCAAAAAGCCCGATCGCTACAAATCCTGCGCCCAGGAAAAGCAATCCAAGATAGGAGCCCCAGGTCCCTCCCATGTCCAGGTTGCCGGCAGGCTGCCCAAGACTGTATACTGAGAGGAAGTAGATCAGGGTCGGAAGCAATGAAAAGACCACCAGCAGAAAACCGGCGAGGAACTTGGCAGTGAGGATCTGAACGTCGGTCAGGGGTTTTGTCAGGATCATCTCCAATGTTCCGCTGCGTTGTTCTTCCGCAAACGACCGCATGGTAATGGCAGGGATAAGAAAGAGAAAAACGAATGGCGCGATGACAAATAAACTGTCGAGGGTTGCATAACCGAAATCGGGAATGTTGAATTGACCGGGAAAGACCCACAGAAAAAGTCCGGTGACCAGCAGGAACACGACGATGACCACATAGCCGATCATGGAATTTAAAAAGCTGTCGATCTCTTTCTTCAGTAATGCAATCATTCGATAGATCCTGACAATGTGTTATTCGGTAAACTCAATCCTGACCGGGTCGTCAACCTCCATCCCCAGCAAGCTGCTGGCATTGCCCCTGTTCATGGCGATCTCCAGCAATCCGGATGTCCCAAAGATGGCCAGCATCTCCCCTTCCGGAACATCGCTGTAGGAGGTGCTGAGGGTGTGAATGACATACTGGGGATTACGGAAAGTGATCGTGAAGCGGTTTCCCTTGCCCACCGACCGGAACAGGTAGTGGCTGATATTGGTGATAAGATTTTCATAAACATCCACATAGATCACTTTACCCTTGATAACTGATCCGTTGGATACCGGCTGGAAGGAGATCATCCGGGTGAGCGAAGGCCTTGGTAAACCGAGTTTTTCAGCAGGCTGACCGCTGAGGATATGAATAGCGACCTTTACGAAGACATCCCGCTCCGAGAAAGTGAAATAATCAGAGTCCTGTATGACATCGATCTCGATGATCTTTTCCGGATCCCGGTCAAAAATCAGTGAAAAGATTCCGTTATCGGCCCCGATAAAGTAGTGCCCGTCGTAAAGCACAAGGGTGTGAGGGGTTTCTATCGAAGCCTCCGTATTGAGCCCGATCAAATGGACCGTGCCAGCAGGAAAGCTCCTGAAGCTGTTCCGCAACACGAACGACGCCTGGTTCATATCAAAGGGCGTGATCTGATGGGAAATATCGACAATCGTGACATCCGGCAGATGCGACAGGATCGCTCCTTTTACGCTTGCCAGATAAGGATCCTTCAGTCCCCAGTCGCTCGTGATCGTTATGACAGCCATAGACAGATATCTGGAAAGATACGCTTACGTTTGACTATTTAACCTATTTTTGTGCACCTCAAAAATACAAATTAGATCAGAACGCCGCTGTTTTTTAATAACTTTGATATTGACAATCCAATTTCATGACCGAAAAGACATTTAGTATCGAGTCCTATAATGCCGTTGACATCTATGGAGTGAATGACCGCAATGTACAGTTGATCAGGGAAAGATTCCCACTGTTGAAGTTTGTGATACGCGGTGATCTGGTCAGAGTGATCGGCGAAGAAAGCGAGATCGTGCAGTTTGAAAAAAAGTTTTCACTGATGCTGATGCATTACGACAAGTTCGGGAAGCTCACAGAGAATGATGTGGAACAGATCATGGGGCAACAGGAGGATGCTGAATATTATGCAGTCAGCGAAACAAGCAGCGACATCCTGCTGCATGGCCGCCAGGGCAACCTGATCAAGGCAAGGACCCTTAACCAGCAGAAACTGGTGGATAGTACGGGGAAGAACGACCTGGTGTTCGCGATCGGGCCTGCCGGGACAGGCAAGACCTATACTGCTGTGGCACTGGCCGTCAGGGCACTGAAGAACAAAGAGGTTAAGCGCATCATCCTTACGCGTCCGGCCGTCGAAGCTGGTGAAAACCTCGGCTTCTTGCCCGGGGATCTCAAGGATAAGCTGGATCCCTACCTTCAACCTCTGTACGATGCCCTGCGCGACATGATCCCAACGCAGAAGCTGCTTTCCTATATGGAAGACGGCACCATCGAGATCGCACCCATCGCCTTCATGAGGGGAAGAACCCTTGACAATGTGTTCGCTATCCTCGACGAAGCCCAGAATTCCACCATCCCCCAGATGAAAATGTTCCTTACCCGCATGGGCAAAGCTGCCAAATTTATCGTAACCGGAGACATCACCCAAATCGATCTGCCCAAAAACCAGCAGTCGGGACTGGTACATGCCTCCCGGATCTTGCAGGACATCCCGGGCGTTGGCTTTGTGATACTCGACGAAACCGATATTATACGTCACAGGCTGGTATCAAGGATCCTGAGAGCCTACCACGAAAACAGGGAAGAATGACACGCTATCGTAACCTTAATCCATGACTTCTGACATGAGAAATGCCGTTGTTGAAACCAATTTTACTTTTCCCGGTCAGTCAACCATCTATAAAGGAAAGGTCCGTGATGTGTATACGCTTGATAATCAGTATTTACTGATGATCACCACCGACCGGATCTCAGCCTTCGATGTGGTCCTTCCCAGGGGTATCCCTTACAAGGGGCAGGTGCTTAATATGATCGCCTCAAAATTTCTCGATGCTACCGAGGATATTCTGCCCAACTGGAAGATTGCCACACCCGACCCCATGGTCACTTTCGGACGGCTGTGCGAGCCGTTTAAGGTGGAAATGGTCATAAGGGGGTACCTGTCGGGACATGCGTGGAGGGAGTACCGACAGGGAAAAAGGAGCCTATGCGGGGTCCCCATGCCCGATGGGATGAAAGAAAACCAGCGTCTCATCACTCCCATCATCACCCCGACGACAAAAACCATCATTGGACACGATGAAGATGTCTCCAGAGACGAGATCATTTCCTCCGGGCTGGTTGGAAGGGAAGATTATCACAAGCTTGAAGAGTTCACCTACGCCCTGTTCGAGCGGGGCACCCGCATAGCCGAAAACATGGGCCTGATCCTGGTCGACACGAAATATGAATTCGGAAAGATCGGTGACCAGATCTACCTCATCGATGAGATCCATACTCCGGATTCATCACGGTATTTCTACGCCGAGGGATATGAAGAACGGCTGGAGAACGATGAACCTCAGCGGCAACTTTCCAAGGAGTTCGTACGGGAGTGGCTGATGCTCAATGGTTTCCAGGGAAAGGAAGATCAACAGGTTCCGGTCATGGACGATGATTTTGTACACCAGGTCTCGGAACGATACATCGAACTCTATGAGATCATCACCGGGGAGAAATTCTTACGCAGTGACGTCTCCGATGTCGTGAGAAGGGTGGAAGACAATACCCGGAAATTTCTGCAGGCATACCGAAGATAGTCTCTATAGATGCCTCAGCCGTTCCATCAGCAGTTCAACCAGCCGGCTGACTTTACTTTTATATTCCGGATCGTACTGGTTGGTGGCCCTGTTGGCAATGGCCGCGCAAACCGTAAGAGCCTCATGACCCAGCAATTTGCAGAGTCCGTAAAGGGCCGATGATTCCATCTCGTAATTCGTTATCTTTCTTCCGCTGAAGGAGAAGGAAGCGATCCTGTCATTGAGCTCAGGATAGGCCAGGCTCAGGCGTATCGAACGCCCCTGTGGGCCGTAAAATCCCGGGGCGGTGAGCGTTATCCCTCTCAGAAATCCTGCGTCAAGCCCTGCAAGCAGTCGCTCCGAACACCGGGCAGCATAGGGCCGGGGTAATTTCTCAGGCCAGTGTGTATGCTCATGAAAGGCTTCGGCAAGCCCATATTCCAGGACGCTTCCCGCATCCCGATAGTAGTTCAGCAAACCGTCGGTACCGATGGCATACTCCGACATAACAAAAGCATTTAGGGGGACGTCCGGCTGGATCGCCCCGGAAGTGCCTATACGCAGGATGTTCAGCCGGGTATGTTCTCTGTTCCGGGTGCGGGTTGTAAAATCAATATTTATCAGAGCATCCAGCTCGTGCACAACGATGTCGATGTTGTCGGTCCCCATGCCGGTCGAAAGGACCATCACCCGCTTGTCTCCAAGATATCCGCAATGGGTGGTCAGTTCCCTGTTCTTAGTTGTGAACTCGATGCTGTCGAAATGGCCAGAGATCAATCCCACACGTTCCGGATCGCCCACGATGACCACATAGGGAGCAACCTGGCCGGGCTTCAGGTGCAGATGATAGACGCTCCCGTCCGGATTGATGATCAGGTCGGTGTTCTTGTAAAAGGATTCAATCATAGGACAAAAGTAATGAAACGACCTGTTCCTCCCTGACTGAAATCAGTAATTTTGTGTCCATTAAACAGCTATCCATGAAAAAAGCAGAGATCATATCTATCGGCGATGAGCTCCTTATCGGTCAGGTCATCAACACCAATGCGGTCTGGATGGCATCGGAGCTGAGCGCCATCGGCATCCCGACCCTCAGGATAACCACGGTGGGGGATGATTCCGACGAGATTACGGATTCCATGAGGGCCGCTGTCTCCCGTGCCAACCTGATCCTCATCACCGGAGGATTGGGCCCTACCAGGGATGATATCACCAAATCGGCCCTGTGCAGGTTTTTTAACGTCTCCCTGCGTTTCGACGAACCCACCTACGCGAGGGTGAGGGAACTGCTCCGGAGCCGGCGATATCTTGTTTTGGACTCGCAGCGTTCGCAGGCGATGGTCCCGGAAAATGCACGGCTGATTCCAAATCAGGTAGGAACCGCTCCGGGTATGTGGTTTGAGAACGAGGAGCGTATATTTGTCATCATGCCCGGAGTGCCCTTCGAGATGAAAGAAATGATGCAAAACTGGATCCTGCCCGAGTTGAAGGAGCGTTTCCGGGGGGATGTCATCATCCATCGGACCGTGCTGACCACCGGGGCCGGTGAATCCATGATCAGTCAGCGCATCGAATCCTGGGAGCTAGCACTTCCTTCCCATATCAGGCTGGCCTATCTGCCGCAGCCCGGACTGATCAGGCTGAGGTTGTCGGGATCGGGCAACGATGCAGGGGTGCTCTCCGCTGAGATGTGCGAGCAGGTTGACCAGCTAAAGGAACTGATCCCGGAGCTTATTTTCGGCTATGATGATGATACCCTGGAAGGAGTGATCGGCAGGACGCTGAGTGAAAGACAGCAGACTCTTGCCACGGCCGAAAGCTGCACAGGCGGCTATATCGCTCACCTGATCACCAGTGTGCCCGGAAGCTCGCGGTATTACACCGGCTCCATTGTCTCCTATGCCAACAGCATCAAGGAACAGGAGCTTGGTGTCCTTCCGGGATCCCTCCTGAAATTTGGCGCCGTGAGCGAAGAGGTGGTCAGGGAAATGGCTGAAGGAATACGGATCCGTTTCGGTACCGACTATGCCATTGCTACTTCCGGTATAGCCGGACCAGACGGAGGTACTCCGGAAAAACCGGTCGGCACCGTATGGATAGCCGTGGCGTCTGCCCGGGGTACCACCACACGGAGATTCTTCTTCAACGACGAACGGTTGCGGTTCATTCGACGGACAGCGTTGGCGGCGTTGGATATGCTGAGGAAGGAGATTGGGAAAGAGTAGGCATAATGGTCATTCATAGTCATTTGCTCAGCCCTTCGTGCTTCGCGTGATTCATTGTCATTCGTTCGGCCCTTCGTGCCTCACGTTATTAATAATAACAACGAATGACAATGAATGACAACGAATCCCCACGAATAACAAAAAAATAACTTTTTTTGCATATCTGATTTTTTTTCCCGTACTTTGCACCCCATTTTTGAACGATAGAAAATTTACAGAGAAATGTCACGGATTTGTCAGATCACCGGAAAAAGCATGATCGTGGGAAACAGCGTTTCCCATTCGAATATCAAGACCAAAAGAAAGTTCTATCCTAACCTGCAGACCAAGAGGTTCTTTGTTGAGGAAGAGGGGAAATGGATCACCCTGAAGGTATCCGCAGCCGGACTGAGGAATATCAATAAGAAGGGCCTTTACACCTGCATACAGGAGGCAAGGGAAAAGGGATTCCTGGAAAAATGAAAGAGCATAGAGTATAGGTCAAAAATATACAAAGCAAGGAATGCCGTTACCGCCAGGAAACGGCATTTTTTTTTAATGTACAGAGGTGTGTCAAAATGAATGTTCTTTATTAAACCACGGAGACCCTTTAGATTTGTGTTATTGACAGAGGAGAAATGAAAAAGCAAAATATTGAATGTAATGTATTGATTTTCTTTTCTTTTTGCTTCTTTTTCTTTTCTTTGTTGATAATTCACCAGAGTGTTAATAAC
>JAQUQD010000017.1 GCA_028716265.1 Bacteroidales bacterium | reverse complement strand
ACGGCCGACGACGGAAGCTCCTGGGTAGAGATAACGGACGGCCTGGCCATCAGCCAGACGTACAAGCTGGGGCAAAGCGCTACGGATAAAGACCTGGTCATCAATGGATACCAGGACAACGGCACATCCACATACACTGGGGAAGCGTGGTTGAATGTTTACGGGGGCGATGGGATGGAATGCGCCTTTGACCACCAGGATTCAAGGTATAGCTATGCGACACTCTACTACGGAAGCATCTTCCGTTTGTATAACCACGGCAACTCCGTGCAGGTTGCCGGCGAAGGAGTGAACGGGATCACCGAGAGCGGCGCCTGGGTAACTCCCTTCATCCTGAGTGAAGCCAATCCCGCTGCCATGTTTGTGGGATATCAAAACGTATGGTACAGCGCTAACGTCAAAACCAACCAGATCCAGTGGAAGAAGATCTCCAGCGATGAGACGGCCGATGTGAACGTTTTGGAACAGTCTCCGGCCAACACGGAGACCCTGTACGCTGCCAGGGGAAACACACTCAAACGTACCGATCAGGCAACTGCTTCCTCACCGGAGTGGATCAGCCTTACGAACTTTTTGCCGAACACAAGCTCCGTAAGCGATATCGAAGCCCATCCCACTGATCCTGACCTGATCTACATGACCCAGGGGAACCATGTGTATGAATCCCACGACAGGGGAATGACATGGACAGACATTACCGGTACCTTGCCCAATATCTTTTTCAGCGGAGTTACCTACTATAAGAATAGCCTCGACGGGCTGTACCTCGGCACGGATGCCGGCATCTACTACAGGGACAATTCGATGGATGACTGGATCCAGTACTCCGCTGGTTTTCCGATAGCAGGACTCGTGAGCGAGATCGACATCTATTATGATCCTGCCAGCCCCGCAGGCGACATCCTCAGGGCATCAACCTACGGAAGGGGACTCTGGGAATCCCCTCCATATCACGGGATGCCCTCAGCCAGTTTTACCGTTGACCAGACGCTGGTGCCCGCAGGTTGTGCGGTTAATTTTACCGATCAGTCCGCAGGAGTCCCCACTTCGTGGCAGTGGACCTTCGAAGGCTCAAGCACTCCTTCATCTACTGAAAAAAATCCTTCCAACATCATTTATGAAAACGAAGGACAATATACAGTAAAACTGGTAGTAATCAACGAGATAGGATCCGACTCCGTAGTGATGGACAACTACATCACCGTAAGTTCAGCCGTAACCCCCATCGCTGATTTTGATGCCCCTATCCGAACGTTTTGCGATGATAACGGTATTGTCACCTTCTATGATTCCTCGATCTACTGCCCCATCGCCTGGGAATGGAGCTTCGAACCAGCCACGGTCACTTTCCTCGAAGGAACGACCAGCAAATCCCGGAATCCGGTGGTCATGTTCAACGAGGTCGGAGGCTACTCCGTCACACTGACTGCCTCCAACCTCAACGGCTCAAGTACAATCACCAAAGACAATTACATCCTTATCGGCGGTGAATTCCTTCCTTTTACTGAATATTTCGAAACAGGATTTACCTCACTGCATTCCTGGGACCTTGAAAATCCCGACAATTTCATAACCTGGGATATAACCGAAATAGGAGGCACCTTCCCCGGTAATAAGGCAGCGCGAATGAATATTTTCCAGTACCAGGCCGTTCCCGGTCAGCGAGACCGCCTGATCAGCCCTCCCTTTAACCTGACCGGATATGGAAATGCCTACATGAGCTTCCAGCATGCCTATGCCCAAAAGTATGCTCCCATATCCGACTCGCTGATCGTTTATATTTCATCTGACTGCGGCACGACATGGAGCCGGCTGCTGTCACTGGGAGAAAACGGTTCCGGCACGTTCGCAACACATCCATTGACCACGGAAGAATTTGTTCCCATGGCAGTTGAAGACTGGTGCGGAGGCGGTTTTGGAAGCGAATGCAACACCATCGACCTTACTCCCTGGGTGGGGATGCAGAATATCCGGATCATGTTCGAAAGCTATCATTACCTTGGCAACAATATTTTTGTGGATAATGTCACCGTGTTCACTACAGTGGCTGTTGACCAACTCAGTCATCCGGAAACTGCCATGGACCTCTACCCAAATCCCACAAACGGAATGTTTACTTTACGTGTGGCTGGCATATCATCCACTATCTACATGAAGATCATGAACCTGTCCGGGCAAATCATTTTCCATGAACAATTCCATAGTGCCAATGGTAATCTGTCACAGGAGATCAACCTGGAGAATCTGCCGAAAGGTATTTACCTTGTTGAAGTTTCGGGAGGGGATCTATTACAGCATCGTAAACTTATCCTTCATTAGGAGAAAGGTACATTCCCTTACTTGAACAACCTCATGAAAATTATCCATTTTATTCCATATTCATATTAATTGATCACACATGAAACAACGGATTTTTCTTTCTATCATTTTTTTGTTCATTTACACATTGACAGTCAGTTCCCAGGTTTTTACGGGCACAACAGGTACGGCGCAGCGGCATGTGAAAGTCCACTATGATCAGATCAGGGCCTATGACGCGGCTCATCCCAGCGATTCGATCCCGAAGCTCAAGAAGCCAAAACCGCATTTCTATCCTCCCGTATACCCGATCGATCCTTCCGAGATCATTTACCGGGAACCTCCAAGGGATGAAGAGCCATCGTCGGTGCAGCGAGAAAGCTCTCCCGAACCCTACCTGAATTTTCCCGGACTGGGTGACAATCAAGCGGCGATTCCTCCGGATACAAAAGGTTCGGTAGGATTGAATCATCTTATGATCACACTGAATACTGAAGTTAGAATACAGGATAAAGAGGGCAACAACCTTTCTACGATTTCTCTCAGCAGCTTTTGGAGCTCCCTGCCCGGTGCCAACGGCACGTTTGATCCGCAGTTGATGTACGATCCGTATGAGGATCGGTGGATCTTCGTGGTTGTCAAGGATTCCAATCCTGTCAGTTCGGAGATCTTCCTAGCTGTATCAGCCACAGGGGACCCCATGGGTGAATGGTATCTTTATGCTTTTGACTCCGATCCGGCCAATACCACCTGGTGTGATTTTCCCAGTGTCGGATTCAATAAAAAATGGGTCGTGGTCTCGGGGAACATGTTCACATCGAATAACAGCTTCATGAATGCAGCCGTATGGGTCATCAACAAAGACGACCTGTACGATGGCATTCCGAATGCAGCGTTTACGCGTCTGGTACCGTCGAACGGGTTCACCATCGCTCCGGCGATGACCTATGATGATGAGCTGGAGGATATCTACTGCGTTACCAACGTCAGCGGCAATTCGGCTGGCGACGGTTATATCCGTAAATACAGGATCACCACCGGCCCCCTCGGCAATGCGATCATCGAAAGCCAGGGACTGATCTCTTCTCCGGATCCATGGGCCGACACGTACCCCCAGAACAATGGGAACATCTCGCCCCAGCTGGGATCTTCCCAGCGGATCGATGCAGGAGACAGCCGCATACGCAACACTATGTATAAAAATGGCTCCCTCTGGTTCACTCAAACCATTTTCCTGCCGGCTAACAACCCATCCCGATGCTCGGTGCAATGGTGGCAGCTCAGCGAAACGGGGACGATCATTCAAAGAGGCCGGGTGGACGATCCCTCCGGAACCATGTTCTACTCCTATTCTTCCCTTTCCGTGAACGGGATCAATGACGTACTGGTAGGCTACTCCAGTTTCTCGTCAAGCCAGTACGCCAGTGCGAATTATTCCTTCCGGACCGCAGATGATCCGCTGAACACACTCAGGGATCCCTATCTGTTCAAAAGCGGCGAGGCGCCCTATTTCAAAACTTACGGCGGCGATAGGAACCGGTGGGGGGATTATTCGGCCACCTATGTCGATCCTGCCAATGATCTCAATTTCTGGACACTGCAGGAATATGCAGTAAGCCCGTCAAACATCTGGGGAACCTGGTGGGCGATGGTGAAAAAGGAGGCAGCTCCCATACCCCAGTTCTCAGCCAATATGACCACCGTTCCCGTGACTACCGGGGTCAACTTTACAGATAAATCGCAGTTTGTGCCCACCTCCTGGCTTTGGACCTTTGAAGGGGGTACACCTGCAACCTCAACCGAGCAAAATCCCTCCAATATCATCTACAACGCTCCAGGAGTTTATGACGTTACTCTGACGGTCAGCAATGAAACCGGATCCAACACCGTTACGGTTGAGGATTACATCACCGCCAGCACCACCATCCTTCCGGATGTAGACTTCATGGTCGAAGAAACCGTCATCTGTATCGGCGATACAGTTAACATAACCGACCTGACCACATACAATCCAACGGGATGGACCTGGAACATCTCACCGGATCATTTTCTTTACGTGAACGGCACTACCTCCGCCTCGCAGCATCCGCAGATCGTGATCACCGCACCGGGTATTTTCTCGGTCGCCCTGACAGCTTCCAATCCCAACGGTAGCTCAACCCTCACGAAAGAAAACTACCTGGCTGCCGGCGGCACCACCCTCCCCTTTGAAGAGGATTTCGAGGGGAGCTTCAATTCCAGGGGATGGACCATCGACAATCCTGATAACGACATCACGTGGGATATTACCAACATTGATGGCACCGAACCCGGATACAAAGCCGCCTACATGGATATACGGTCCTATAACGCCATCCGGGAGCGCGACCGGCTGATCTCCTCCCCGCTGGATTTCTCCGGCTTTGAATACATCACCATGACGTTCAGGTATGCTTACGCCCAGTACAACCCCAATATCACCGACTCCCTTATCGTTTACATCTCCGATGATTGCCAGCAGACCTGGTCACGGCTGATTGCCCTGGGAGAGGATGGCTCGGGTAATTTTTTCACGCACACGAGCATGACCTCGGAATTTTCTCCTCAAAACGAAGATGACTGGTGTGGAGCGCCGAATGGACCTGCCTGCCCCTACCTTGACCTGTCCCCATGGGCCGGCAAAACAGACGTCAGGATCATGTTCGAGTGCTATAGCTTTTACGGCAATAACCTTTACCTGGACAACATCGTGATCTATAACTCCGTGGGTATACCCAGAAAAACGAAGGAGGCGGATATCAGCATCTTCCCGAATCCAGCCACCGGTATGGTGAATGTGTATTTCGAGGAGACCAGGGGCCGGGCCCATCTGCGCATCATCAACCTGCAGGGGCAAACGATCGTGGGCCGGATCATTCAACCGGGCTCCGGTTCCGTACAAATGGATCTTTCGGAAAGTCCCAGAGGGATATACCTGGTTGAATTCATCAGCCAGGATGCCGTGATCGTGAAAAAACTCATGCTCGAGTGATCCACTGACGAAGGAAGGAGTATGCATCTGTTCTATACCCCGGATATTGGTCCGGATGATCATTATACCCTCACCGAAGAAGAGTCAAGACACTGCACACGGGTGCTGCGTTTATCGAAAGGGGATCCTGTTGCTTTGACCGACGGGAAGGGGACGCTTTTTGAGACGGTGGTGGACTCCGATTCCCACCGAAGGACCACGGTCCGGATCATCCGTGCACTCCCAGGCTGGGGCGCCCGTAAGTACAGGCTTCATGTCGCCGTCGCCCCCACGAAGAACCTAAATCGCTTCGAATGGTTCCTGGAAAAGGCCACTGAAATCGGGATTGATGAGATCACTCCGCTGATCTGTGACCATGCGGAAAGAAAAACCCTGCAAATCAGCCGTATGTCAAGGGTCATGATCGCCGCACTGAAACAATCGGTAAAGACGACCCTTCCTGTACTGAACGAACCGGTCAGGTTTTCTTCGTTCCTGGAAAGACCTGCCCCGGAAATGAAATTCATTGCCCATTTTGATCCGGCCAACAAGCATCTGAAAGACAATTATTCCAGGAGTAAGAACGTTGTTGTGCTGATAGGCCCTGAAGGAGATTTCAGCACCGGTGAACTGCAGCAGGCGTCTGGGGCAGGATTTACAGCGGTCAATCTGGGTTCAGCCAGGTTGAGGACCGAGACAGCTGGAGTGGTCGTCTGCAGCCTGATCAACTTCATGAACGAAGAATAACAACACCATGCATGGATTTAGAAATGTCATCTTTACACTGACCATTTCACTTGCCCTCAACAACGTGATCATGGCCCAGTCCGACATACAAATTGCACTTCTCAAATACAGCGGTGGGGGCGACTGGTATGCGAATCCAACCTCACTGCCCAATCTCATCCGGTTCTGTAACCAGAATCTTGGTACGAACATCGATCCGGCCAACGCCACTGTGTCGCCCGGAGATCCTGACCTATTCAATTATCCCTTCGTTCATATGACCGGCCATGGCAACGTGATCTTTTCCGAAGCGGAAGCACAGAACCTCCGGAAATATTTGCTGGCCGGAGGTTTCCTACATATCGACGACAACTACGGGATGGACCCCTATATCCGTCCCCAGATGAAAAAAGTGTTCCCCGAACTCGAGTTCATCGAACTGCCTTTCGATCACCCGGTCTATCACCAAAAATATGAGTTCAGGAAAGGGCTGCCCAAGATCCATGAGCACGACAACAAGGCCCCTCAGGGATTCGGGCTGATCTATGAAGGGAGGCTGGTGTGCTTTTACACCTATGAATGCGATCTGGGAGATGGCTGGGAGGATCCCCAGGTTCACAAGGATTCCGAGGAAACACGCACAAAGGCGCTGCAGATGGGGGCGAACCTGATCGAATATGTTTTCAGACAATAACAGTAAACAATTGTTCAATTGCTCAATTGTTCAATTGTTATTCTAATGTTCTCTTGTTTGACTGCTGACTGCCTACTGCTGACTGCCTACCGCCTAAACGCCGCCAGCTGCTCCCCGATCACCTTGATCCGTGCCTCGGAGTCCGCTTTTTTCTTTCGTTCCTTTTCCACCACGGCGGCAGGGGCATTCTGAACGAACCGCGCATTCTCCAGCTTTTGGTTCACTGCCTCAAGAAATCCTTTCTGATAGTCCAGCTCTTCCTGTAGTTTTTGAATCTCAGCATCATGGTCGACGGTATCTGTGAAGGGTATATAAAACTCCGTGGAACGAAGGATGAACGAAAGGGTATTCGCCGGCTTCTCATCCACATAGAGGATGCTGCTTAAATTACAAAGTTTGCAGATCACCGGATCAAAGGATGTATCCGGTTCTTCACCGAAATTCTTTTTTACGTAAAGTTCAAGTGTTTCCCGGGGTTGCAGTTTCTTTTCCTTTCTAACATTGCGAAGGGCGATGATGACTTCGCGTTCATGATCAAACCGTTCAAGGATCTTGTGATGGATGCGCTTGCGCTGGGGCATCCTGGAGACCATAATGCTCTCGCTTTCCCCGCGTTCCCTGATCAGGTGCCAGATCTCCTCGGTGATAAAAGGCATGAACGGGTGCAGCAGCTGCATCTGCTTCTCAAAAAACACCGTTGTGGCATCATAGGTTGCCCGGTCGATGGGTTTGCCAAATTCCGGTTTGATCATCTCCAGGTACCACGAGCAGAAATCGTCCCATATCAGTTTGTAAACCATCATCAGCGCGTCGGATATCCTGTACCGCGTGTAAAGGCCATCGATCTGATAAATCGCTTGATTGAGTCGCGACTCAAACCACTTCACCGAGATCTTGCATGCCTGGCTTTGCCTGAGCGAATCCTCCACTTCCCAGCCTTTGACCAGGCGGAGGGCATTCCATATCTTGTTACTGAAATTCCTTCCCTGTTCACAGAGCACCTCGTCAAAGGGTAGATCATTGCCTGCGGGAGATGTCATCAGCATACCGACACGGGTCCCGTCGGCACCGTATTTTTCCATCAGCTGGATGGGGTCCGGCGAGTTACCAAGCGACTTGGACATCTTGCGGCCCAGTTTGTCACGGACGATCCCTGTGAGGTACACGTTGCGGAACGGCACTTCCTTGCGGTATTCCAGTCCTGCCATGATCATCCGGGCCACCCAGAAGAAAAGGATATCGGGTGCAGTGATCAGGTCATGGGTCGGGTAATAATAACGGATGTCGGGATTTTCAGGAGAACGGATGCCGTCAAAAACCGAGATGGGCCAGAGCCACGATGAGAACCATGTATCCAGGACATCTTCATCCTGGGTGAGGTCATCCGGCCGGATCGTGTGTTCAGGATAATTCGCTCTTGCCTTTTGGAAAGCCTCCTCTTTGGATCTGGCCACAACGATCTCGCCCGTGGGAAGGTAGTAGGCCGGTATCCGGTGACCCCACCACAGCTGACGCGAAATGCACCAGTCCCTCACATTTTCCATCCAGTGACGGTAACTGTTCTTGAACTTGGCAGGATGGAACCTGACCGAATTGTTAAGGACCACCTCCAGGGCAGGAGGAGCCAGGGCTTCCATTTTCAGGAACCATTGCAAGGAAAGGCGTGGCTCGATGGCTACATTAGTCCGTTCGGAGTAACCGACGCGATTGATATAATCCTCAATCTTCACCATGTACCCCTTTGAAGCCAGTTCCTCCGAGATCCTGTCGCGGACCACAAAACGGTCTTCCCCGATGTAAAGCTGTGCAGCCGGGCTCATCGTACCGTCGTCATTGAAGACGTCGATCAACGGCAAATGATGCTTCACCCCGATCCGATAATCCTCCATATCATGAGCCGGCGTGATCTTCAGGCATCCTGTCCCGAACTCCATATCCACATATTCATCAAAGATAACCGGTATAGGCCTGTTGATCAGCGGGACCAGAACACGCCGGCCTGCAAGATGCCTGTATCTTTTGTCAGCAGGATTCATGCAAACCGCCGTGTCGCCCAGGATGGTCTCGGGCCTTGTCGTGGCCACCGTTATCCATTCATCTTCAGCATCTTCTATTTTATAACGGACATAATACAGCTTGGATTTCATTTCGATGGGCCTGACCTCTTCATCACTGACAGCCGTCAGCGCTTTCGGATCCCAGTTGACCATCCTTATCCCCCTGTATATCAGTCCTTTATCATAGAGATCAATAAAAACATCGATGACCGATTCATAGAGCACCTCATCCATGGTAAACCGGGTTCGTTCCCAATCGCACGAGGCGCCCAGCTTTTTGAGCTGTTCCAGGATGATGTCCCCATGTTTTTGCCTCCACTCCCATGCGTGCTGCAGGAACTCTTCCCGGGTGATGTCGGTTTTCCGGATCCCCCGTTCCCTGAGCCTGGCAACCACCTTTGCCTCCGTTGCGATGGATGCATGGTCGGTACCTGGCAGCCACAGGGCATTCTTTCCCTGCATGCGTGCCCTTCGGACCAGGATATCCTGGATCGTGTTGTTGAGGATGTGTCCCAAATGCAGGACCCCCGTAACATTGGGAGGCGGTATGACAATGGTGTAGGGCTCCCGGTCATCGGGCACAGACCTGAAAAATCCTTTTTTCATCCAGAAGTCATACCATTTGTCCTCTGTCAATGAGGGATCGTATTTCGAAGGGATATCCATGGAATTGATATATGTGGTGGATTACGGGATTTGTTGTGCAAAAATAACAAAGATAAAAGAGCAAAGAGCAAAGAGCAAAATTCAAAAATTTGCTATTTGCTCTTTGCTATTTGCTTTTTGATTTTAATACAGCTTTTCCCTTTTAAGCAAGTATGGTAGCAGGATCTGATCGAATCCACGGTTGATATCTGCTTCCACAAAGTCGATCCTGTATTTGGCGCAGCGAAGCTTCAGCTCATTGCGGTAATCCATGACCGATTTCATGTAGCTGTTCCTGACGTCGGACGGATTGAGTCTTACCTCTTCCCCGCTTTCCATATCGATGAACCGATGCGGACGGTTATCATAATCAAAATCAAGCTCTTTTGTTTTTTCCACAACATGAAAAAGGATCACTTCGTGCTTATTGTACCGGAGATGCTGCAGGGCAGAGAACAGATCGCCGGTCGTTTTTTCTGAGTCCATCATGTCGCTGAAAAGAATTACCAGGGAGCGTTTGTGGATTCGTTCTGCGATCTCGTGGAGCGCTTCCGTGGCAAGGGTGTTTTTCTTCTCATTCAGGGCGATGGGCTGAAGCATTTTCTCAAGCTGGCCGATCAGGTATTTATGGTGGACCGAGCTGGACCTGGCTTCCGTATGAAGTTCTATTCGGTCGGAAAATAAGCTCAGTCCTACCGCATCACGCTGTCCCTTTAGCATATGCATAAGGGCGGCAATGGCGTAGATGCCGAAGATTATTTTATTCGGCTGGTCAAAAGAGGGCTTCTCCAGGACAGGGAAGTACATCGATGAAGAGTTGTCGAGTATGAACTGGCACCTCAGGTTCGTCTCCTCTTCATACCGTTTGATATACAACCGGTCAGTCCTGCCATACAGTTTCCAGTCGATGTGCTTGATCGATTCCCCCTGGTTATACTGCCTGTGTTCGGCAAACTCGACTGAAAAGCCATGAAAGGGGCTTTTGTGAAGGCCTGTTATGAATCCTGCGACAACTTGTCTGGCAAGAAAATCCAGGGATCCGTAATGTTCAATCCTGTTGCGGTCCAGTGTATAATCCATCAAAATGGAATCAGGTGATCAGAATGGGTGTTAAGGGATATTTTACAGGAGCTTTTCAAGTTTGCTGACCAGAACGGATTTGGGTACTGCACCCACCTGTTTGTCGACCACCTGTCCACCCTTGAAGAACAGGATGGTGGGGATGCTGCGTATACCAAACCGGGTGGTGGTATGGGGATTGCCGTCAACATCGAGTTTGCCGATGACCGCTTTGCCGTCATAGTCCCTGCCGATTTCTTCAATGATGGGGCCAACCAGTCGGCATGGACCGCACCAGGCAGCCCAAAGATCTAAAATGACAGGTATATCCGCTTTCAGGACGATCTCTTCAAAATTCGAATCAGTTATTTCCAGGGCCATAGATCAACGATTTAATAAGTGAATGATGATTTGCAAAATTATTGAAAATTTATGTGAGTTTATAACTAATTTCTCTGATATCCTTTATTGCATGGAGAAATTCAGCGCAGGGGACATGGTATTTGCCTGACGGCATCTCGATGGACAGGTTGTCATCCGGGTCGTAGACTATGAATTTGATTGCACATTTCCCTTTCATTTTTCTTACCAGCTTTGCAAGGATTTCGGTGAGCTGGTGATCCACGGCGGGGAGGGGCAGCCGGAGGGTGATCTCTTTCACCAGTTTTTCGAGTGCTTCGGCCAGCAGCATCATGTTCTGGATCCGTACCTCGACCTGGGTATCCGAGTTGAATCGAGGCAGTATCCGCGCCTTGATCAGTACGGCGGTTTCTTCCACCAGCAGATGTTTATATTTAAGGTATTCCTCTGAAAAAAGCACCAGACGGTAGGAATCCGTGTAATCCTCAATAATGAAAGTGCCCATGGGATTACCCTTCTGGGTAGTACCATGCTTGACTTCCGTCACCATCCCGCCAAAGGTAAGTTCTTTTCCCCTGAACGCATTCAGGTCCCTGTTGAGTTCAGTCAGCGTAACATTGCACAGGTTGTCCATTTCCAGCCTGAAATCATCCAGGGGGTTGCCTGACATATAAAAGCCGGTGACTTCCTTTTCAAATTTGATCTTCAGCATTTTCGACCAGGGTTCACAATGGGGCATCCGAATATCGGGAAGCTGGGCAAGCACTTCGTCGCCGAACAGACTTGCCTGAGAGGCCAGCTGACGACTCTGGAAGTTGGCGGCGTGTCGAAGTACCTTTTCCAGAAAAGTGGTCTCTTCTCCTGGTTCCTTGTAGAAATACTGGGCGCGATGGGAGTCCGGGAAGCTGTCGAAGGCACCGGCCATGGCCAGGGCTTCCAGGCTTCGTTTATTGACTGCACGGGGATTGATCCGGCGCGCAAGGTCGAAAACATCCTTGTACGGGCCGTTGTTTGTCCGTTCCTCTACGATCCCTGCCACGACCGCTTCACCGATGCCCTTGATGGCAGCCATGCCAAACCGGATGGAACCTTCCCTGTTGACTGTGAAATTCAACTCACTTTCATTGATATCTGGTCCCAGGACCTCAATCCGGTGACGCCGGCACTCATCGATGAAAAAGGTGATCTTCTTGATATCGCTTAGGTTATGCGTTAAGACCGCAGCCATGTACTCAGGCGGGTAATTTGCTTTCAGGTAGGCGGTCTGGTAGGCGATTAACGAGTAGGCTGCCGAGTGAGATCGGTTAAAGCCATATTTCGCGAAATCCGCCATGATATCAAAGATCTCAATGGCTTTTTGTTCGGTGATCCCGTTGGCCTGCGCTCCCTGAATGAAGAGGGCACGGTTTTTCTCCATCTCCTCTTTGATCTTTTTTCCCATGGCTTTGCGAAGCAGGTCAGCCTGTCCCAGGGAAAAACCTCCCATTCGCTGGGCCACCTGCATGATCTGCTCCTGGTAGACCATGATCCCGTAGGTGGGCTGCAGGATGTCTTCCAGCAGAGGATGGGGAAACTCCACTTTCTCACGCTGGTGCTTTCGGTTGATGAACGAAGGGATGAACTGCATGGGACCCGGACGGTGCAGCGCATTCATGGCAATGAGATCCTCCAGGTTGTTGGGTTTAAGTTCCTTGAGGTAAGCCCGCATTCCATCCGATTCAAACTGGAATGTGCCGATGGTGTCTCCCTTCTGGTAAAGCTCAAATGTCCCGGGATCATCCAGTGGAAGGTTCTCGATGTCGATCTGGATCCCGTGTCGCTTGAAGATGAGTTCGATGGCATCCTTGATGATCGACAGGGTCTTCAGACCAAGGAAGTCCATCTTCAGCATTCCCACATTTTCCACCTGCTTGCCTTCATATTGCGTGACCATCATCGCTGAGTCCTTTGCAATGGCCAGCGGGACATGCTCGATAAGAGCGTCGGGGCCGATGATCACGCCACAGGCATGCGTGCTCGTGTGACGGTTTGATCCCTCCAGTGTCTCCGCCAGCCTCAGGGTCCGGCGAATGTTTTCCGGTCCGTTCTTTTTCAGATCCGCCAGCTCAGGCACTTCCTTGTACGCCATCTTCAGGGTAGTCCCGGGGCGTTCCGGAACCAGTTTGGCCACTTTATCCACCTGATCCAGCGGGACTTTCAGCACCCTGCCCACATCCCTGATGGCCGAACGGGCCGCCATGGTTCCAAAAGTGATGATCTGAGCCACCCTCTCCTCTCCGTACTTATCCACTACATACTGCATGACCCGGTCACGGCCCTCATCGTCAAAATCCACGTCAATATCGGGCATGGTAACACGTTCGGGATTCAGGAAACGCTCAAAGAGCAGGTTGTACCGGATGGGATCTATGTTCGTGATCCCCGTGCAATAGGCTACCACGCTCCCTGCCGCCGATCCGCGGCCTGGACCCACAACCACCCCCATCTTCCGGGCTGCGTTGATAAAGTCCTGAACGATCAGACAATAACCGGAATATCCTGCTTTTTGGATGGTGGCTAATTCATATTCAATGCGTTGTTGTATTTCCTGTGTGATCTGCGGATACCTCTGTCTGGCCCCTTCGTACGTCAGATGCCTCAAATAATCGTCTTCTGACCCATGTTCGGCAGGCAAGGGATAATGAGGAACAATGACATCCGTGGTCAGGATATGATAGGGTTCCACTTTATCCACAATTTCCCGGGTATTGGTCAGGACTTCCGGATGTTCCGGAAAAAGAAGGGCCATTTCATCCGGGGATTTCAGATATTCCTGCCCTGTATAACGCAGGCCTTCCTCCGTTTCCATTTCCTTCCCGGTGTTGAGGCAGATCAGGATCTGGTGGGCCTCAAAATCCTCCTTGTTGATGAAATGCACGTCATTGGTGGCGATCACCCTGACGCCGTAACGCGACGACAGACTCAGCAGCGACCGATTGACCTGTTCCTGTTCCTTCAGACCATGGTTCTGCATCTCAAGGTAAAAATCCTCCCCGAAAATATCCAGGTACTCTTCCAGTACCAGGGCTGCCCTCTCTTCTCCGTGAAGCAGGATAGTGGAAGGTATCTCACCACCCAGGCAGGCGGAGGAGGCAATAAGTCCGTCACTGTGCTGCCTGAGCAATTCCTTGTCGATGCGCGGTGTGTAATAGAAATTTTCCCTCTTGTACCCCAGTGAGCTCAATTTGGCCAGGTTCCTGTACCCCTGATCGTTTTTCGCCAGCAATATCAAATGGTAACCACTGCGGTCCAGCCTTGAGGTCTTATCTTTCCTGGTACGTTTTGCTACATAGATCTCACATCCGATGATGGGCTTGATCTCGTATTCCTCCTTGGTAGAAAGGAGTAATTTCACGATGCCGAACAGGTTCCCATGATCGGTAATGGCCAGGGCATCCATTCCCATTTCCATGGTCCTGGCAAGTAGTCCCTCCAAACTGGCAGCGCCATCCAGTATCGAATACTGTGAATGAACATGTAAATGGGTGAAATCCAGCATACGCCCTGTAAAAAAGTTAACCTTCAATCAATTTATAAAATTAAACAGTTATAGCAAACCCCCGGTGAATGTTGAAAAGTTTTCGAAATTTGACGAATGATAAAGAATTAACTGATGTTCTTTGATATGTAATTAAAAAATCCGAAATTTGCAGCCCTTTTTGGGAAAAAGTCAGCAGTCAGCAGTCAGCAGTCAGCAGTCAGCAGTCAGCAGTCAGCAGTCAGCAGTCAGCAGTAGAACAATAGCACAATCTGACAATAGAACAATTTAACAATTTAAGATTTACGAATTATGCCAGCAAGAATGAGATTACAACGGTTTGGAAAGAAGGGAAGAGCTTTTTTCCACATTGTAATAGCGGATGGTCGTGCACCACGTGACGGGAAATTTATCGAGAAGATTGGCACCTACAATCCTATTACCCAACCGGCGGAAATAGACCTGGATATTGATAAAGCCCTGGATTGGCTCAACCATGGCGCCCAACCCTCTGAAACGGTTCGGGCAATCCTGTCCTACAAAGGAGTTCTCTATAAGAAACACCTGCTCAAAGGGGTAGAAAAGGGAGCGCTCACCAAGCTTCAAGCGGAAGCGAAATTCAATGAATGGGTCGTTCAGAAAGAGGCCCGGATCAGCGCTGTAGTGAAGGCTAAAGAACTCCAGGGCAAGGAAGCCCGCAAAAAGAAATTAGAAGAGGAGCTGAAGGTGATGGAAGCAATCTCCGAAAAAATAGCCAAAAAACGCTCACAGGAGCTTCAGGCTGAAGCGGAAGAAGTGGAAGCACAGGCAGCTGAAGCTGAGGAGCGGGCTGCTGAACCGCAGGAGCCAGAAACCCGGATGCCCGACGAACCACATGCACCTGAGGCTTAAACCGCCTCATCTTTACATCGTTCCTGCACATGGATAAAAGCAGTTGCTACTGTGTTGGGAGGATCATAAAATCTTTCGGATATAAGGGAAATCTCATCCTCCTTTTTGAAAGGCTTGATGCACATGCCTGTACCGCTTTCCCCAGCATTTTCGTGGATATCGAAGGAGAACTCGTACCGTTCTTCTTCGAGGATTACCAGGTCAGGGACGACCACACGGCCATGGTCCGGTTCGATGATATCCTTTCAGAGGACCAGGCCAGGAAACTGGTGAGCCGTGATCTGTACCTCCCCCGTGAGACGGAAACCGAACCTGACCACGCTCGGTCCATGCAATCAAGGATCGAGGGGTACAAGGTCTTCGACCAGGATAAGGGATATGTCGGAACCGTGCGGGAGTTTGTCCGGCTGAAGGAACAGGATCTTCTCAGGGTAGATGGGCACGGGAAGGAAATACTGATCCCCGCCGTCGAACCTTTCATCGAAAGAATGGATCACCGCAACAGGGAACTCCACCTGGATCTGCCTGAGGGACTGCTCGACCTGAACGCATAGGGCATCCTATCCTTATCAGCTGATGCGAACTATCCGATCCCTGCCGTGAAGGTCCTGCCTGAGTACAGTTTGCTTAAATCCAGCATGGTTGAAAAGTTCACAGACATGCTTACCCATCTGTTCGTTTATCTCAACGTAAATCTTCCCGTGAGGTTTGAGATGGTTCCCTGAGAACGCCGCGATAGCTTCATAGTACCTCAGGGGTCTGTCCTCACTGACAAAGAGGGCCGTTGCCGGTTCATGGTCCAGGACATTAGCACCCATCCGCTCTCTGTCGGAGGGCAAGACATAGGGGGGATTGCTGACCATGACGTCAAAGAGGCCAAGTGTTTCCCACTGATGAGCATCCAACAAATCCATCTGCCCGAACAGAACGCCGGCCCCCAGCTGGCCTGCGTTGATCTGTGCCAGTGCCAGTGCTTCAGGGCTGATATCCACTGCCATCACCAGGGCGTCCGGTATCTTTTTCTTCAGCGTGATCGCGATGCAGCCACTGCCGGTCCCAAGATCCAGGATATCCAAAGGTGCACCGGAGATCCTTCCGCCGGTGTGATCCTCTGCGATCCAGCCGACCAGTTCTTCTGTCTCCCGCCGTGGGATCAGGACATGCTCATTGACCTTGAAAACCATGTCACAGAAATACGCCTTGCCCAGTACATACTGCACAGGCACATGCTTCTTCAGCTGGCTCAAGGCCGACGTGACCATCACGATCACCCCCCCGGGCACCGGCAGATCCGCATCCAGACGAAGGGATACCCTGGATAATCCAAGGTACTCTTCCAGCATCAGATCCGCAAGGCTGTCACGTTCACCGGGTTCATAATACCCTATTAGCTGATTCTTTATCAGGGACCGGATACTTTTGATCGTATGGATATGATTCATGAATCAGGGACAAAACTGAACGAATGTACAAAAAGAAGTAATCCATGGAGAGCCAGACCTGGTTCTGAATGTCAACCCCCTTCCTCCCATCCCTCATGAGCCCACGGAAAAACATGGAGAATGAAGTATGAAGAATGAAGAATGGAAAATGGAGTATTAATGATTTGCTTGTAACTTGTAGCTTGAAGCTCCGTCCAGCATAAAATTCAACCAGGACATGGTTTAATGGTATGAGTGTAGTAAATTTGTAACCATGTAGAACATAAACCATGCCCGCACTAAGCCTGTTGTTGTTTTGGATCATCCGCTTTCTGTGTCAGGACCCCTATGTCGCCGAACGGGAAAAAATGGTCCGCGAACAGATCCGCGCACGGGGAGTTCATGATGAAGCCACACTCCGGGCCATGAGGGAAGTCCCGCGTCACCTTTTTGTCCCTGAATCCCTGCAGCCTGTCGCATACGGGGATTACCCGCTTCCGATCGGTCAGGGCCAGACCATTTCGCAACCTTACATCGTGGCCTACATGACAGCTGTGGTTGAGCCACAGGCAAATTTCAGGGTATTGGAGATTGGTACGGGTTCAGGTTATCAGGCAGCTGTCCTGGCGGAAATCGTCGACAGCGTGTATACGATCGAGATCGTAAAGGAGCTTGCCGAAAGTGCCGGAGAAAGGCTTCAGCGATTGCAGTACAGGAACATCGTAGTAAAGTATGGCGACGGGTATGCAGGTTGGAGAGAGCACGCTCCTTTCGACGCCATCATCGTTACAGCCGGAGCTGAGGAGATCCCTCCTCCCCTCTTCGAACAGCTCAGGGAGGGAGGTAAAATGGTCATTCCCGTGGGCTCCGTGCACACTGCTCAATCCCTGTTGCTTGTGACTAAGAAGAATGGCAAGATGACCAAAACGAACCTGATGCCGGTCAGGTTCGTTCCGTTTACCCGCGAAAAGGAATCAAAAAACGAATGATCATTACAAATAATAATGCTATGACCTCCATTCAATCCATCAACCGTTTCCTTGAGCAAAAAACGCTCGCTGTGGCAGGTGTCTCAAGAAAAGAAACAAAATTCGGGAACATTCTCTTTAAAGAGCTGACCGGTAAGGGATTCACTGTTTATCCCGTCAATCCTGCAATGGAAACCTATAAAGGGAAGGTCTGTTATCCGAATGTTACTACCCTTCCGGAAGGTGTCACGGGCCTTGTCATTGTGACCAGTCCCTCCCAGACGCTGAAGCTGATAAAGGAAGGAGAAGCCAGGGGCATCCGGGATTTCTGGGTGCAACAGGGCGCGGAAAGCAGACAAGCCATGGATCATGCCGTTCAGAGCCAGAGCAATATCATCTTCAAGGAATGCCTGATGATGTTCGCTCCACCTGTTCGCAGCATCCATGGATTCCATCGTTTCTTTAAAAAGCTGTTCGGGAAATTTCCCGGATAAATCCCGGGAGCATTCAGATGATTGATCCGGACACTTACCAGACTATCAGAGAACCAGCTTCAGGCCATTTCAGGGATCGTGGCAGCAAATTTCTTGGTTTTGCCTATCCCGTCACCACGGAAGAGCAGATCCGTGAACATCTTGCCGTACTCCGGAAACAATACCATGATGCCCATCATCACTGCTATGCATGGGTACTTGGACCCGACCGGTCGCGGTACAGGATCAACGATGACGGCGAACCGTCAGGAAGTGCCGGCAAACCCATCCACGGACAGATCCTATCAAGAAACCTCACGGACCTGCTGGTCGTAGTGGTCAGGTATTTCGGAGGCACCAAACTCGGCATTCCGGGGCTTATCAGGGCATACCGTACTGCAGCCGGAGAAGCGCTGGAAAATGCGGCAGTCACCACCAGGACCGTCACCGCCTCCATCCAGGTCCGCTGTGGCTATCAGCAGATGAATGAGGTCATGCACATCATCAAAGACCAAAACCTGACCATCAGCCAAAATCATTTCGAAGAAGAATGCCTGTGGACAGTCCTGGTAAAGAAAAGCCACCTGCAGGAAATGCTTGCAAGGTTCAACGATCACCACGGCATTCATGCCATCATCCTAAATCCTGTAAACGAGGCCTATTGACCAACTGGTGACCAACAGAGAAATTTATAATCATTCTAAATGCTTTTTTGCCCCAGATTCCATCATTTTTACCTACCTTAGAAAATCCGTTACCAAGCATGAACGATTCAGCAAAAAGGGGAATAATTTAATTATAATTTACTAATTTATAATGTTTTAAAAAAGAGTGATGATTTTCTCTCGGATAATCTGTTAAGAAAAACTTTTTTAAAAAACAAGGTCTAAAAAATTTTTTTCTTAACTTTTTTTATTTCATTTTTGTTAACTAGTAAACGTACCTCCTCTGAAAAATTAACTCGTTAAAAATCAGGTTTAAGAAGTATCAAGTAGCAATCAACGCCATTAAAGGGGAAAAATTAAAAGGTTTTTGACTCAGGAATAATAGACGACCAATGAAAATGGATCATTCGGAGGTGTGGGAAAATTGTCTTAAAATCATTAAAGATAATATTAATTATCAGAGCTTTAAAACATGGTTTGAGCCGATAAAGCCTTTAAAACTGGAAAAAAGCGTACTGACGATCCAGGTACCTAGCCAGTTTTTCTACGAATGGCTGGAAGAGCACTACATCAACCTGCTGAAAAAAACCATCCGGCATCAACTGGGATCCTCAGGTCAACTGGAATACAGCATCATCATGGATCAGTCCTCAGGAGAAGAGGACTCGTTGTCTATCAAGATGCCCACCACCCACAGGAAAGCCGTAAAAAATCCCTCCATTGCCATGCCTATTGATCTGAACAGGGGGACCTCCAAGGAAATCCCAAATCCTTTCATCATCCCCGGCCTGAAAAAGATCAAGGTAAACTCTCAATTGATCGACACCTACTCATTCGACAGCTTTATCGAAGGGGATTGTAACAGGCTGGCCCGCTCGGCAGGTTATGCTGTGGGCAACAATCCGGGAAAAACGTCATTCAATCCGCTTTTCATCTACAGTAACGTCGGGCTTGGCAAAACCCACTTGGCTCATGCCATTGGACTGCAGGTGAAAAACAATTTCCCGGAACTGACGGTACTCTATGTTTCAACCGAACAGTTCATCAACCAGTTCATTGATGCTGTAAAGAACAACAGTCAGAACGACTTTGTCCACTTCTACCAGATGATCGATGTCCTGATCCTGGATGATATTCATTTTCTGTCCGGGAAGGAGAAGACGCAGGATGTGTTCTTCCATATCTTTAACCATCTTCATCAGAATAAAAAACAACTGGTGCTCACTGCCGACAAAGCACCGGTGGAGATGCAAGGCATTGAGCCCCGGCTGCTGTCGCGCTTCAAATGGGGGCTGGCAGCCGATCTGCAGGTTCCCGACCTGGAAACAAGGATCGCCATTTTGGGAAAACGACTCTATAATGACGGTATCGAGATGCCCGTGGATGTCATTGAATACCTTGCCTACAGTATCACGACCAACATCAGGGAGCTGGAAGGCGCATTGATCTCCATCCTGGCACAGTCCTCCCTGAATAAAAAAGCCATCACCATCGAACTTGCCAAACAGATGGTGGATAAATTCGTCAAGAATACCACACGCGAAATTTCCATCGATTATATCCAGAAAGTGATCTGCGATTATTTCGGTTTGGCGTCGGATGCCATCCACTCAAAAACGCGCAAGCGGGAGATCGTACAGGCCAGACAGCTTGCCATGTATTTTGCGAAAAAGCACACCAAATCGTCACTTGCCACCATTGGACTGCAGTGTGGCAACAAAGACCACGCTACGGTGCTTCATGCATGCCGGACGGTCAACAACCTCATTGAAACCGACAAGCAGTTCAGGATCTATGTGGAAGAACTTGACAAAAAAATCAAGTTATAGCCAATATACCAATCTGTTCAAACCCGAATGAAATTCCTGTCAGGCTATGATTCCTGATGAAACTACCATTCTATCCGCTGCCAACCGTATCAGGGAACATGTTCACCACACGCCTGTGATAACCTCCCGAACACTGGATCAGATCACCGGAATGCATGTTTTTCTCAAATGCGAGAACTTTCAGAAAGCCGGAGCGTTCAAGTTCAGGGGAGCCACCAACGGAGTCCTATCGCTGGGAGAGGACGAAGTGTCCAACGGTGTGTGCACGCATTCGTCGGGCAACCATGCCCAAGCGCTGGCGCTGGCTGCACGGAACAGGGGAATCCCAGCCTACATCGTGATGCCGGAGACATCCTCGCGTGTGAAGATCGATGCTGTAAAGGGTTACGGAGGAGTCATCACTTTCTGCAGGCCAACGCTGGCAGACAGGGAAGGCACTCTGGCCCGCGTACGCCAAACAACCCATGCCACAGAGATCCATCCTTATAACGATCACAGGACCATTGCCGGACAATCCACTGCTGCCCTGGAGCTTATCCGGGACGTGACGAACCTGGACGTGATCATGGCACCGGTGGGTGGAGGCGGACTGCTCAGCGGTACGGCCCTCGCGGTGCATTATTTTTCCCCGGGCATCAAAGTGATCGCCGCCGAACCTGCCATGGCTGACGATGCCTTCCGCTCGTTCTACTCCGGACAGCTGGTCCCGTCCGTCAGCCCAAAAACCATCGCCGACGGCTTGCTGACCTCCCTGGGGAGCCTGACTTTCCCAATCATCCTGAAGTATGTCCACCAGATCGTCACCGTCAGTGAGGAATCCATCATCAGGGCGATGCGCTTTGTGTGGGAACGGATGAAGATTATCATCGAACCCTCTTCCGCAGTCCCTGTGGCTGCTCTGATGGATATTGCTGGGAAAAATGGTGCGGAAGGATCCTTTGTCCTGGGCAGCCGCATCGGAGTGATCATCTCCGGAGGAAACGTGGACCTGTCGAAGCTACCCTGGTAATACCCCCGCTGATGAAAACGACCGGAACACTTTATCTTATCCCTGCGCCTTTGGGTGAAACACTACCCGATACTGTGATCCCTGCACGTGCATTGAAGGTTTTGCGGACGCTTGATCACTTTGTGGTGGAAGAGATCCGAACCGCCCGCCGGTATCTCCGCAAGGCAGGCTTTGTGGGAGAAATGGAAAAGCTGGTATTTTACGCATACAACGAACATAGCCGGCCGGATGATCTCACTTCCGTCATCACCAGCCTCCTGGCAGGTCGCGATATGGGACTCCTTTCCGAAGCAGGTCTGCCCTGCGTGGGCGACCCAGGTAATGAACTGGTAAAAGAGGCCCACCGGCAGGGGATTCAGGTAGTACCGCTGACGGGGCCCTCCTCCGTGATGCTGGCACTGATGGCCTCAGGCTTCAACGGCCAGCATTTCACCTTCCTCGGATACCTCCCCGTAAAGGCGCAGGAACGGATGAAAGCGATCCGCAGGATCGAAAGAACAATGTACCAGCAAGATCAGACACAGATCTTCATAGAGGCACCCTACAGGAATCTTGCACTTTTTAATGATCTGATGAAAACATGTGCCGGTGAAACGTATCTTTGCATTGCTTGTGACCTTACCCTGGAAACCGAATGGATCCGTACGAGAAAGATCAAAGAATGGGTAAGGGAATCTCCGGAGATCAATAAAAGGCCTGCAGTTTTTCTGCTTTACAAATAAATCGTTTTATGCCTGAAACCATCCTCTCGATATGTAACCTGACAAAAAACTATGGCCGCATCCGTGCAGTAAACGACCTTTCACTGGACGTGAACAAAGGAGAGGTGTATGGGATCCTTGGACCAAATGGAAGCGGGAAGACCACCACCCTGAGTATGATCCTCGATGTGGTAAACCCTACCAGCGGGACATTTACGTGGTTCGGGCAACCCCCTTCCCATCATCAGCGCAAACGTATCGGCTCCATCCTCGAGCAGCCTCTTTTCTATCCGTACCTATCCCCTCTTCAGAACCTCAAGGTCCTGTCGCTCATCAAGGAAGTTCCTGACACACCATCAGAGGAATTACTCAAAATGGTGGGGCTTTATGAAAGAAGGCGCAGCAAGTTCAGTACTTTTTCCTATGGGATGCGTCAGCGGATGGCCCTGGCAGCCTCCCTGCTGAGCAATCCCGACGTACTGATCCTGGATGAGCCCACGAATGGCCTTGATCCACAAGGGATCGCAGAGGTGCGTGACCTGATCCGGATGACGGCATCCAGGGGCGTTACCATCATCCTGGCCAGCCACCTGCTGGATGAGGTCCAGAAAACATGTACCCATGTGTGCGTGCTGGATAAAGGAAAACGGCTTTTTGCCGGCAGTGTTCAGGAGGTACTGCAGGAGACTGTGCTCGTGGAAATTGCAGCCCATGATATGGCAACGCTACAGCACGCACTCGTAGGTTCTCCGATGATCAGGTCCATGGAGCTTAAACAGGATCTGCTTCTGGTCAACCTGGCGGAAAACATATCCGGCAGTGACCTGAATGCAGCCCTTTACCGTCAGGGCATTGTGCTGTCGCACCTTGTACAGCGGAAGAAGACACTGGAAAATTATTTCCTTGAACTTTTAAAATCCAGCGAATGATCAGGCTTATCCGCATCGAACTGAAAAAGATCCTCCCCTACCGTGCGTTCTGGTTGCTGGCCGGATTCTATGCCCTGTCGCTCACTTTTACCCTGATCGTGTCACAGGTGATCATCAACAAGATCCTGCTGGAAGCCGGAAAATCAGCTCCCATTCCGCTACTGAAGATCTCTTTGTACCAGTTCCCCAGGGTCTGGAACAACCTTACCTATATGGCCGGTTTTCTCACCCTTTTCCTGGCAATCATCGTCATTTTCTTTGTCTGCAACGAATTCTCAAACAAAACCCTCCGCCAGAACATCATCAACGGACTCAGCAGGAAGGAATTCATCCTTTCCAAGCTGTATTTCATCCTTATCTTCAGCCTCGCGGCCACCTTGCTGATCTTCCTGATCGGTCTGATCCTTGGCCTCATCCATTCAAACGATGTGGATATCGGCGAAATCTTCAGCAGCAGGTTGCAGTTCATTCTGGGATATTTCATTGAAGTGTTCACTTACCTGGTATTCGCCTTTTTCATTGCATTCCTGCTGAAAAAGGCAGGATTGGCCGTGATCACGCTGCTGTTCTATACCATGATCGAGCAGATCATAATCTGGTGGAAGATACCGTCTGAGTATGTGAAATTTTTTCCGATGAAAGCTTTTGGAAGGCTGGTGCACTTTCCCCGAATCCCGCTCCCCGAGATCAACGGTCAAAGCATACGCTTCCAGGATTATGTGTCCATCCTTGATTCCGCGATCGCTTTACTTTACGCGGGGATCTTTGTCCTGCTAATCTACCTGCTCATCCGGAAAAGGGATCTGTGAGGCTCGAGGCAATCTAAATTGCTAAATTGTCAAATTGTTTACTGCTGACTGCTGACTGCTGATCCCTCGTCACTTCATTCCTCGGGACAGGCTGCCGATTCAACCCCCTCCAGCGCCTGGAGCCGCTTCAGCACCGGGGGATGGGAATAATAAACGAACACATACGCCGGATGCGGGCGAAGATTCGACAAGTTATTGACCGACAGCTTCTTCAGAGCCTCCTGCAGCGACCGCGCATTAAATTGCACACCTGCAAATCGATCCGCCTCATACTCATGCTTCCTGCTTAGGTAATTCATGCCCAACCCCAGGATCATGGAAATGGGACTATAGAGCATGCCAAAGGCAAGGATACCCATGTGAAAACTTCCCAGTTCAGCTCCCAGTGCCTGCGAGAGTAAGGGATTCCCGATAAAAAGGGACAGAATGTAGAGCATCAGTCCTGTTTGGATGACCGACAGGATGATGCCGGTTCTGGTGTGCTTCTTTTTATAGTGCCCCACCTCATGCGCTAGCACAGCCACCAACTCATCCACACTGTGGTCGGCGATCAGGGTGTCATACAGAACGATCCGCTTTTTTGCTCCCAATCCGCTGAAATAGGCATTGGCCTTCCTCGACCGCTTTGATCCGTCGATCACAAAGATATTGTCCAGCCTGAACATGACCTTTTCTGCAAACTGCTCGATTGCGTTCCGCAATTCACCTTGCGCCAGCGGAGTTTGCTTATTGAACAGGGGCACGATCAGAGTCGAGTAGAACATGGTCATGAAAACGGAGAAAAGACTGATGGTGATCCAGGTGAGAACCCAGAAAAATTGACCGGTCGAAAGATAGATCCAGATGACGAGCGAAAGGAGCCCGCCTCCAATGACCGCCCCTAGCAGCCACCCTTTCAGCTTGTCCAGAATGAATGTCCTGGGTGTGGTCTTGTTGAATCCAAAACGCTCTTCGATGACAAATGTGCTGTAAACCGAAAAAGGAGTCGTCAGCAGATCCGATGCCAGTCCAAGTATGCCGAAGAAGCAAAGCGACATCAGGATGGGATGTGTCGTCCATTCCCTGACAACCTGGTCAAGCCACGCAAATCCTCCCAGAAGAAGCATCAGAAGCATCACTGCAAGGGACACGGAATCGGTCAAAACGGAGAAGCGCTGTTTGACGCGAAGATATGCCTGTGATTTTTTATACTTTTCGGCATCGTAGATCCCCTTCAGCTCTTCGGGTAATTCATCGCTCCAGTAGGTGCTGTTCAGGTAATCGAGTATCCGCTCCACGATGTAGCCCACCACGAGGATAACGATTATCACTATGAGTATTACATGATCCATGATTATTTATGATTCAGTATTCAATATTTGAGATTTCGGATTTATTTATGATTTTTGATCTTTGATTTTTGATTTTTGAACTCAGAAGTTACAGGTATTTTTTCATTTTGTACACCCTGTAGCCAACCACCTCATGGAGTAGGTTGCGCCAGTAGATAAAACATTCGGTTTGCGGAATGAACAGGTGCTCAAAGTCGGTACGTCTTCTTCCGGTCAGCTTGTTCGTCGGAAAAGGTGTCACATCCAGTCCGGCTTTTTGGAAGCAGCCCATGGACCGTGGCATGTGGAGGGAAGTGGTGACCAGAAGGCACCGGGCGCCGGGAATGGCCCTTGACATTATTTCAGCGCTGTTACGGGCGTTCTCCCGGGTAGTCTGGGATACGGAATCCACCAGGATGACCGAGTCAGGGATGCCGATGGATAACAGGTACGTTCTCATATAGGATGCTTCGTAAAGATCACGTACGAACAGATCACCCGGTCCACCCGACAACATGAAGTACGCTACCCTGCCATTCATGTAGAGGCTGACAGCCTGAAGGATCTTATCTGCATTCTCACGGAAAATGAGCCGGCCGGCTTGCTTGTCGTAATTCACCACTCCGCCTCCGAGAACGATCGCTGCGTCGTACCCTGAACCAATATCGGACTGGCTTGTCAGAGGGTACTCCCATGCACGTACGGCTTCATCCAGCAGAAAGCGGTTTGAGAAAAGATAGAACAGAATCAAAGCTGCAAGAAGGATCCATCTGCCGGCTCTCCGTTTCCGGAGAAGGAAAGCGACCAGCCCGAGAACCAGTATCCAGAACAGCGGGCTAAGGAAATAAGAAGTTATTTTTGAGATGATGAAGAACATGGGTACCAAGGATATTCTGAATGGATCTGTTTACAGATCAATATGATCCTTTATATTTTCGGAGAAACCATTCAGCGGATAAAAGAGCCACAATGGCTGCCAGTATCCAGATGACATTGTTGAATTCATTGTAAGACTTCCGTGTATAGACCAGAGTATGTACGTCATCACGATCTTCAAGCAGGCTGGGCAGTTCGCTTATCCGGTCAGGGAAGATCATTTTGCCGCCATAACGTGTAGCCAGGTTATAAAGAAGGGCATGGTCGGCCCGCGTGGCAACGGTCTCTATATTAACTGACTCAACCGAAAACTGTCCCGACTTTTCATAAAGGTCATTGCCTGCCTTGACTTTTGCCTGGTAGGTGTAATTCCCCGGTGGGAAGTTACCCACTAAAAGGTGATAGGCCGTTCCTTTTCTTCCGAAGATGTAAGGAAAACGGGTACCCTTATCATTTTCGATGGTGATCTCCACATCCGGGTCATTGATGGGCTCATAACTCCTGTCGTAAACCTCCGCCTCAAGTTCAATGGATTCATTCTCCCGATAGGACGACCTGGCGATCACACGGAAGAATCCTTTTTCTTCTTTGACGGCAAGATACTGCACCATTTTCAGGATCAGATGGTTAAAAGCATTGTGGTTTTCCTTCTCAGCGAAGTTGTACAACCGCCATTTCCAGATCCCTTCGCCCGCAATGAACCCCGCCTTGCTGTCGACCGTACCGGTAAAAACAATCAGGGGAGCGGTGGAAGTTACCTTTCCCATCACCTGGTAAAAGAGGATGTCGGCCGTCGGAGGCAGACGATACTCTCCAAAAGGACTCACCAGAGGCGGAAATTTTTCGAGTAGGATCTTTGTATCATCGTCTATACGAAATAACATGAAGTCGGGATTGACAGCCGGTATGACCTCATTCACCATCTGCTCGGCAGGATGTACGGTCATTCCCAGGTTTAACTGATTGAGCGCCTGAAAATCCGTCTTCCCACCAAGGATGCAAAGGACCGGAACGTTACTTTCCTTTATTTTTTCAAGGATCGGAGAATGGTTTCCTGAGCGGGCCGGGAGCTGGTGAAGAATAACAAGGTTATATTTGGATAGTTCGCCAGGGAATTCCGAAACCTGGAAATCCTCTGCCTCATAGTTAAAATTTGTCTGGATGGCCGACTTGACTGCTGATATATCAGGATGCGGTGCCTCGTAAAGGATCAGGATCTTTTGCCGGGAATCCAGGACTTCGATAAAGATATCGGATGAGTTGTTATCATAACTGATCTCACCATCCAGGCCGGAGAGTGATACCCTGTAGCGGACCAGTCCAGTCTGGCCGGCGTACAATTCGGCCAAATACCGCTCACTGAAAAGATCACCCGTCAGATCTATATTTTTGGTAAACAGGACGCTATCACCTCTGCTCAGCGTCAGCCTGGTTCTCTGGCCAGCACACTTATCGGCACCCACCAGGATCTCCACCGGGAATTTATTTCCCAGGTAAGCGATACGGTTATAGTTGACCTTTTTTAAAATGACGTCCTTCTGTACACTGGTATCGCCAAGGGCAATGGTGTACATCGGTGCCCGGATCTTCTGCGCGCTGTAGAGAGGGTTCATCCCCTGGTTATAGATCCCGTCGGAAGCCAGGACGACAGCACCCAGGTTCCGGTTGGAGAAATTGGATTCTACTTCATTAAACAGGGATGCCAGATCTGTCTGTTTATCGCCGAAGGTCAAAAATGGGGATGACAGGTCATCAACCGCCTCCACCCTGTCGCCAACCGTATAGATCCTGGTGTCGTATTCCTTGTTCAGGACGCCGATCAGCTCTTCGATCGCCTGCCGGTATTCTGTCTGATAGTAGGCAGAGTCCCTGCCCATCTGTATCGATTGGGAGTTATCCAGGGCCAGGATGATCACCGGTTTTTCAAAGGTGCGGTTAACGGACCGTATCAGCGGGGACAATAAAAGAAAGCTGATAAGTGACACTGAAACAAAACGCAGCACCGCCAGCAGCCTGACAAGCCACTGCGGAAGGTCATCGCGGCGGTTCCTGTAATAAAGCAACATCGCCATCGCTGCACCCAGCAGCAGGCATAACAGGATGAACCATAAGGGATATTCGATGCGAATACTCAATAAGTGATCCTTTAACGCTATGGTACGACAATCCTTAGTTCTTATAGTCGGTAAGCAGCGTATAGCCGGTCAGCTTGCCTTTATTATTATAGGATTCCGAGCGGACTGTGCCCACGTTCCTGGCATACCATTCCACCGATTTGACAGAGATCTTCATCATCATTTTAGTTTCCACATCCGAAGATATCTTATAGCATGAAAAGGTCCCTGCTGGAGTGGTGATATCCTCGATCGCTTCCACCTTGCGGTTGGTAATCCACACGTTCATGCTGAAGAGTTTCATTCCGCCGCTGCTCGCCGACACGGTGATCTTCGCATCCTTCAGGGTCTGTCCGGGACTCAGGTTCGACGGGAATTCCATGTTCTCCGATTCCATAGCCACTTCCATGTCCTTGAACGATTCCATGGTCTGCTGATCGAGGAATTTTTTCATATCAATATAGAACACCCCGTTTTCGCAGTACACTTCCATAGTGGTGTTCATCACCTCTTTTTCCTTATCATCCAGGTTACGGACGTCGACCGTCACGCTGACCCTGGGACCTGCTGTCTGTTTTTGCAGGACGGTCATTCGGGAGATTCCCTGGAGCTTGTCCTTTGCATCATAGTTTCTGGTCTCAAGGTAAGCGCCTTCCTTCATCGGGAAATAGGCATCACAGTCCTGGGAAAAAGCTGAAAAACCGATGCTTGCTGTCAGGAATGCTGTAAGAAATAGATTACTTAATGTCTTCATAGGGTATGGATTTTAGTTATTTATTGTCATTTGCTCAGCACGAAGTTTATCCCGACGTTAGTCGGAGTGCTTCGCGTTATTCATGGTAATTAATGGCTTAATCATTTCTCCTCTCTCCTCTCTCCTTTCTCATTTCATCGCATCACGCCATTCCACCGCACACCTGGATCACCTGTCCGGTGATGTAGTCCGACAGGTCAGAAGCCAGGAAAAGGGCGGCATGCGCCACGTCCTGCGGTGTGCCGGGGCGCCTCAGCGGGATGTTCCTGAGCCAGTTTTCCCGTGCTTCGGCAGGCAGCTGGGCGGTCATTTCTGATTCAATGAAGCCCGGGGCGATGGCATTGCAACGGATGTTCCTGCTCCCCAGTTCCTGGGCAATCGATTTGGTAAATCCGATCATCCCGGCCTTCGATGCAGAATAATTGGCCTGCCCTGCGTTGCCACGAATCCCGACGATCGAGCTCATGTTGATGATCGAGCCGGACCGCTGCCTGAGCATATGGCGCTGGATAACCTTGGTCATATTGAAAACGGATTTCAGGTTCACGACAAGGACCATTTCCCAGTCGCTTTCCGACATTCGCATGAGCAGGTTGTCCCGTGCGATGCCGGCATTGTTGACCAGGATGTCAACCTTTCCAAAATCCTGAATCACGGCATTGACCAGGTTCTCGCAATCCTGGAACGAACCGGCGTCGGAGGCGTATCCTCTGGCCTTTATACCAAGCTGAATAAGCTCATTCTCCGTACTTTCCATGCTCGCGTCCCTTCTCAGATCCGTGAAGGCAACATTGGCGCCCTCGCCAGCAAAAACCAGGGCGATGGCACGCCCGATTCCGCGTGATGCACCTGTGATAATGGCAATCTTACCAGTTAACAGATTCATAATGAGTAAGTTAATTAATATTCTGTTTTCAGATCTGTTTATATCCACTTCACCAAACGCAACGATTGTTTATGGGGTACCAGATCGCTTTTGGGGAAGATCCTGAAGATATAGTCATATCCTCCTGCCCTGTCCAGCTGGAAGCTGCAACGATACTGTACCCGGTTGTCTTCCAGTTTCTTCATTTCCATCTCCTTGACCCAGAGAATGTTTTTCACTTCCCCATTGTCTTTTTGTCCGAACAATGCTTCCACACCAATGTCATGACAGGATATCTCAGGGATCAGGAGTGTGACCTCTGCCTCAAAAACCTCGCCAAGTTTCAGCGGGCTGATGCTGGGATCCGGGACTTTCACATCAAGCACCTCAATGTTATCCCAGTTGCTGACCAGTTTCCGTTTCCATTTAGCAACACGGCGTGCCAGCTGGTAGTCATCCTTTATAATTTCTCTTGTTCGGTCTTGTAACTTCTTGTAATAGATTGATTGATAATCATTTAACATACGCTTCATGGTATAATGAGGCGCTATCAGGGAAAATGTGTTTTTTATGTACTGGATCCATTCCACGGGTGTGTTCTCGGCGTTGCGCTTGTAGAACATGGGGATGATCTTATCCTCTAACAGGTTATAGATGATCTCAGCATCCAGTTCATCCTGATAATGCTGATCCCGGTACATGCGGCCTTCGGGGATGGCAAAACCCGCTTCGGGACGGTAACCTTCGGCCCACCAGCCGTCCAGCACGCTCAGGTTGACCACGCCGTTCATGACCGCCTTCTCGCCGCTGGTTCCTGAGGCCTCCATCGGGCGGGTGGGTGTATTCAGCCAGATGTCTACGCCGGGGATAAGCTTTTTGGACAGCTCAATCTCGTAGTTTTCCAGAAAGATGATCCTGCCAATGAATTCCGGTCGTTTGGAGATTTCAATGATCCTCTTGATCAGGTCCTGGCCGGCTTTGTCACGCGGATGCGCTTTCCCCGCAAAAATGAACTGTATGGGAAAGTCAGGATTGTTGATCAGGCCATCCAGCCTTTCCAGGTTGGAAAACAGCAGATGGGCCCTCTTATAAGTGGCAAAACGCCTGGCAAATCCTATCGTCAGCGTATGTTCATTCAGGGTTTCGATCGTCTGGAAGATCAGCTTGGGATTTTCCTGCCTGAGTGTCAGATCCCTGGTCATCTTTTCACGAAGGTACTCGATGAGTTCCTTGCGGAGCTGGTTGCGGATCTCCCATATCTTCGAATCCGAAACGCCATGGATCTTTTTCCAGTGTTCGGGATTGGACTGGTCATGAATGAACCCGGGTCCAAAGACCTCCCCATGAAGCTTCTTCCATGTCGGTGCAGTCCATGTGGGGTAATGGACACCGTTGGTTACGTATCCCACCGGGATCTCGTTGGCAAAATACCCATCGAACAGGGGACTGAACATTTCCTGGCTCACTCGTCCGTGAAGCCGGCTCACACCGTTGACTCCCTGTGAAAAATTAACAGCAAGGACGCTCATAGAGAACTTATCATCTGGACGGTTTTTATACATCCGGCCAAGGTTCGTGAACGCTTCCCAGGTGATGTTCAACCGGTCGGCATAATGCGGAATGTAGGTCCGGAGAAGATCTTCCGTGAAATGGTCGTGCCCTGCGGCAACGGGTGTATGTGTGGTGAACAGGGTGGATGATCTTACCACCTCCAATGCCTCCATGAAATTCAGTTTTTCGACCTGAACGTATTTCCTCAGCCGTTCCAGTCCAGCAAACGCTCCATGACCCTCATTGATATGATATATAGCAGGCTGGATGCCCAACACATCCAGCAGCCTGATGCCACCAACGCCCAGCAGCAATTCCTGCTTGAACCGCATCTCTTCATCGCCGCCGTAAAGGTTGAAGGAAATCGACCGGTCGGCCTCGTTGTTCTCGGGGATATCCGCATCCATCAGGTAAAGGGAGATACGTCCCACCTTGAGGATCCAAACTTTGGCATAAACCACCCTTCCCGGCAACGCCACGCTCACCCGGATCCATTCGCCGTCGCTGCCCCGCGCCGGGGTCAACGGCAGGTGCGAAAACTTCAACGTTTCATAACGGGCCACCTGGTCCCCGAAAAGCGAAATCACCTGGGTAAAATAACCATAGCGGTAAATGAGCCCGACAGCCACCATATTGGCGTTGGAGTCGCTGGCCTCTTTAATATAGTCTCCCGCCAGCACCCCCAGTCCGCCCGAGTACATCTTCAGGCTGTCATGGAGCCCGTACTCCATGCTGAAATAGGCTACCAGATCATCCTGATGGTTCGTCTCAACATCCATGTATTTCCTGAAACGGGCATAGACCGCCTGCAGCTTATTCATGAATTCCCGATTCTGTTCCAGTTCATGAATTTTATCAATGGTGATCCCTTCGATCAGCGACTGCGGATTCTGCCTGCTTTCCCTCCAAAGCACCGGATCGATCTCCTCAAAAAGGGCAATGGCATCGTCGTTCCATGTCCACCAAAGATTCCATGCCAGATCTGTAAGCATATGAAACTTCTCAGGAAGCGTAGGGCTTACCAGGATCTTTCTCCATTCCGGCTTAACAACCGTTACCTGTTGGATCAGGGCGCTGATATCCACCTGTTGTTTTGAAAGATATTGATCCGAACGGGCAAGCGACTTTTTCAGGGCGATCTCGTAAGCTTCAACATAATAGCTTATCAGATGATCCCACAGCACTGTCTGGGAAAGTTTAAATGCCTTGTCGCGCGCAGATTCAAGTTCGTCGGCATTCCATGCCAGGGCTTTCCTGATATTCATGATCATCTGGTCCACCACTGACCTGTCATTCTCGTCATCCCTGTCCAGTACAATGAGACCAGGCTCCGTATCCGGATCGATGTTCCGTATCCACTGTCCGAAGCCAGAGAGTGAAGTGATCATGGCTGGAACGTGAAAAGCCAGGCTTTCCAGGGGTGTATAGCCCCAGGGTTCGTAATAGGAAGGAAATGTGGAGACATCAAAACCGATCACAAAATCGTAATAGGACAGGTTGAAAACACCATCCCGTCCGTTCAGGTAGGAAGGAATAAAGATGATCTTGATCTTGTCTTCCGGCCGGTTGAGCAGTCCGTTCTCCTGTATACGCCTGAGGACAGCGTCATTGGAAGGATCCCACAGAAGATGGGTCAGGTAAACACCCGTGATCGGGTGGAAGAAGTCGGTGTTTTCCATCCGTTGCACCATCGCCTCATCCGGCCCCTTGTGGTTGCCGGGAACGGCAATGACGGCCAGCATTGACCGCTGCAGATCCGGATCCCTGTTCAGATTGCCCAGGCTGTCGATGAACAAGTCGAGCCCTTTGTTACGGAACTCATACCGTCCGCTTGTCAGAATCCACAGGGAATCCTCCGGAATATGCTGGTTCAGAAGCGCTTCGGTCACTTTTTTCACTCGGTGGCGGGCAGCCTGACGCTTGATGATAAAATCATCACCTTCTGGTACAAAGGCATTTTCAAAGCCATTGGGTGTAACCACGCTGACTTTCTGCCGCAGGAAATGCTCACACTCACCGGCAGTGATGGGACTGACCGTTGTAAAGACGTCGCAGGTCTTTGCCGAAAGGTATTCTAGTGAGAATTTCGACTTCAGGTTGAAATTTTGCGCGGTGCCTTCAGGATCGTACGTTTGTAGGTTCTTGTAAAGTGGCAGACCGTTGCCGGCGATGGACCGCCCAAGCGTGGTGGCATGGGTCGTAAAGACCGTGGCGGCCTGCGGCATGAATTCATTCAGGTACAGGATGCCGGTCCCTGTCATCCACTCATGAAAATGAGCAATGATCTTATCCTGTCCCGACAGGTGAAACTCATAATAACTTTCGATGATCCTTCCGGCAGCATAGCCGAAGAGCGCAGGCTCAACATAATCCCATCCACCGGAAAGGGAATCCAGCTTGTAGGTTTCCCAGAATTTTGCGAAGATCTTGTTCTTGTTGGAGAAGAACGTAGTAAAATCCACCTGGATGACGATCGGATTGCCGCTCACGTTCCAGCGTCCGATATGAAAATGCAGCCCCTCACTGGCAGCTTTCTCCTGCCAGGCCGCCATGAGGTTTTTATCCTCAATGAAATCAGGATTTTCATCCGTTTCTTTCCAGACATCGGGACCAAGCAGAATGTAATGATCACCAAAACGTTCAGTAAGCTGCCGTGCTTTGGTCGACAGAACCGTATAGATACCGCCAACTTTGTTGCATACTTCCCAGCTTACTTCAAATATATAATCAGGTTTCATATACTGACCCTCTTTATTCGTTATTAAATGCTATAAAAAGTGCAAATCTAGGAAAGATCATTCATTATTGAGGATAATTTCTGCCGGCAACGGTTGATCTCTGTCTTTTTACTTTTCATCAGTGATGTGGAGAGAGCTTCAAATCGAACCAGATCCTGTTTGGAAAGATGTTTCATCACTTTCGTCCTCAGGGATGTATCGCAATTCGTAAGGGCACAGGCAAGCGTTTCCAGGTCAACGTGTTCCAGAAACTTTCTCATACGGGCCGCAGTTAACGTCTTCAGGTCCTCCCAGGTACAGCTCGATGGTGCTTTCGCTTCCCTGCCCGGTTTTGCTGATTCTTTCACTGCTTTCGCTGCCGGAGCTGCCGCAGGAGCAGGGGTTAGGGAGGCACTGAGGCCATCGTTTACCCGGATCATGAAATCCGAGAGGACATTCATATAGTTTATAAACGCCTCGTAAGGCGACGAATAGGGTGTGAAGTACTTATGCACCTCCCCGTCGGAGAACCACTTGGTGCACATGTAATAGAAATGGTCGCTGCACTGGAGGTAATTCCAGTCGCGCCGGATATCAGGACGAGTGATTTTCCTCACTTTATCCTCCAGGCTGTACAGTTTATCCACTGCTTCTGCCTGCATCTCATTGCCCAGCCAGGCAGTGGTATCCTTTTCTTCGTCAGCCCATGAAATGGCATGGCCAACGTGTATGGCTGCCACTGGCTGGAGAAGTTTCAATAGCTCGGAAGGTGTATGAAAATGGTAATTGGTGTCGGAAAGGACAGCGTGTGGCAGGTTCTTGAGGAACTCGAAGATGCCTGAATCAGCCCATTGGTGTTCCCCGAAGGTCTCGTAATCCATGAAAAGATTCACCACCTCTTCCCTGGGATTGAATGCCTGGATCCACATCGCAAACTTGTCGGCTGTCAGGGGCCATTCACTCCAGCTTTGCAGCGAGAACCGGAACGCGATATCATCACTCAGACGGAAGTTCTTCAATAAAAGCTTCAGGCGCGGATTGACCGCATTGCAGTACATGAAATTCGGGCTTTTCCAGCCCAGGACCTGCCGGGGACCTTCAGAAAGCATCAGCTCATAACCCATTTCGGCCACCATCTCTCCGATACGGTCGGAATAGATCAGTTCGGTGTTCCTGAAAACCGTGGGACGTTGTCCAAACAACGCTTCAATTTTATCGGAATGCTGTTTCACCTGATCGAAGAACTCCTCTTTACTGCGCAGCGACGCCAGTGAATGAGAATACGTTTCCGTCAGAAACTCAACCGAACCGGTACCGGCCAGCTTTTTAAAACTTTCAATGACTTCCGGTGCATATTTCTCAAATTGCTCCAGTGCCAGTCCTGTGATGGAATACGTCACCTTAAAGGCGCTTCCATATTCATGGATCAGGTCCATGATAATCTGGTTGGCTGGCAGATACGACCTTCGGGCTACTCGCTGCACGATTGACCGGTTGAGGTATTCATCATAATAATAATGATCCCTTCCAATGTCAAAAAAACGGTACGTTTTTAACCTGAAAGGCTGGTGAACCTGGAAATAAAGACAGATTGATCTCATAAATGATGCTGTTGTGCTTAAATTGGTTATTAACTTCTTTAGTCACAAGCTTCAAGCCTCAAACTTCAAGCTTATAACTTGCAGCTTGTAACTTGCAGCTTGTAGCTTGCAGCTTGTAGCTTGCAGCTATCCTGCCACCCCCTTATACACCTCCTTCACCTTCAGTGCTGCGTCGTCCCATTTAAGGTTCTCCACCTCCTCTTTGCCATATTCCTTAAAGGTTTCCGACAGGGCATGGTAGTGCAACAGTCCGTAGATGGCATCCGCCAGTCCGTGAACATCCCAGAAATCGACTTTCAGGGCGTGCCTGAGGATCTCCGAAACTCCGGATTGTTTGGAGATAACCACCGGAACGTTAGAGCGCATGGCTTCCAGCGGGACGATACCAAAAGGTTCTGAAACCGACGGCATGACAAACACATCGCTCATGGCAAACATACGGTCCACATCGGCTCCCTTGAGAAATCCCGTGAAATGGAACCTGTGCGCAATCCGAAGTTCTGCCACGCGGCGGATGAGCTTGTTCATCAGGTCACCCGTCCCGGCCATGACAAAACGTACGTCGGGATCCACCTCCAGCACTTTTTTTGCCGCCTCGACAAAGTATTCCGGGCCTTTCTGGAACGTGATACGTCCCAGGAACGTGACCACCTTTTCCTTCAGCACCTTTTCGGTACCTTCCAGTCCTTCCTTGTCCACCGGTTCGACAGCATTGTGCACGGTGATGATCTTGTGCGGGTCGATGCCATACCTGTCGATGACGATCTGACGGGTCAGGTTGGAGACAGTGATCACCCGGTCGGCCTGCTCCATCCCGTAACGTTCGATATCGTAAACCTGCTGGTTGACGTTCTCTCCCGAGCGGTCAAATTCAGTGGCATGCATGTGTACCACCAGCGGTTTTCCAGAGGCAGCCTTGGCTGCTACCCCAGCGGAATAGGTGAGCCAGTCGTGGGCATGGATCAGATCAAAATCATATTTGGAAGCAATGGCAGATCCGATCAGGGCATACCGGTACACCTCTTCCATCAGGTTGGTGCCATATTTTCCCGAAAACTCAAACCGGCTCGAAAACAAGGTCTGCCGGGTGGTTTTCTTCCGCAGCTCCTCCTGTACGACCAGGTCGGTGAACTCCTCCGGTGCCACGTAGGGAACGAGGTTGGAGCCCACTTCCATATAAGTGATGCGGTCCCAGTACTGCTTGTTTTCAATATCATCGACATCAATCACCACATCACTTGCATTTAAAAGCCTGACAGCGCGCTCATCCTCATCGCCGTATGCTTTTGGTACGACAAAGATGACCTCTGTCCCATGCTTGGCCAATCCCTTGGTCAGGCCATAGCAGGCAGTCCCCAACCCTCCCGTGATGTGGGGAGGGAACTCCCAGCCGAACATTAAGACTCGCATAGGCTACGCATTATTCTTGTTGCACGTGATATAATAAATTCTAATCTCTTAAATCCCAAATTCCAGATAAAATCCAAATGCCAAAATCCATCTTTTACCGACCGGTTACCGGCTACCGCTGATCCCTCCTCACAGCTTTCCCCGGAACATGCTGCTGACCGCTGACTGTTGACAGATCACCCCGCTCCATCTCCTTCAGCATGTGCCCAACCCGGAGCAGCTCCGCCACGCTCCAGGCCTGCGATATGGCACCACCGGGCTTGTGCGGAGGATCGCCGTCATACACTTCGGGAATAGTTCCCACACCGTTTTCATCCATCACGTCCTCAAAGCCGCCCAGAATGGTTTTGATCTTCTGGTAGCCTGACCTGCCGTATAGTTTCAGGTACGCCTCCGCAAAATGGCCAAACAGCCACGGAAACACGGTACCGTTATGGTATGCCAGGTCCCTGGCCACCTGATCACCAAAATAAACGCCGTGGTAACCCGGATCCTTCGGAGAGAGGGTCCGCAGCCCGCGTGGTGTCAGTAATTCACGCTCAATGACATCCAGAATCTGCTTCCGTATCTCTTCATCCACCGGTGAATAGGGCAGCGAAACGGCGAAAAGCATGTTTGGCCTGACGGAGAAATCTTTGACGTCCCCATCCACATAATCAGCCAGATATCCTTTGGCTGGACTGTAAAACGTGTCCGTGAATGCTTGCGGGATCTTTCCGGCCACAGGATGCCATTCCTTGCAAAAATCCTTATCCCCTGCTTTTTCAGCGAGCTCCAGGGCGAACATGATGGCATTGTACCACAGGGCGTTCACCTCGACGGGCAGTCCAATGCGGGCATTGACTGGTCTCCCGTTGATGATGGCATCCATCCACGTAATGGCCAGACCCGGAACACCTGCATGCAATAAACCGTTGTCCTGCATCCGGATGTTGTACATCGTGCCCACCCGGTAGCCCTGAAGGATGACCTTCATCTTTTTCCCGTATTCATTCCAGATCTTGAGTGGATCCCTGATATGAGCCAGGTACCGCTGCAGGGACCAGAAAAACCACAGTGAGGCATCCACCGAGTTGTAATGCTGTTCGTGCCCCTGTCCGAAATTAGGGAATAAAGGACCTTTCAGCTCCTTGAGCATGGTATCGAGCGCAGCCTTGAAGGCCCTGGTATCGTTCTGCGTAAGGGTTAGCCCCGGCAGGGCGATGAACGTATCCCTTCCCCACTTCCCAAACCATGGAAAACCAGCGATGATCTCTGTCTTTTTTCCGCGTGTCACGATGAATTGCTGGGCCGAGTTGATCAGACAGTGGTAAAAGCTGTCGCGCGGGATGCGGGAACTGATCTCCTGGTCAAAGCTGCGGTTGAGAGAACTCACGTTCACGTCTTCCAGCGCCGCACAAAAGACGATGCTCTCCCCTTTTTCGATGGATACTTCAAAATATCCTGGCGTGAACAGGTCTTCCAGGGAATCGTAGCCTCTTTCCTTTTCCCGGATATATTCAAAATTATAATACCAGTCGGGTACATGCACATAATCTACCTTCTTGGAAAACTGTAAGTGCAGATGCGAATAACCGTCGTACATCCTGACCTTTATCCCGTTCTTGATGGGTTGAAACTTGGTGTCGGCATCATAATTGGCCTTCGTCAGCCGGTGAATGTTACGGAACGCAAGAAACGGCCTGAAACGCATTTTTGTCGGAGAATGCGCATCCACCAGGGTATAGCGGGTCATCGCTTTTTCATCACGGGCGGTAAATAAGGTCTCTTTCGTCAATACTACGCCACCAATCTGATAGGTGAGTTTAGGAATGGGATCGCAATCGAAATCCCGAATGTATTTGTGGCCCTTGGGCATATATACCTCGCCCTTGAATTTATGGATCGCCAGATTGAATTCAGCGTCATGCTGTATGATCGTCTCATCGACAGAGGACAGCAAGACGTGATTGTCCTGGTCGACCAGGGGCTGGGGAACGACAAAAAGACCGTGATACTTGCGTGTATTGTTTCCGACGATGGTGGTAAAACCATAAGAACCCGCGCGGTTGGTCCTCAGAAGTTCACGTGATAATGAATATTCAAGATTTATGAGCTGGCTCTTATCAAACTTTAGATAACTCATCTATAAGTAATTATGATATAAAGGTATTCAAATGTAACGAAAAAAAATGGGTTTTCAAAGTTAGCGAAATCCCCGTGCATTTCCCCAGTCTTTATGATAATTTATGGATTAATTAACAGAAGCTTCCCTGGTGTAAAATATTTCATCGTGCCAACCGTATATATATCAGGAATCGGTAATTTTGCCGGTTTGGAACCAATGCGCAATAACCTTTCCAATATCCTGATCCTAAAGGTTTTTCTTGTTCTGTTCATGGCTGGGTTGACCCTGGTTTCATGCGACAAGGAGGAGGTCATCACGACGGATCCCTCCGTGAAGCTCTCCTTTTCAACAGACACCGTTATCTTCGACACCGTTTTTTCGACCATCGGCTCAGCCACAAGGTACCTGATGGTATACAACTCGAACAAGAACCGTGTGAAGATCTCCTCCGTCCACCTTGCCGGAGGAACCTCTTCTCCCTATGAGATCAACATTGACGGTATCCCTGCGGCGCAGTGGAACGATCTTGAGATACCCGGCGGGGATAGTCTGTTTATTTTTGTCCGTGTGACCGTGGATCCCAACGATGAGAACAATCCCTTCATCGTTAGTGATTCTCTTGTTTTTGAAACCAACGGCAATGTACAGGACATTGACCTGGTGGCCTACGGGCAGAATGCACATTTTTATACCAACGCGGTCTATCAGATGGATGGCATCTGGGAGAACGACCGGCCGCATGTGGTATACGGTTTTGTCATCGTCGATTCATCCTATTCCCTGACCATCCGTCCGGGAGCCAGGGTATATTTCCATAAGGATGCGGTGCTGGCCGTGGCCAATGAGGCGACGCTGAAGGTGGAAGGCACGTGCGAGGAGCCGGTCAGCTTTCAGGGCGACCGGCTGGAGGAAGATTACCAAGAGTTGCCCGGGCAATGGGGGACGATCTGGCTGACCGCTGGCAGCAGGAATAACGAGATTGACCATGCCATCATCAAAAATGCCGTCATCGGCATCCGGGTGGATACCCTTGGAAACTCCATCCAGCCCACGCTGAAGCTGAGCAACACCCAGATCCTGAACATGACCGGCTACGGCCTCCAGGCACTGGGCTCCGAAGTGGTGGCTGCCAACTGTGTCTTTGCCAACTGCGGCGAATCTGCCGTATTCCTGGGCATTGGTGGCACGTACGACTTCCGGCACTGCACCATCGGGAACTATTATCCCTATACGGCCAGGCAGACCGCCTCGCTGGTGATGACCAACTATTACCTGCTGCTGAACGACATGGGCCAGGTGACCGACACCATCGCCCGGGACCTGAGTCAGGCCTTTTTCGGGAACTGTATCGTTTACGGGAACAAGACCGAAGAGATCACCATGGCGCGGACTCCGCGGGCCGAATTCAATTACCTGTTCGACCACTGCTTGCTGCGGACCACCAAAACCAGCGATCCCCTGATCATCGGCAGCATCTTTAATGAGGATCCGCTGTTCACCGATCCCACATCCAACGATTACACCCTCGACACTGTCCTCTCCCCTGCCGTCAACGCCGGATGGATGGAGATCATCAACTCCTCGCTGATCAACCTGGTGAATGACCTGAACAATAACAACCGCACGCTCGACGCGGCACCGGATCTGGGGGCATACGAACTGATCACGAGGTGATCAGAACTATGAAAGAATCTCCTTCATTTTGACACCAATTTGCGCAGGCGAATCCACCACATGTATCCCGCACCCTCTCAGGATCTCCTTTTTCGCCTGTGCTGTATCATTTTTCCCTCCAATGATAGCGCCTGCGTGCCCCATGCGCCTGCCTTTGGGAGCGGTGGCGCCGGCGATGAAGGCCACCATGGGCTTGGCGCCGTTCTTGCTGAACCAGTAGGCTGCATCGGCTTCCATGTTACCGCCGATCTCCCCGATCATGACGATGCCCCTGGTTTCCGGATCGGCATTGAACATCATCACCGCGTCCAGCGCATTCGTACCGATGATCGGATCCCCGCCGATACCCAGGCAGGTCGACTGCCCCAGCCCGACCTTGGTGAGCTGGTCCACGGCCTCATAAGTGAGTGTTCCCGAACGGGAGACGATCCCGACGCTTCCCTTCTTATGGATGAAGCCCGGCATGATCCCCACCTTGCACTCCTCCGGCGTGATGACGCCGGGGCAGTTGGGGCCAACCAGGCGCGAGGTCTTCCCGCACATAAAGTCTTTCACCTGCACCATGTCGTGTGTCGGGATCCCCTCGGTGATACAGACAATCAGCTTGATGCCGGAGTCAGCAGCCTCCATGATCGCGTCTGTAGCAAAGGGAGGCGGAACAAGGATGCAGGTGACGTTGGCGCCTTCCTTCTGAACCGCATCCGCTACGGTATTGAACACCGGGCGGCCAAGGTGCTTCTCCCCTCCCTTCCCGGGCGTCACACCCCCCACGACGTTGGTTCCATATTCGATCATCTGCGTTCCGTGGAACGTTCCTTCTTTCCCGGTAAAGCCCTGGATGATCACCCGGGAGGATTTGTTGACGAGGATGCTCATGGTTCTAAGAGGTTATGGTGTTGGATGTTGGTTGAAGGCACAAAGGCACAAAGTTAATGTTTGATTTTTGAGATTAGGCTGGATAACATTCGTTCAATTTCTCTAGTTTTATTTTCAATATTATTATATTGTTCATTATCAACATAATTCAAAATTTTTGATATAATTAGCTGCGTTTGGAGTTCAAATACTGAACCGATGGAGATCTGCAGGTATCTTGAACAATCATTTGTGTGTTTACGACCGTATCCCTCTGCAATGTTGGATGGGATTGAAACAGCAGCCCTCCGGATCTGGGATACCAAACTGTACTTTTCATCTTCAGGAAAAGGTTTCGTGATTTTGTAAATTAATGTAACGAGTTCGATCGCCTTCTGCCATACCACCAAATCCCTATACGTTCTGATCTCTCCCATCCCCATAATCTAAAATCTGCAATCTGAATTCTAAAATTACTCTGTACCTCTGTGCCTTTGTGCCTAATTCAAACAGAAACCAAAAATAGAATCTTTTCGTTTAATAAGAAAATTTACTCCCGGAAATGAACCATAAAACACTCCCCGGCGCCAGCACCGACACCATCTGTGCCATCGCCACGCCTCCCGGAACCGGTCCCATCGCTATCATACGCATATCGGGGCCGGAGTCATTCAGTATCGCCGACGAGATCTTCACGGCGCATGCCAAAGGCAAAAAGATCAGCCAGGCAAAGGGATACACCATCCATTTCGGTACGGTGAACATAGGCAGGGAGATGCTGGACGAGGTGCTAGTATATGTCTTCAGGGCGCCGAATTCCTACACCGGCGAGGATTCGGTGGAGATCTCCTGCCACGGTTCGTTCTATATCCAGAAAAAGCTCATCGAGCTGCTGCTGTCAAAAGGATGCCGGCATGCGAAGCCGGGCGAGTTCACGTTGCGGGCCTATCTCAACGGCAAGTTCGACCTGTCGCAGGCCGAGGCGGTGGCCGACCTGATCGCGGCACATTCACGTTCGGCGCACGACCTAGCGCTGAACCAGATGCGCGGGGGTTTCTCCGACAGCATCCGCAAGCTCAGGCAGCAGCTGGTCGACTTCGCCTCCATGCTGGAGCTGGAGCTCGACTTCAGCGAAGAGGACGTGGAGTTCGCTGACCGCAGGAAGCTGCTGGGACTGATCCATACCATGGATAAGCATATCAAGACGCTGATCGAATCCTTCACCATGGGTAATGTGCTCAAGACCGGCATACCTGTCGCCATTGTCGGCAAGCCTAACGTGGGCAAGTCCACCCTGCTGAACGCGATCCTCAACGAAGAGCGGGCGATCGTCTCGGAGATTCCGGGCACCACGCGCGATGTGATCGAGGATACGATCATCATCGACGGGGTCTCGTTCCGTTTCATCGACACGGCAGGTATCCGTCCGGCCAGGGACGAGATCGAGAGCATGGGCATCGAGCGGACTTATGAAAAGATCCGCCAGGCCCGTATCATCCTGTACGTGTGCGATGTGAGCGAATGCACCTGGGACGATGTCAAAGAGGTCGTGGAAGAGTTCCGCGAGCATATGAAGGACCGGACAAAGAAATGGATCCTCATCGGCAACAAGATCGACAAGCTGGTGGAGATCCCAAAAGATTTCCAGGAGCTGGTGGATCTGGAGACGATCTTTGTGTCGGCCAAGCGCCGCGAGAACATCAACCTGATCACCGCCCAGCTACATAAATCCGTGGAGGAAGGCTTCCCCACGGACCAGGCCCTGGTGTCGAACGTACGGCATTACGAGGCGCTGGTCCGATCGCATAAGGCGCTAAAGCACGTGGAAGGCAGCATACAGAAGGGAACGCCCACCGATCTGATTGCCACCGACATCCGCCAGGCGCTCTATTACCTGGGCGAGATCACCGGTGAGATCACCAGCGAAGAGATCCTGGGAAACATCTTCGGGAAGTTTTGTATCGGAAAGTAGATTTTCATTCTCTTCTCTTCCTTTCATTGGTAATTCAATGTTTTAGAATTTGTTAATTTTACCTTCTTGGAGGTTTTTTTTCCTATTTATGAGATATATTTGTTGCGATTTTGTTGCGCTTACTAGTTTAATATGTGACGCACGACAACATGGGAGAGATTATGGCACATACTGGCACATATTGGCACGTGTTGGCACGTACTGGCACGTACTGACACATGCCGACACTTAAGATGAGTTCAAACATACAGATCCAAAAAATTTGCGAATTTTGTGGAACGACATTCACCGCACAGACTGTCGGGACCCGGTATTGCTCCCACGTCTGCAATCAGCGCCATTATAAACAAAGGAAAAGAGAGGAGAAAATCGTCCGGGCAACTAAGAATAATGACCACGGCTCAACAGTTTCAGACAGGATAGATGGTGATCATGATTTGGCTTTGAAGGAGTATCTATCTATCAGACAAGCATGCATGTTGATTGGTGTGAGCCGAAGATCATTTTACAGGCTAATTTCATCGGGAAGAATAGCTCCTTATAAAATCGGAAGGAGATCGATCATAATACGCTCCGAACTTGATAAATTATTCCAGCAATGAAGGTCACTTTAAGAAAACGTGAAAGGAAGGATAAAATAAGCCTTTACCTTGATTTCTATGACAAGAAAACCAGGAGAAGTGAATATCTTGATCTCTATCTGATACTTAAGCCCAAAAACAAAACTGAGCGAGAACAGAATAGGAAAACACTTGAATGTGCAGAAGCGATCAGGGCAAGGCGTCAAATTGAGTTTCAAAATAATAAAATGGGATTAATAGACAGAACTGCTGCAGATAAAAGCTTTCTTGATTATTTCGAATCCCTTGCTAAGAAGCGAAAGGCAAGCGAGGGTAACTACGGCAACTGGATGAGTGCTTTGAAACATTTAAAAAACTTCACTAATTCAGGTATAAAGGTTTCGCAAATCAACGAAGAATGGCTGGGAGATTTTAAAAACTATCTGTTAACTGAAGTAAAAACAAAAGATGACAAGAGGCTTTCAGTAAATTCAGCAGCATCCTATTTCAGTAAAGTACTTGCTGTATTAAAGCAAGCATCCAAGGTCAATATCATCGATGAAAACATCTGGAAAGATGTAAAAAGGATTGAAGAAATGGAGGTCGAACGCGAATTTCTAACACTCGAGGAACTGAAAGAGGTGGCTGATAAGGATTGCGAAAATCCCCTTTTAAAAAGAGCATTTCTTTTTAGTGCCTTGACTGGCTTACGGTTTTCAGACATCGAGAATCTGAGGTGGAAGCAAGTACAACATTCCGATGAAACGGGGTATTCAATCAATTTCAGGCAGGTCAAGACCCAAAAATTGGTAACCCTCTATATATCAGGCGAAGCATTTAATTTGCTTGGGGAGAGGAGGTCAGGACCAAGTAAAGTTTTTCAGGACCTTGTTTACAGTGATTATAATAATCAAAAGCTGAAAGATTGGATAAAGAGTGCCGGAATCGAAAAGAAAATAACCTTTCATAGTGCAAGGCATACCTTTGCTACACTTCAACTCACACTGGGCACGGATATATATACCGTTTCTAATCTATTAGGACATAAAAGTCTCAAGACCACGGAGATCTATGCAAAAATTATTGATAAGCGCAAGATTGAAGCTGCTAACCGTATTAAGTTAAAATGATATGGCAACCATCATTGACAGAAATAAATATGAGCTAAAGTACTTTATAACAAAAAACTTGACGCTACATTTTAAAAAGACCCGGCTATTTGATTTGATTCATCTATTTCATGGCCAGAATGAAGAACTGGAAATGGAGGCTGTAGCAGCTAAAGAAAACGGTGATATCAACAAACACAAAGAAATTCAGAGCCTGACTGAATTTATAAATCAAAAATCCCGATTAAACGAGGAGGCATATAATAACTACGTTCCAAAACTACTGAATAATGGCTATATTATAATTGATTTATTTAATGAGGATGATTTTACTTCGAATGCTGAAGAAACAAGTCTGTACCGTCCTTATCAACAAATAGCCTTTAAATATTTTTATAATGTATTTGAGTACCCAGAACCCTATTATTCCCGTCCGATCAATTTGGAAATTAGAAGAGTGATCCTACCCAAATACAAATTTGATGAAATTGAATCCTTCATCGAGAAAATGGATTTGATAGCTTATAAGGATTTCGTCTTTTACCTTATTTCATATACCCAAAGGTTTTATTGTGAACAGGTTGAGTTTAATGAACGATATCGGCAGGGTAAAAGCAAAAACTTCGTTGCCGATGAGGTGAAGAAAGTCATATATATCCTTGATAAATATGATTATTATTCTTTCAAAGGCCAAACGCTGGGAGATCAAAGAATATCATTTAAAATTGGTAAAGACAAAACATATTCAATACATGATGAAGGACTGATCAGGGATTTTATTAACTGTTTTAAGAATCACTATAATAACCAATATTATTCTAACTGGCGTAAACAACTTATGCATTATCCTGAAAGTTTTGAGGAAAAACCAAGTCCCGATATTTTTAAATGGCGGTTGGGTGTGGCAATAAATAATTTCGTTCTGGGAGAAGGTATTTATACCCTACAAGATGGGTATAATACATCCGATCAAGCATTACGTATATCGGCCGGTATACTTGAATTTAGTCATTTGAAAGTCAATGAAGATCCTTATGATTACCTGGATGACAAAATAGATGTTATAAGAAAGAAACTGACCTCAGTGGAGGTTACTCCCGTGGAAATTGAAACAGAAATACAGCCAGACTTTGAAGTATTGAATAAATATTTTGAAGAGGACTTTCTTCAACTAGCGCCTACCGTTTTTCCAACCTATTCGTTTCAACTTGCAATTCATACAATATGCGTTTTATTCAGACTGGAAGAAAAATATTACTCAATAATGCATATATATAATTGTCTTATTGAATATTTAAAAAGAAGCACGACCCCTGCATCGCAAAATGTAAGCATTGAGGATTCTGAGGATACCAAGGATTTTAGGATTCTAATGAGGAATATTCAAAATCAAAAAATTAAGGAAGCATCTTTTGTATATAATGACGATACACAGTTAATCCTTAAACATCCATTACCCACTTATTTGATCAATCAAGCTATAAACGAGTATTATCAGAATCATCCAGAAGAGTTTGAATTAGGAATCACCTATGAAGAAACAGCTGATACCCAGGCTAATAATGCTGATAGCCATCCTATAAGAAAACTGAATAATCCCGAATGGTGCTTTTTGCCTGCATTTTGCACAGGATTTTATGGTTACCTAAAATCGAACGAACATGAAAATCCTCCTGAACTAGCAAAAGGCGACGATTTCTCATACTATAAAATCATCGCATTAGTTTTGCAAGCATCAGGTGCAGTCAAAGAACAGTACGCAAATGATGAGCCCGTCATTAATAAAATAAAATCCTGGGTCACTTTCAATCCATCCCTTGTAGAATCCAATACCTCATCGACTCAAATTTATCAATTTGAAGACATGTAATTCATGGATGACCTTATCTCTTAATCAGTTATCCCCTTTAAGTTAATTCTCTGATTATCAGAGCGCTATTTTTAATGGTTTCTTTCTAATTCTTGGCGCTATCCAGGTTGAGACCTTTTCGGAATTTTGCGGATATTAAGCTATAATGGAGCGGCTTGAAAGGCTCCTATAACCTAAGAAAGATAAAATGAAGAATAATCTATCAGATGAGCTGGATGGTTTGGAGGCGATAAGAAGTCATTCTAGTTCACCCAAAGTTCCAATTGATTTCAAAACAGCCGCGCAGCGCGCTGGATTAAAGGAATCTTACATGTACAAACTAACCAGTCAGCGTAAAATCCCATACTACAAGCCTTTCGGCAAGCGAATTTACTTCGATGAAGACGAGCTCACCCAGTGGCTTTTGAGAAATCGGT
>JAQUQD010000016.1 GCA_028716265.1 Bacteroidales bacterium | reverse complement strand
AGGGTGGCACTGCCCGCTGAAACGTCAGCGTATCAGACTGAAATCCGATTTCCCTCACCTGCCGGGGAGTCAGGGGTTCGTTAAAATAACTGAAAGTCCTCACCTTTCCCTCATAAGCAGCTTCCATCACCTGCCGGATGAACACTTCTCTTTTGGAACCTTCTATGTTCTGGACCCACCAGTCAAAATCCGGATCCGGACTTTTAATATCCACGTCATACTGGATCCGTTCCGTGATGAGGGTCATTTTGTCCATAGCTGGCTGATGGCACGATACCATGAACACCAGGGGACATATAACTACAAACAATATTTGTTTCATAATGAGTTTCCTATTTAATCGCAAATATGAATAAAATTCTTATATTTACACCAAGTTCGCTCTACTTCCCTTCAAACAGATGAAAATCAAAGCCCAGAAGATCGATGAGCTCATATCCAGTCTTGATCTGATCGTGAAGGAGACCACGGCTTTCAGGAAGAAGTATGCCGGTGAACTGGCCGCCGTTCATCCCAATTATAAATACAGCGCGCTGAACCTTGTACACTACCTGGCATTGCGTCACCACGATATCAGGGATATGCAAAAGAAGCTCGGGTACCTTGGTTTGTCGCGGCTGGCGAAAACAGAAGCACATGTGATGGCCAGTCTGAACAGCACACGACTGATCCTGAACCGCCTCGGGGGCAACATGGAAGCGATCCGGGGCAAGCAGGCCATCTCCATCAAGAAAAGCACCAAGGTCATGCGGGCCAATACCAAGGCCCTGTTCGGTAACAAGCCACAGGGAAGAAGGACGAGGATCATGGTGACGCTCCCGGCTGAGGCAGCCTCTGATGATGGTTTTGTCCTTCAGCTGCTTCAAACCGGCATGAATGTGGCCCGGATCAATTGTGCACATGATACGCCCGCGGTCTGGGAAGGGATCATCAGCAACATCCGCCGTGCGGAGTCGGAAACAGGCAAGACCTGCAGGATCGTCATGGACATCGCAGGACCCAAGATACGGACAGGGCCGGTCAGTTTTGGTAATGACCAGACAGATGAACCGGCTCCAGGGATAAGCGCGGAAAGCAAGACGGCCGGGAATCCCTGGATCCTTATAAAAGAAGGCGATACGCTTATAGTGCATAAGAATCCGGTCCCCGGGGAGCCATCAGTGAACGACGAGAACGGGATACCGGTCAGGCCTGCACATATCTCCTGCACCTTCCCGGAGGTATTCGGCTGCGTAAAATCCGGTGAGTCTGTTCTTTTTGATGATGGTAAGATCGGAGGAATGATTCAGGATGTTACCGCCGGGGAAATGACGGTGCTGATAACGAGGGCCAAGCCCGGCGGGAGCAAGCTCAGGGCAGACCGGGGGATCAACTTCCCGGAGAGCAGTCTGACTTTTGGTGGACTGTCGGAAAAAGATAAAAAAGACCTTGAGTTCGTTGCACGGAATGCGGACATCGTCAACCTTTCCTTTGTGAACGGCCCCGGTGACGTTCAGCAGCTTCTGGAAGAGCTGGGCAGGCTGAACGTCCGTATGGGGATCATGGTGAAGATCGAAACGCGAAAAGGATACTTTCATCTCCCCGGAATACTCCTGGCTGCGATGAGATCCTTTCCGGTGGGGGTGATGATCGCCCGGGGCGACCTGGCCATTGAATGCGGGTGGGAGAACATGGCCCGCATTCAACAGGAGATCCTCCGGATATGTGAAGCTGCCCACGTGCCTGATATCTGGGCGACCCAGGTGCTTGAAAACCTGGCTAAAAAAGGACTGCCTTCCAGGGCCGAGATCACCGATGCCGCGCTGTCACAGCAGGCTGAATGCGTCATGCTCAACAAGGGGGATCATATTTTTGAAGCGGTCCGGCTCCTCGATAAGATCATCCGCGACACGGAAGATTACCAGGATAAGATGGCTCCCCTCTCACCTGAACTGAACACTTCTCTGAAATAAAAAAGGATGACATCCCCTGATGAAGGATGTCATCCTTTTTAAATTTAAATAACACGAAGCGACGTCTAGTTCACCGTCACTTTCTTGGTGGCAATGCCCTTGTCGGTCATCACCTGAACAAAATAGATACCTGGTTCGAAGGATGATACATTCACTTTCAGGATACCATTCTGCCCAACCTTGGTATTCGAATATACCACTGCTCCCATGTCGTTCAGGATCTTTACGGATTTGACAGGGATCGTGAACTGCATGGTCAGCGACTCATTGGCCGGATTCGGGTAGATCGAGAAGCTGTTCTCGATTTCCCTGATACCCACGGTAATTTTGATCGGTGTTTCGTTGCAGACCGACTCAGATTCGCATTCGGTCTGGTAGACGGCTTTTACACAATAGGTATATGAGCCATTCTCAAGACCAAGGTCATTGTATGACGTTTCCGTGATCGGAGTAGTGGTCAGCAAAGCATCGTTGCGGTAAACATTGTACCCAGTGAGTGCTCTTGCGGGGGCTGTCCATGTAAGTGAAACATCAGGGGTGCCCTCTTCATTGAAGACCACCAGGTTCGTGATAGCATCCAGGGATTCGATATCCAGTGAAACCGTGTTGGTGGGTGTGGATTCGCCACCATCGTAAACGGCAGTTACCTTGTAGACATGGGAGCCGGGAGTGACATCCATGTCGGTATAGGTAAGCGCAGTGACCGGGTCAGCATTGATCTTCACATTGTCACGGTACACATTATATCCAATCGGAGTTCCCACACCAGGTGCCTGCCAGGTAAGGGTTGCATCATAGCACAGGTAGGATCCGGTAAGTCCCGTTGGCGGCTGATAGGGTGACTCAACGGTGAATTCATAGGTCACTCCGTCGATGTACCAGAAATTCACCGGCAAGCCACCGTCATATTCTTGCATTTCATCCTTGCCCAGCTCCATATAGACAAAGGGAACCGTGCAGGTAACCGTAGTGCCGTCCACTTCAGAGAATACGTAGTGCGATTGGCTGCCTTCAAAGGCGATCAGCCATGCGGGAGTAAACTCGGTCAGATTGACCATATCGGTGTATTCATCTTTATCGACGTCGTAGGAGCACATGAAGATATCCGGCTGGTTGTTGTCCGTGACGCCGGTAAAATCAGTGTCAAGGCAGGAGATGAAAATGAACTTGCCTGTAATATCGGATGAGATCTGGGGTCTGTTGTATATGTTGATGGCGTTGGCTCCGCCGACCTCACCATCAAAAGTAAGGTTATTGTAGAGAGGGACTGCTTCCCAGGTTTCGCCACCGTCGCTGGAATATAAATGCCAGGTCGTAGTGGGATACCATGATCCTGAGGGTGTAGCAGGGCCAATGATCCCTGTCAGGTGAGGATTCCCGTAAGCATCCACTACCATATCGAGATGATATCCCATGTTATACCAAACCGTATCCCTGTCAAATCCATTGGCATAGTCAGGTACTTGTAGCAGCCATTCATCAGGCCAGTAGGTTTTGATGGAATCAATACCATCATAACCGCCCAGGGCAACTTCATAAGGGCCATCCCAGCTATCGCCGCCATCAATGGTCTTTAACAGGGTGGGATGATATCCATTGTATTCAAGGGGGTCACTGTCGGAATTGGTCATGATACAGATATATCCTGTTTGACCATCAGGAGAAAAAGCAACTTTCTGATCATTCCACCACTCTGATGGAGCTGAAACTTCATACAGCTCCACCTCATACAGGAGGTCATTTTCTTCTTCGTCCCAGATTCCGTGCCATACCTGAATGTATCCATCAGGGTATTCGTTGCCACCATCGCATTCAAGCATGTTTGGCTGTACCATGAAGGCTTCTCCATCCTGTGTAATGGTAAATGCATCAGGAACCGCATTGCCAATCTCCTCATCCGTGGTTAGATTGGTCTGGGTGGGAGCCGGAGGAAAAACGTTTGTCAGACCATTCACGCCATGGGCTAAACCGCCCCAGGTTTCACTGCAGGGATTTGAATAGTCTATCGTTGCAATGAAATAGGTATAATACGCATTGTCAGGATCAGTATTGCCCGGAGGATTCATAATGCCTCCCTGGGGATAACGGCCTGCGGCTACAGGATATTCTCCGGAACCAGGCTCAAGCGGTGTATACACCTGAATATTGCTGGTCCAGCTCCCATTGGCTCCTCCATTCCAGGAAACATCGTATGCTATACGGCCATTTCCTTCCACTATGTTGCCTGGTCCGGTCATTCGCTGGGTGAATACCACCGAATTGATCCTGGGATCAGCCCAGATATAGGTTCTTGGATTGTTATAATAGCCCATTGCATTTCCTGACTGCCCAATATTGATAAAAGTCAGATCACGGCCTGTACTCATGCTGTTCATCGCAGGTTTCTCCTGAAATGTAACTGGTCCGGAAGCTTCATTTTCAAAAGCAACCATCTGTGCAGGATACAATTTTGTACTTTCAGGAGTCACGAACCTGATGGGATTTTTCAACTCGGGTCTTTGTGATAAAACGGCTCCTGCCAAGCACATCAGCAAACTAAACAGTAAAACTTTTTTCATGGTCGGTCATTTTTGGTTAAAACTAAAATAATTGTGATATGTTCTTGATGGTTAAAAAACAATGAACTGCAAAGTTACAAAAAAAAACATATCGTTAGTTTTTTCGTTTCTTTTTTTATCGCTAAAAATTTTAACTTTGTTTATAGATACTCCTCTCCATGAAAAAGATCAGTAAATTGGTACTCCGATCCTATGCCGGACCTCTGGTGCTGACCTTTTTCATTGCCCTTTTTGTCCTGCTGATGCAGTTCCTGTGGAAATGGGTGGATGAGCTGGTAGGTAAGGGGCTCGAATGGCAGGTGATCGCCGAGCTTTTGTTCTACGCTTCCGCCACCTTCGTGCCCCTGGCGCTGCCCCTGGCCATCCTGTTGGCCTCACTGATGACCTTTGGCAACCTGGGCGAACGCTATGAGCTGGTGGCTATGAAAGCAGCCGGAGTCTCCCTGCGACGGATCATGATGCCCCTGGTCATCCTGTCGGTGGTCATCGGCATCGGGGCCTTTTTCTTTTCCAACATCATGCTCCCGATTGCCAACCTCAAGTTTCGGAGCATCCTTTATGACGTCCGGCAGCAAAAACTTGCCCTGAACATCCCGGAAGGGATCTACTACAACGGCATCGATGGGTATACTATCCGTGTCGGGATAAAGGAGAAAGATGAGAAGACCCTTCGTGATATCATGATCTACGACCACACCGACAAGATGGGGAATACCAGCCTTACGATGGCTGATTCGGGGCTGATGGAGATCACGCCCGACAAACGATACATGGTGCTTACCCTGTTCAACGGCCAGAATTATTACGAGGACATGGACAGAAAGACCATGGCTTCCAGACCGTTTCGCCATACGACCTTCAGGGAAAGCCGTCACCGGTTCGACCTTTCTGCCTTCAGCATGGTCCGGACCGATGAGGACCTGTTCAGAAAGAATTACCAGATGCTGAACATCCGGCAGCTGGAGGAGGTTACGGATTCACTCAACGGTCAATTGAACGGCAAGGTCGCCGATTTCGTAAAGAACTTCACCACTAATTATTCCCACTTCCATTATAAATACGACACCCTTGCGGTGACGGATACGGCAGCGGACTCTGCCTATCAATGGAAAGGTGCCTTCCTCGATCAGTTTCCCCGCGACCAGAAGATCCGTATCATCGAGAACGCACTGATTGCAGCACGGAACCTAAAGGTCAACATCGGCTATCAGAAGGACTATGTGGCTGACAAGAACCTTTCCATCATCAAGCACCGGATTGAATGGCAACGAAAATTCACCCTGTCGTTTGCCTGCCTTGTGCTGTTCTTCGTTGGCGCACCGCTGGGAGCGATCATCAGGAAAGGAGGGCTGGGGCTGCCCCTGGTAGTTTCGGTCATTCTTTTCGTGATGTACCACATCCTGTCCACCACAGGATTCAAATATGCCAGGGAAGGTGTGCTATCGCCCTTTGAGGGGATGTGGCTGGCGTCGGCAGTCTTTCTCCCCATCGGGATCTTCCTCACGTATAAAGCCACATCAGACTCACCCCTGATGGATACTGATTCATGGAAAAAACTGATCGTTCGCATCACTACCCTTTTTAACCGAAATAAGCCTGTTTCATGAACATTCTCATCCTCTGCAACAAGTCGCCGTACCCTCCCAAAGAAGGAGGACCTATCGCCATGAATGCCGTCATTGAAGGATTGATCCGGGTCGGCCACCGTGTTAAAGTACTGACAGTCAATACCAACAAGTATTTTGTCAAAATGGATGATATCCCGAGAGACTACCGCCAGCGCACCCGGATCGAGGCAGTGTACATTGATCTCTCCATCAAGCCGCTGGAAGCTTTCCTCAACCTGTTCACCCGCAACTCATTCCATGTCCAGCGGTTCATAACCAAAGAATTTGAACAGAAGCTGATCGAGATACTGGAGCAGGAGAAATTTGACATCATCCAGCTGGAGATGCTTTATCTTGCCCCCTATGTGAAGACGATCCGAAGGTACTCAAACGCCAGGATCGTACTGAGGGCACACAATATCGAGCACCGGATATGGGAACGGATAACGGATAACTGCAAAAATCCTGTGAAGCGCCTTTACCTGGGGCATATCTACCGCACCCTGAAACGATATGAGCTCCGCTCCCTGGGCCAGTTCGACGGTGTTGTGGCCATCACCCGCAACGATGCAGCCTATTTCCGACAGACAGGGACCACCACGCCGGTTATTGACATTCCCTTCGGGATCCACCTGGAGGATTATCCGGAAATAAACGCCTGCGATCATGCGATCCCGTCACTGTTCCATATCGGTGCGATGAACTGGTATCCCAACATGGAGGGGATACGATGGTTCCTGGACCATGTGTGGCCGCTAATCCACCGGGAGTTCCCCGATCTGAAATTCACCCTTGCGGGAAGGAACATCCCGGGGTGGATGTACAACCTGCGCATACCTAACCTTGAAGTCGTGGGGGAGGTGGAAGATGCCATGGCGTTCATCCGTTCCAGATGCATTATGGTTGTGCCGCTGTTTTCTGGCAGCGGCATCCGGATCAAGATCGTAGAAGGCATGACGGCCGCCAGGACTATCATCTCAACACCCGTGGGGGCTGAAGGGATCCATTGTGAGAACGGGAAAAACATCCTGCTGGCAAGCACCCCCGAGGAATTTGCCGGGGCGGTCCGCACCTGCATGAGGGATCCGGAAAAATGCCAGTCCATTGGCCGGAATGCCAGGTTACTGATCGAAGAGGAACATAATAACGAAGTGCTGATGGAGAAGCTCTCCGGTTTTTACCGGTCCTTGCATTCCAATTAAATTCTTGCCGCTCATTTCCAATCGTTTTTATTACCTTTGCCCAGTTATAAGAACGGTCCCCAACTAACCATCATCCGGAATGAAATTGTTCGTTTTGCTTCCCAGGGTCCCCTACCCGATCGAAAAAGGAGACAAACTGAGGGCCTATCATCAGCTCAGGTACCTGTCGAAAAAAAACGAGATCATTCTGTGCGCGCTAAATGACATTCATCTGCCTGAAGGAACCCTGGACGCCCTGAAACCCTACTGCAGCCAGATCCATGTGGTCAGGCTTTCAAAGCCTTGCGTTGCCTGGAATATCCTCAAGGCTTTCCTGGGCGGCAAACCGCTCCAGGTTGGCTACTTTTACTCCTCGCGGGCCAGGAAAAAGATCCGGGATCTCATCCATGCTGAACGCCCCGATCATATCTACTGCCAACTTGTTCGCGTGGCTGAATACGTGAGGGATCTTCCCCTGCCAAAGACACTCGACTACCAGGATGTGTTTTCCAAAGGAGTGGAACGGCGCATCCATACCTCACCGTTTTACCTCAGGCCTGTTCTGAGGCTGGAATACAAAAGGCTGCTGAGCTACGAGGCAGCGATCTTCGATGATTTTGACCACAAGACCATCATCTCGTATCCTGACCGGGATCTTATCCCAAGGCCCGACCGGGACAAGATCGTGGTCATTCCCAACGGAGTGGACATGAACTATTTTTCGCCGGTCGACATTGACAAGGATGTTGATGTGGTGTTCATCGGGAACATGGGCTACCCTCCCAACGTCCGGGCGGCTGAATTCCTTGCACGGCAGATCCTGCCACTGGTTCAGAAGAGGTTTCCCCACGCGAAGCTGGCCCTGGCCGGGGCAAATCCGCACCCACGGGTACAGGCGCTGGTTTCCGGCAGCGTTCACGTGACAGGCTGGGTGGAGGATATCCGGTCATGGTACGCCAGATCCCGTGTCTTCATCGCACCCATGCTCATTGGCACAGGCCTCCAGAACAAGCTCCTCGAAGCCATGGCCATGAAGATTCCCTGCATCACTTCACCCCTGGCCAACCAGGCACTCGGTGCCGAAGATGGTGCGGAGATCCTGATCGGAAGCACAGCGGAGGATTTTGCCGGACATGTCATTCACCTGCTGGAGGATCCAATTAAAGCCGAAAAACTGGCCCAGGCGGGTTTCCTTTTTGTCAAAAGGCATTTCGACTGGGAGTTAGCAACCGCAAAGCTGGAAGGGTTGATGAAGCAATAGGCAGTTGGCTGTTGGCAGTTGACAGTTGGCAGTTAGCAATTAACACAGAACAATTGAACAATCGAACAATCGAACAAGGAATAACAATTTAACAATTTGACAATTTAACAATTTTAATGTATCACCTCCATGACCGAACCTACACAAATCTCCGCTGAAGAACGCAACTGGGGCATGTTTTGCCACCTTTCCGCACTGGCTGGATTCATCATTCCCTTTGGAAACATCATCGGGCCACTGATCATCTGGCTGGTGAAACGTGAACAGTTCCCCTTTGTCAACGACCAGGGCAAGGAATCCCTGAATTTCCAGATCTCTATCCTGATCTATCTGGCCATATCTGCCCTGCTTGCCATTCTGCTGATCGGATTTCTGCTGATGGCAGCCGTGGGAGTCTTCTGCCTGATCATGGTGATCCTTGCCAGCGTCAAGGCCAATGAAGGAGTAGCCTACCGGTACCCCCTGTGCATCCGCTTCATCAATTAATAAACCCATGCCTGAGAAACCGGCTCTGCCAAAGGGAACAAGGGATTTCTCCCCGGAGGAGATGATCAGGAGAAACCTGATTTTTGATACGATCACCGCTGTGTTCAAACAACACGGCTACCAGCCCATTGAAACCCCTTCGATGGAATACCTGTCAACCCTGCTTGGCAAATATGGCGAGGAAGGAGATAAGCTCCTTTTTAAAATCCTTAACTCAGGGGATTTCCTGTCGGGCGTCGATGAGCATCACCTGACCAGCCGTGATGCCGGCAAACTGGCCCTGCAACTCTGTGAGAAAGGGCTGCGGTATGACCTCACCGTCCCGTTTGCACGGTTTGTCGTCATGCACCAGCATGAGCTGACGCTTCCTTTTAAAAGATACCAGATACAACCAGTCTGGAGGGCCGACAGACCCCAGAAAGGGCGATACCGCGAATTTTACCAGTGCGACGTCGATGTCATCGGCAGCCATTCACTCCTCAACGAAGCAGAACTGATCCGGATCATCGACAGGGTCTTTTCCAGTCTGGGCATAGGCATACTTATTCGTATAAACCACCGGAAAATACTGACCGGACTGGCCGAAACGACCGGGCTGGCCGACCGGTTCCAGGAGATGACCACCGCATTGGATAAAATTGATAAATCCGGACTGGAAAATGCAATGAAAGAACTGTCGGATAAAGGCATAGCGAATTCTGTCCTCGATCGGCTGAGCCACTTCCTGGAGATGAAGGGCGACCACTATGAGACGCTGAATACGCTGAACGAAGCTTTTATCGAGTCCCCGTCAGGCCAGCAGGGAATCCGGGAAATCGAAGAAGTTCTCTTCCATTCGGAACCGGCCTTACGAAAAGGTGAGCTTCAGCTCGACCTGACACTCGCAAGGGGGTTGAACTATTATACCGGCACGATCATCGAGGTAGTTCCCGCCAGCAGGAGCATTGGAAGCATCTGCGGGGGCGGAAGGTATGACGACCTGACCGGGGTCTTTGGCCTGGAAGGCGTATCGGGTGTCGGGATATCTTTCGGTGCTGACCGGATATACGACCTGATGCTTGAGATGAATCTTTTCCCTGAAGGTGTTTCTTCCTCCACGCGGGTTCTTTTTGTCAACTTCGGACCGAACGAAGCTTCAAGGTGTATGGAGCTGGCTGACCGGCTTCGCGACGCCGGGATCAATACGGAAGTTTACCCCGAAAATACCAAACTGAAGAAACAGTTCGCCTATGCCGATAAAAAAAGAATCCCGTATATCGTACTTATCGGGGAAAATGAACTGACAACAGGAATGATAAGCGTAAAGGACATGAAAAGCGGGGAACAACATTCAACCACATTCGAAGCATTTTTAAATGACCTTTTAACCTGAAAAATAACTATGAATAACGCGAGGCGCGCAGCGCCGAGCAAATGGCTTTTGTATCCCATGCGTAACTCCATCCTCGAATTCAAGATCAAGATCAACCGCACTGCGCTCTGTTTCCGGTTGACAGTTGACAATTGGCAGTAGGCGGCAGGCAGTCAGCAGTCAGCAGTCAACAGTCAACAGTCAACAATAGAACAATAGAACAATTGAACAATTGAACAATGAATTACCAATTTAACAATAGAACAATAGAACAATGAAGACATATTATATTACCGGTAATGATCTACGAATTGAGGACATTATCAACGTTGCACGGTGGGGCCAGAAAGTAGAGCTTCATCCGGAGGCAAAGGAACGCATCGTACGGTGCAGGAAGATGGTGGAACGGAAAATCGAGGCGGGAGAGATCATGTACGGGATCAACACGGGGATCGGAGAATTCTCGGAAGTGGTCCTGACCGATGAGCAGGTGAGTCAGTTTCAGCGCTACCTTATCTATAATCATGCGGCAGGTATCGGCGACCCGGCGCCGCTGGAGCATGTCAGGGCAGCCATGCTGTCGCGTGCGAACGTCCATGCCAAGGGCCATTCCGGTTGCCGCCCTGAAATCACGCAGACCCTGGTAGATATGCTCAACAGGGGGGTGACACCGCACGTCTGCCAGAAAGGCTCGGTGGGAGCCTGCGGCGACCTGGCTCCCATGTCGCAGATCGCCCTGCTGATGATGGGCGAGGGGAAAGCCTATTACAAAGGGAAACTGCTCGAAGGCAAGGAGGCCCTGAACAAAGCCGGCATCCCGGTGCCCGGCCTGAAAGCCCGCGACGGCCTGGCAGCCATCAACGGATCGAACCTGCTGACCTCCATGAGCGCCATCTTCCTTTACGACGCCAACCGCTGGCTGAAACAGGCCGAGATAGCCGCCGCCATGTCACTGGAAGCCCTCAAGGCCAACATGAAGCCTTACCTGCCGAAGCTGCATGAAGCGCGCGGATTCCCCGGAGCCATCCGCTCTGCACGCGCGATCCGCAAAATGATCGAACACGGGGACCTGGCCGAGAACAGGATCAAATGCAAGGTGCAGGATGCGTATTCGATGCGCTCAACCCCGCAGGTGATCGGCGCTGCTCATGATGCACTGGCCTATGCACGCAGCCAGGTCGAAGCCGAACTGAATGGTGTGGGCGATAATCCGATCTTCTTTCCGGAAGAAAACCTGCAACTGTCGGGGGCCAATTTTCAGGGCAGCCCGGTGGCACTGCCCATGGATATGGCAGGTGCCGCCATTACCATGGTGAGCGTAATGTCGGAAAGAAGGATGAACCGCCTGAACAACCCGGCGCTCAGCGTGGGCCTTCCCGCCTTCCTCACCAAAGGTGCGGGAATGTTCTCCGGATTGATGCTGAGCCAGTATACCGCCGACATGCAGATCGTCGAGCAACGGATCCTTTCCATGCCGGCCTCCATCCAATCCATACCCGCCGCCGCCGACCAGGAAGATTTCGTTTCGATGGGGATGAACACAGCCCTGAAAAATTTCCAAATCCTCGACAATGCCTACGGAATACTGGGGATTGAACTGATGGCCGCCGCACAGGCACTCGACTTCAGGGAATATCAGTTTGGCACCGGAACCACAAAAGCCAAAGATGTAATCCGAAAATACGTCGCCTTCCTGGATGTCGACCGTCCGCTTTACCCTGACCACAACGCCATGAAAACACTGGTACGGTCCTGTGAGATCCTCGAAGAGGTCGAAAAAGCCATCGGCAGCCTGGAATAGGCATCGTTGTGTTCCTTGTTCCTCCAGATCGCCTGGTTCATCCAAAAAAAACTCCTTCTGTTAATTTTTGTTAATTTTTTTTTGGTGGAATCAGGTTTTCTTTTTAATTTGGCTGTCGCTAGCAAAAAAATATCAAATCTTAGCGATCAAAAACGAAACATTCAGTTATAATTTCCTGCCGAATTTCTGATTATACGTCCACCTCTGCTTCTACTTTGTTGATCGGTACTGGATGTTCAAAATGATCGGCAAACAAATAAAAATAGGTAAAAAAATTTTCTGTTGTGAATTGTATTTTATTTCGTATCTTTCACCCTTCAGGATTTTGTTTTTTAATTTATTAACAATCATTACCTTATGAGAATTATTAACAGTAATAATTTCTAGTAGTTAAACTATGTCAAACTAAAAACTGGTGATTTATGAAAAAAGTTACCCTACTGCTTGCACTACTGCTCTTTCTGGGCATGAACATCGTGCAGGCACAGAAAACAATCTCCGGGACAGTAACCAACTCCGACGATGGGCAACCCATCCCGGGAGCCACTGTCCTGGTGAAGAACACCACCATTGGTACGACCACCAATGAAGATGGGTATTACCAACTCACCGTCCCGCAGGAAGCGCGATCTCTCGTGTATTCCTTTGTCGGACGGGTATCCATGGAAGTTCAGATCGGCACCGAGAACACCATCAACGTAGCTCTGGAACCCGATATCCTCGACATTGAAGGGGTTGTCGTCACTGCACTGGGTATCCCAAGGGAAAAGAAATCCCTGGGTTATGCCGTGCAGGAAGTGACCGGTGACGACCTGGCCAAAACCGCTAATCCCAACCTTCAAACGGCGATCTCGGGAAAATTTGCAGGTGTTGAAGTGCGGCAATCCTCCGGGATGCCGGGATCTCCCGCCACGATCTTCATCCGCGGTGCCCGTTCGTTCGACGGAAACAATACACCTCTGTATGTGGTTGACGGAATGCCCATTACCAGTACCCCTGACTATGAACAGAATGTCACGGGGACCTATTATTCCAACCGGGCACTCGACATCGATCCCAACGACATTGAGAACATCAGTGTGCTGAAAGGGCAGGCAGCTGCCGCTCTTTACGGATTGCGCGCTTCCAACGGGGTTGTCGTCATCACTACAAAGAAGGGTGCTACCACCCAGGCCGGCAAACCCGTTATGGTCACCCTGAACACCAACTTCACATCCGACGTGATCGCCCGCCTTCCCGAAGTGCAGCAGACCTATGCACAGGGATATTACAATGATTTCTATGCTGCGAACTCCTACTCATGGGGCCCAAAAATGACCGCTCTGCCCGACGACCCCACCTATGGTGGCAACAACTTCGGACAGCCCGGCAAATGGTGGGATCCCTACAAGGGAGGATGGCAGGACCCGATAGCCTACAACAATCCGGAAAATTTCTATGACAAAAACGGATCCACCTTCACCAACAGCATCAATATCGCCGGAGCCACCAACGCAGGCAACTATTCTGTAGGCTTCAGCGCCAATAACCAGGACGGGATCATCAAAAACACAGGAATGGACCGTTACAATGCTAAAGCCGCCGGTAATTTTAAGATGGGTGAAAAATGGGAAACCGGATTTTCAGCCAACTTCTCGGATTTGAGCCTCCAGAAACTACCTTCCGGTAATGACAGCTACCTGTTTGTGGTCTATGGTGCCCCTGCCTCCTTTGACCTGGTAGGAACACCCTACCACATGGAAGGTCCATTGGGCGATTACCGCCAGATCAGTTACCGCCGTGGCGCCGTAGGTGAAAATCCAAGATGGGCGGTCGAAAACAACAAGTTCCTTGAAAACACTACCCGTTTCTTCGGAAATACTTACCTGGAATACACACCCATCGACTGGATGAAGATCAAATACCAGATCGGTGTGGATGCCTACACTACTGATAACGAAGACATCCGCCAGATGGGGAGCGCAGCTACCGGACAGGCCCTGCCCACGGCAGCCGATTACACGAATCCCAATAAGACGACGTTTGGATATCGCGCACCAACCGGCGGATCCATCAATAATTACGGAGTCATGCGTACGAGCATCAACTCCCTGGCGACAATCACCTTCATCAAACAGTTCGGTGAGAATTTCGGCGGATCGCTTGTCCTCGGTAATGAATTCATTGATAATAAATCACGGTTCTGGACCATGCTGGGTACTGGATTCACCATCCCCGGCTGGAACAATATGTCTAACACCACAACACAAACAGCAGACGAATCAAAATACTGGGACCGGACCGTCGGATTCTTCGGCAACCTATCGCTGGATTACAAAGGTATGATCTACCTGAACGTTACCGGACGTAATGACATCGTCTCCACTATGCCAAGCGGCAACCGTTCCTTCTTCTATCCTTCTGTATCGCTCGGCTGGGTGTTCACTGAACTGACTCCGCTACAGGGTAACACCGTTCTCAACTTCGGAAAAGTCCGGGTATCCTATGCAGGAGTCGGGCAGGCCGGCAACTACAACAAACCAGTCTATGTCCAAGGTGGCGCTGGCAGTGGCTTCCTCAACGACGGGATCCTCTTCCCGCTGGGCGGGGTTACGGGTTATAAACCCACCGTAACACTCTACGATCCCGACCTGATTCCCCAGAACACCCAGACCATGGAATATGGCATCGAGTTGAAACTGTTCAACGACCGCATCGGACTGGACTACACCTATTCCGACCAGGTTGCGGAAGATCAGATCTTTCCTGTTCCCCTGGCACAGTCCACGGGGTTTGCAGAGTATGTGACCAATGCCGGCAAGATGACCTCCAAGGCACACGAACTCGTTCTTTACCTGACCCCTGTGAAACTTTCCAACTTTCAGTGGGACTTCTTTGCTAACTTCACCAAGGTGAAGAATGTTTGTGTGGAACTTGCACCAGGCGTTACAAACATTGCCCTGGGTGGATACGTGGAACCCAATATCCGTGCTTCGGAAGGCGACACCTACCCAGCTATTTACGGTAACCAGTATCTTCGTGATGACCAGGGCAGGATCCTGGTGGACGAGGATCCCGACAGCTACTATTACGGTATGCCCCTGATCGGCGATTTTGGAAAGATCGGCGACGTATCCCCGAATTTCATCCTGAGCTTCACCAATACTTTCAATTTCTTCAAGATGCTCACCCTGGGAATCCAGCTCGACTGGAAAGACGGTGGCCAGATGTATTCCGGCTCCAACCGTCTGATCAGGCTCTATGGTGCCGCAGCTGAAACGGAAGACCGTGAAACGCCTTATATCTTTGGCGGACAAACGACACAGGATGGTGTGACCAATATCTGCCCTGACCTTGAAGCAGTTAAGGCCGACGGGACTCCTAATGATATCGTGAGAGGTGGCGTGGATGACTTTTATGCTTACCCGGACCTTTATAATGATGTATTCGGCAGCATGTCAGAATCCAACGTTTGGGAAACTTCCTTTGTGAAGATCAGGGATATCACCCTTGGCTTCAACTTCCCCAAAAAACTCATTTCTCCCGTTCTTCAGGGCCTCTCCATCAACGTTTTCGCAAGGAACATCCTCCTGTGGACAACCCTGCCGAACTTTGATCCGGAAGCTTCCCAGGGGATGGGAAACATGCAGGGTGGCATGGATTACATGTCGCTGCCGCAGACCACTTCTTTCGGAGCCGGTTTAAACATCATTTTCTAATCTAAAAAACAGTACGCGTATGAAAACACTTAAAATATTGCTGGTTACCGCTCTTGGTCTCATTCTGTTCGCCTGCAGCGATGAAAAGATGGATGAAATCGACATGGAGCGAAACGATGCACTGAACATGGAAGCCGGGAGCATCCTTCCGGATGCCATCCTGAAAACAGCCTTCGAAACCACCGGCTGTGACATCGCATGGTATTCCACGGTGTATATCGAACACAGTGCCGGTACATGGGCCCAATCTGCCGTTGCTGACAAACGACAGGCACAGAACGATGCCTCATTGTTCAACAACAACTGGAACGGTTTGTACGATGTCCTTTATGAACTTAAAGATATTCTGACCAAAACCGCCCCAGATGGTACCGAACCTGAAAACTACTGGGCCAGGGGGATTGCCCAGGTACTTACGGCCTATAACCTGGCAGTGGCCACCGATATGTGGGGAGAGGTCCCCTGGACAGAAGCCCTGATGGGTGCCGAAATCCTTCAGCCGAAATACGACAAGCAATCTGAACTGTATCCCAAGATCCAGGCTTTGCTGGACGATGCCATCGTGAACCTGGGTAAAACGGTGAACAAACTGCCCGCGGCTGACTATATCTACGGTGGCGACCAGAACGCCTGGATCAAGGCTGCCTGGTCATTGAAAGCCCGTTATGCGATGCGTCTGTCAAAGATCAATAGCGCCGCGGCTGCAACGGAGGCCCTGAATTATCTCGCCAATGGATTCGCAAGCGCCGATGATAATTTTATTTTCGACGCATTTGAACCAACGGCCAGCGGTGAAAATCCATGGTACCAGTTCCTTAACGACAGGACTCATCTTTCCGCCGGTCAGACCCTGTACAACCTGATGACCGAACGGAACGACCCGCGTATTGCAGCCTATTTCACCCAGGTCGAAGGAGCATATAATCCTGCACCCAACGGCACGGCTGTTGAAAACCAGGGTGGTATGTATTCCACCTCCCTGATCACCGAGAATGGCATGACCGCTCCCATTCCGCTGATGACCTACCATGAGCTGAAGTTCATTGAAGCCGAAGCCAAACTGATGAAGGGTGATGCTTCCTGGCAGATGGCCTTTGGCGAGGCCATTGCAGCCAACTTTACTTTTCATGGCGTTGACGGAGCAGCCGACTATATCATCAACCAGGTGGCTCCCAGGGTGACCCCAGGCAATGAACTGAAGGAACTCATTACGCAGAAATACATTGCCTTCTATGAGTTCGAAGCGATCGAGGCCTATAACGACTACCGCCGTACCGGCATACCGACGATGCATAATCCAAACAATGCCACCACCGGTTTCGTGAACAGGTTCCCGTTCGCCCTGAGCGAAGTGTCATCGAATCCTGACAATGTCCCGGCTGAGTACCTCAGTGACCCGAACTTTGTGTATAACAACAAGGTTTGGTGGGCAGGAGGACAGGAGTTGAAGCCGTAAGGATTTTGATTTACCCCTTCCCCGTCGGGGTAGGGTACAGTTAAAATCTTTATCAGGGGATAACGGTCGTTATCCCCTGATTTTTTTGGGAAAGCTGTTTCATGTATTCCATCCTGAGGCTGTCGAAGGCAGGCCTGTAAGCCGGTTTAACCGGGTCGGCCGGAGGGGACTCCATCTTCAGTGGATCAATAGCAGTGCCGTTTTTGTACACCCTGAAATCAAGATGCGGCCCGGTCGACAACCCTGAAGATCCCACATACCCGATCACATCTCCCTGCCTGACACGGGTTCCCTGCCGGACGCCTTTGGCGTATCCCTGCAGATGCATATACACCGTAGTATAGGTACTGTTGTGCCTGATCTTGATGATCCTTCCCCCTCCCCCTTTCTGGTACGACATCTGGACCACCACCCCGTCGCCGATCGTTTGTACAGGAGTCCCCACAGGAGCGGAGTAATCCACACCATGGTGAGGACGGCGGATCTTGAGGATCGGGTGGTAACGGCTGTGAGAGAACCGGGAGCTTATCCTCCGGTATTGCAGGGGTGCCTTCAGGAAAGCCCGCCGCAGATTCTTTGCCTGCTCATCGTAATACCCCGCCACGCTGTCCTGAACGAAACGGAAAGCATAAAACGGATGGCCGTCATTGTTCAGGCAGGCAGCCAGCACCTTCCCGATGCCGATCGTATCTCCCTCAACGATCAACTGCTCATAAAGGACATCATAGGTGTCGCCTTTCTGTATCCCAAAGAAATCGACCGTCCAGGCATAGATATCCGAAAGCTCCATCGCCAGCCCAGGATCGGCACCACTCCCGATCATTGCATTCCACAATGAAGAACTGATCGTCCCATGAGTGGTCGTCACAACCCGCATCATGTCCTTCACGGTCCGGTACACGCATAAAGAATCCGCAAGCCTGTAAACGATGCACGAAACGGGCGAGTCTTCATAGACAAGATAATGTGCCTTTTGCTCGCTGTCATCACTGCACATGACCGTATAACTGTTGCCTGTCCGGAGCTTTCGCAGGTTAAATACCGGGTAACTGAGCTTTACAAGCTTGTCAATCGTCTGATAATCAACACCATAATAGGTCAGAATATCGGAGAGATTCTGGTCCTTCAACACCGTCCTGTTATGAAGATTGAACGAATCGATCACGATCCCGTATTTCATTTGTGGAGGGACTATGGCGACAGGCTCCTCCTGTGGAGTGTCATCCCTTGTAAAATGACGGATAAGAAATAGGATACCCAGGATAACAGGGATAAGAAAAACAAGTCCGATGATGCCCCACCGTGAGATCCGCCTCACCATCCACGTCCTTTCCGTGCAAAATCGCTTCCTTTTCCAAGGGCAGCAAGGTTCATATCAATGATCTCCGTGCCCTTGGACTGGAAGAAATCGGTGATCGCTTCTTCGAACTTTTCGTAAGCTATGTTCAGGAAAGGAATGGAGGCACCCAGCATGACGGTATTCACCGCCCGGGTGGAACCTGCTTCTTTGGCCATCTCTTCCGCATTGAATGCAAGATGATGTGGTACCCGGGTGATCTCCTGAAGGATCAGATCCAGCTCCGGGTAATTTGGGATGTTGACGAAGGGTTGGGTATTGGTGACCAGCCATCCTTCCGCAGAAAGCATGGGTAGGTAGCGCAACCCTTCCATGGGTTCCACCGACAGGATCAGGTCTGCTTTTCCATCCGGGATGAGGTCGGAGGCGATGGGAACATCAGCCAGACGCAGATGGGAGTGCACCTCCCCTCCCCGCTGACTCATCCCGTGTACCTCAGCCTGCTTGAGAAACAAGCCCGCCTTCATCGCCGCCAATCCAATAAGGGCCGATATGGAAAGAACGCCCTGCCCACCGACCCCGGCAAGAATGATATCTTTTTTCATGATGTTTCCTCCCCGGCCTTGGTTTTATTCCTGGCCTGCTTCAATTTACGTGTGGCAGTCTGGATGCATTCCCTTCTTGGAATAATGACCGAAACACCGTGATAGGCCAGTTCCTCACGGAAGATCTTCACGTTCTCTTCATGATTTTTGGGAAGCGGGTTGACCACACGGATATGTTCCTTTTCCACGCCTACACCTTCAACGATATTTTCGATCCTGGAGGTCATCGACGGCTGTCCGCCCGTCATGGCAGTGGTCTGGTTGTCGAGAATGACCACGGTCACAGGAGAACTGCTATTTACCAGGTCGATCAGGCCGGTGATCCCGGAATGGATAAACGTTGAATCCCCGATGACCGCCACCGAGGGGATCAACCCGGCATCAGCGACTCCTTTGGCCATCGTGATGGAAGAACCCATTTCGACCACCGAATCGATGGCTCTATAGGGGCTGAGTGCACCAAGGGAATAACAGCCAATATCTGAAAGTACCCTGCCTTTGGAATAGGATGTCATTGCCTCATTCAATGCATTATAGGAAGAGATATGGGGACACCCTTTACAAAGGGAAGGAGGACGGGATACGATCAGCCCGGGAACCGGTATCCCATCATGAACAGGCAGTCCCAGCGCTTTGGCTACCTTGGCCGGATTCAGCTCACCATCACGCGGGATCGTCCCATCCAACCTGCCCATGATCCGTTTGCCCCGGTTCAGGTATCCACGCAGAAGCTCTTCAATAAAAGGATACCCATCTTCCAGAACCAGGATCGTATCACAGGACTGATAGAGATCCTCCATCAGCCTGACTGGCATGGGATAGTGACCTATCTTCACCACCGGATGGGGACACTTCCCGTCTTGATAATTTTCGATCAGGTAATTATATGCGATCCCGGCGGCAACGATACCCAGGGACCGGTCGGATCCGTCGATCCAGTTGTTGAAAGGCGATCCTTCCGCCTCCCGGGCGATACGTTCCTGCTTGACGAGCAGTTCCCGGTACCTTTTGCGGGCACTTAAGGGCAACAGGATGAATTGCATGGGATTCTCAGGAAGGGTGAGTGGATTTTGTTCAAGGATTTCCTTGCGACGTCTGACCACAGCCCTGGAATGTGCCAGCCGCGTGGTGATGCGCAGTAATACCGGCACGTGGAGCCGTTCCGACAGAGCGAAGCATTCATGGGCCATATCGTATGCTTCCTGCTGGTTGCCGGGCTCCAGGATGGGTATCATGGCCAGCTTGCCATAGTACCTCGAATCCTGTTCATTCTGGGATGAATGCATCGAGGGATCGTCGGCACTGACCACCAGCAGCCCTCCGTTGGCTCCCGTAATGGCCGAATTGACGAACGGATCGGCGGCAACATTCAATCCCACATGCTTCATGGACACCATCCCGCGCTTGCCCGCATAGGAAACACCGAGCGCCGTCTCCATAGCCGTTTTTTCATTGGCGCACCAGCAAACGTTGATCTTTCCCTCCCTGGCTTCCCGTGAACGTTCTGCATATTCCTTTATTTCAGTGGATGGCGTTCCGGGATACGCGTAAATACCGGTCACTCCCGCATCGATCGCTCCCTGTGCTATCGCCTCGTCACCCAATAATACCAATTGTTCCATGACGCGATGAAATGAATGAAACGAATGATAAATACGTTTCAGACAAATTTAGAAATTTTCCTTCACGTAATCTGCATGTGCTTTTCTTTTCTCGTACAATCCTTATTTATTCTAATTATAAGTAATTTTGGAGCGACAGGAATCTAGCGAGTTACCTATGAATTTCCTTGCCCATGCTTTCCTTTCGGGTGATCAGCCGGATATCCTGATCGGGAACTTCATTGCTGATCATATCAACGGGAACGACTACGCCCATTACCGGAAAGGGATCATCCAGGGCATCCTGCTGCACCGACGGATCGACTCGTTTACGGACCAACATCCGGTCGTTATCCGAAGTAAAAAAAGACTGTACCGGAACAATCATAAATACGCCGGTGTGGTTGTGGATATTTTCTATGACCATTTTCTGGCCGCCGGCTGGTCGGCGTACTCTTCGCAAGACCTGACGGCATTTACGGCTCGAAGTTATGGGATCCTGTTGCAAAATTTTGATATTTTGCCGGTTCACACCAAGCGAATCCTTCCGTATATGATGGAAGACGACTGGCTGGCTTCGTACGCCAACCTGGATTTTCTCCAGCAAAGCCTCCGGGGCATGGCCATCCGGACACCCTACCGGTCGGGAATGGAAAAGGCGGTCAGCAATCTTTGTGACCATTATGGCTCCTTCCGGGATGAATTCCGGGAGTTTTTCCCGGAGCTGATCCTGTTTGCCGGGGAAGAAATAGGAAAGATCACTGGTATAGACTCCTGTACAAGTTCTGGACCTTGATTTTAGAGAAAGCTCTGCAAAATGTACGAGACTGTGTCAAAATACAATTTAACCACGGAGTACACGGAGAAGCCCCAGGCGGTCAGGAGTCAGCCTCCTGCTTTGGTTCTTTCTTTTTCGCTTTCTCGACGATCTCCTCGAGCATGGCTGTCGTGATGGATTTGGGGCGTTCCAGAGGATACATGAGCGCGCGGTCCCAGATCAGGTTGGCACATACGCCAATGGCCCTGCCAATGCCAAACAAAACCGTGTAAAAGTCATATTCCCTTACGCCGTAGTACCATTGCAGGGCACCGGAATGCGCATCCACATTGGGCCACGGATTCTTTGCCTTGCCATGCTCCATCAGGATAGCAGGGGCCACTCTGTAAAGCAGATCGACGTATTTGAAGATCGGATCGTCAGCCATGTGCTTCAGGGCAAAGTCACGCTGGAGAAGGAACCTGGGGTCGGTCTTTCTCAGCACTGCATGCCCGTAACCGGGGATAACCATGCCGGCATTCAGGGTGTCCCATACATATTGTCTCATTTCGTCCTCCGTCGGGACCTTATGATCCATGCGATCCATGAGTTCGTGAAGCCAGCGCAGGACTTCCTGGTTGGCCAGGCCGTGCAGCGGGCCCGCCAGCCCGTTGATCATGGAAGATACCGAGAGATAGACATCCGCCAGGCTGCTGCCAACCAGGTGGCCGGTGTGCGCGCTGACATTTCCGCTCTCATGGTCGGAATGAAGGATAAAATGCATCCGTGCCACATCGTCGTAAGGCTTCGGAATACCCATCATGTGGGCAAAGTTACCTCCCAGGTCCAGCGCAGGGTTCGACTGAATGCGCTTCCCATCACGGTATAGCTTGGCATAGATGTACGTGGCAATTTCCGGTAGCTTTGCTATCAAATTAAGCGAATCCTCATATGTCGAATCCCAGTATCCAATCTTATTCAATCCGGCAGCGTATTTTTTCGCAAAAAATGATTCCTCTGGAGGGTCATCACGGCCGCAGAGAAGATCGTCATGGGATGGCTACAGCAGGGAAACTGATCGATCACATCATACACATACCGTGGGAGGATCCTCCTTTTATGGAATTCATCGATCACATCACCCACCTCCTCTTCGGTTGGTATTTCTCCGACCAGGAAAAGGTAGATCAGTCCTTCCACATAGGGAGACTCAGCCCCCCTTGGTTTGGGAAGTTTTTCAAATACCTCGGGGAGGGTAAATCCCCTGTAACGTATCCCTTCCATGGGGTCCAGGTACGAGATGTCGGTGATCAGGCACCTGATCCCTCTCATCCCTCCGAGGATCTGTCCGACCGTGACCTGATCAACCACCACATCAGCGTGTTCATGCATCAGTCGGGCTATCCTGGGCCTCCAGATCTCAATTTTTTCGCGCAGCTTTTGTTTCAGGATCGACATAAGAATCGCTTTAGTTACGTCAACAATTTATACTATGAATTCATGTTTTCAATGATGGCAGATGCAAATTCGGAACATGCGAGTAATGTAGCGTCGGGCATCATCCGGTGAAAATCGTAGGTGACCCTTTTCTGTGCAATCGTTTTGACAAGCCCTTCCCAAATCACCTGCTCAGCCTCTTTCCAGCCCATGTAGCTGAACATCATGCTGCCAGAAAGGATCACTGAGCCCGGATTGACTTTATCCATGTTGGCATATTTGGGAGCGGTGCCATGGGTTGCCTCAAAGATAGCATGACCGCTCTCCCAGTTGATGTTGGCACCGGGAGCAATCCCGATTCCTCCGACCTGGGCTGCTAGCGCATCCGAAAGGTAATCCCCGTTGAGGTTGGGCGTGGCGATGACGTCGAACTCGCGTGCCCGGGTGAGCACCTGCTGTAGGGCGATGTCAGCGATGCTGTCACGAATCAGCAACATCTTCTTCCACCGGCCGTCGCCATGTGTAGGCATCAGTGTCAGTGCCTGCTCAACTTCCTTTCTCACAGCCTCTTTCTGAGGTTCCGTCATCAGGTAGTACCCCGGATCGATCATCCGCGCATTCTGCTCTACCGTGAGATCCGGATGTGACTCATGGTTCGACAGGATCCAGCTTTCCCTTTCTGTCACGGTCTTGTCCCTGAATTCCTCTGTTGCCACCTCATAGCCCCAGTTCTTGAATCCCCCTTCCGTAAATTTCATGATATTGCCTTTATGCACTAGGGTGATGGATGTCCTGCTCTGGCTGAGGGCATACTGTATGGCTGCGCGTACCAGCCGCTTGGTTCCTTCGCTGGAGATAGGCTTGATCCCGATGCCTGAAGTATTCGGGAAACGGATTTTCTGGACACCCATCTCATCCTGAAGGAAATCGATCACCTTCCCTGCTTCCGGCGTACCGGCAGCCCACTCGATCCCATCGTAGATATCCTCGGTGTTCTCGCGAAACACGACCATATCCACATCCTGCGGCCTGACCACCGGGGAAGGAACTCCCGGTATGTATTTTACCGGACGCAAACAGGTGTAAAGATCCAGCTCCTGCCGTAAAGCTACATTCAGGGAACGGATCCCACCTCCGATGGGTGTGGTCAGCGGTCCTTTGATGCCAACAAGATACTCCCTGAAGGCTCCGATCGTCTCCGGGGGAAGCCATTGACCCGTCCGGTTGAACGAATTCTCACCGGCGAAGACTTCATGCCAGATCACCTTCCGCTGTCCACGATAAACCTTTTCGACCGCCGCATCAAACACCCTCCTGGATGCCCTCCAGATATCCGGACCAGTCCCGTCGCCCTCAATGAAGGGGATAATAGGATAGTCGGGTACCGTCAGCTGACCGCGCTCAATGGTAATCTTTCCACCTTTCATACGAAATATTTACTGTTCTAACTAGTTAAGTTGATGATATCATTGGGGTGTATGGAGGTAATATATTTTTTAAATACGCCATATCCCATTTTTCTGTAATTTCGCACCTTCTTATTCCGGCAATGGCTGGTCAAAGCTCCTGACATGAGGCACTTCACTGAAAGATTACATATCGGTTTCTTTGCATCGTTCATCCTGTGCATGATGCTTTTAAACGCGAACGCCCAGGACGCGACGATCAGGGGATTTGTATATGATCAGGCGAACGGCGAGCCCATCATTTTCACCAACGTGTACCTGTACCAGACAACCTATGGCGGTGCCACTGACGTCAATGGATATTTTGTGATCTCACATATCCCTCCGGGTGATTATTCGCTGATGGTCACATTCATCGGGTACGACACCCTGCGCATGCCCGTTACCGTGAAGCCCAATGAGGTGATTACCAAGAAACTATACATCCAGGAAACAGCCTATGCACTGAAAGGAATAGATATCACGGCCGAAAGGGCTGATGCCAAGACGGAGACCATGGTCTCCGTCATCAAGATCACACCCAAGCAAATCAACCAGATCCCCTCGGTGGGAGGCATACCCGACCTGGCGCAGTACCTTCAGGTCCTGCCTGGGGTGATCTTCACGGGCGACCAGGGTGGCCAGCTTTATATCCGCGGTGGATCGCCCGTTCAGAACAAGGTGCTCCTCGACGGCATGACCATCTATAATCCCTTTCATTCCATAGGACTGTTCTCTGTATTTGAAACAGACATCATCCGCAACACAGAGATTTACACCGGAGGTTTCGGAGCCGAATACGGGGGAAGGATCTCCTCGGTGATCGATATTACCACCCGCGACGGCAATAAAAGGCGAATTGCCGGAAAGGTCGCTGCCAGCACCTTTGGGGCGGAATTGTTACTGGAGGGACCCCTGAAAAAACAAAAAGATGATGGAGCCGGCAGTTCATCCTTCATCCTGTCAGGGCGCCATTCCTACCTGGATAAAACCTCAAAGGTGTTTTACCAGTATGTTGATACGGCCGGCTTACCGTTCACCTATACCGACCTTTACGGCAAAATCTCACTGAACGCTCCCAACGGAAGCAAGGTCAATTTTTACGGCTTCCTGTACGATGATAAGGTGATCGATTACCAGGCTATTGCCGACTACCACTGGAGCTCTTACGGAGGCGGGACCAATTTCATTGTGATCCCCGGAAAATCCCCGGCACTGATGAAAGGCTATGTGGCCTATTCCGATTACAAGATCACCCTCGAAGAAGGCACTTTCCCTGCCCGCTCAAGCCAGATCAATGGTTTTAACCTTGGCCTTAATTTCACCTACTTTTTAGGAAAGGATGAGTTGCAATATGGTGTCGAGATGCTGGGCTTCAAAACCGTCTTCGATTTTTCGAACTTCCTGAACAGAAAGATCGAGCAGAAAGAAAATACCACTGAACTGGGGGGATTCATCCAATATAAAAAAACGTGGGGTAAGTTGTTGTTCGAGCCAAGTTTCAGGGTGCAGTGGTATGCCTCGCTCGGGGATCTGTCACCCGAACCCCGGCTGGCTATGAAATACAATGTCACCGATGATTTCAGGATCAAACTGGCCGGAGGATTCTACTCCCAGAACCTGATCAGCGCTCGTTCCAACCGCGACGTGGTTGACCTGTTCTATGGATTTGTTTCGGGTCCGGATAACCTGCCGGAGGAATTCAACGGAAAAGAGGTCAAGCAAAAACTGCAAAAGGCGCAGCACGCCATCCTTGGCTTTGAATACAACCTGGGCAGGCACATCACTATGAACCTGGAAGGATACTATAAGAACTTCTCCCAGCTCACGAACCTCAACCGAAACAAGATGTATGACGATACGGAAGAGAACGCCGACAAGCCGGATGAGCTGAAAAAGGATTTCATCCTGGAGCAGGGATATGCTGCAGGAATGGATTTCTCAGTGAAAGCGGAATATGAACGGCTGTATTTCTGGGGTGTTTACTCCCTGGGCTACATCAGGATCGACGATGGCCTGATCGAATACTATCCCTACTACGACCGCCGGCATAATGTCAACCTGGTCCTTACGTACACCCTGGGTTCGGCAAGAAACTGGGAACTCAGTACCCGGTGGAACCTCGGGACAGGCTTCCCCTTTACCGAAACAATGGGATTTTATGAAAAGCTGACGTTTGGTGACGGCATCAACACCGATTATATCACCGCCAACGGCGATCTGGGTATACAGTATGGCGAGATCAACCAGGGACGCCTGCCGGTATTTCACCGTCTTGACATAAACATCAAACGGATCTTTTTCATCGGCAACCATTCGCAGCTGGAGGTCAATCTCGGCGCCACAAATGTTTATGACCGGGAGAACATATTCTACATCGACCGCATCACCAACGAAAGGGTGGATCAGCTGCCCATCATGCCAAGCCTCGGGATGAGGTTCACCTTCTGACAGCTCCCTGCCTATTCTTTGTTCCGGCTGTCGATCAGGATCGTCACAGGTCCGTCATTGACAAGCTTCACCTGCATGCACGCGCCAAACTCCCCGCACTGGACGGGTGCTTCGAGATAATCCTGCAGCAGTTCAAGGAAGTGATGGTAAAGGGGGATGGCCTTCTCAGGCCGGGCCGCCCGTATATAGGAAGGCCGGTTGCCTTTTTTCGTACTTGCATGAAGTGTGAACTGGCTGATCACCAGCGCCTCCCCTCCGACATCTGTCACCGCCAGGTTCATTACCCCTCCTGCATCATCGAAGATCCTTAATCGGGCTATCTTACCGCATAACCATCCGGCATCCTCCGGAGTGTCACTCTCCTCGATGCCGACAAAAACCAACAGTCCGTGACCGATCTTTCCTTTTGTCACGCCGCCGATATCGACGGATGCTTCCCTGACACGTTGTACGACTACACGCATAAAAAAACAGATCTAAGTATCCAGGTCTTCCCAGTCTCCTTCCAGGATGCGCAGATAATTCCGGTAACGTCCTGCATCGATCTTGCCTTCCTCAAGAGCCTTTTTCACCGCGCAACGGGGTTCATGAATGTGTGTGCAGTTGTTGAACTGGCACTGATGCATGATTGCACGCATTTCCGGGAACCGTTCAGCCACCTCTTCCTTTCGAAAATCAATCAGGCCGAACTCCCTGATGCCCGGCGTGTCGATGATGAATCCTCCCGCTGAAAGTTCAAAGAGTTCGGCAAAGGTTGTGGTGTGTACTCCCTTGAGATGCCAGGCGGATATCTCAGCTGTCCTGAGCTTCAGTCCCGGTTCCAGAAAATTGATGACGGCGGATTTTCCCACCCCTGAATGCCCTGAAAACAAAGTAGTTTTTTCTTTCAACGCCTCCGCCAGCAGCCCGATTCCATCTCCTGTGACTGCCGAAGTGGCAAAACACCTGTATCCGATAGAGGAATAAAGGCTAAACAGCTCCTGGTGCCGCTGCCGCAGCTGCCCATCGTAAAGATCGGTCTTGTTAAAAACGATCCCTGCAGGTATATGATAGGCTTCGGCTGTTACCAAGAACCTGTCGATAAAGCCGGTGGAGGTCCTGGGCAGTACCAGTGTCGCTATGAGGAAAGCCTGATCAATGTTGGCAGCAATGATATGGGATGCCTTCGACAATTTCGTGGATTTCCGGATGATGTAATTGTCCCTTTTCAGAACATTCCTGATTACTCCGGTGTTCTCCTCCCTGTTGAAATCCAGCTCCACCCTGTCGCCTACCGCCACGGGACTGGTCGTCCGGATGTCCTTGATCCTCATTTTGCCTTTCAGTGTACATGGGATCCTCATCCCGTCGGTCAAACGGACCATATACCAGCTTCCGGTGGATTTTGTGACAAGCCCTTCCATGACGTTTTATTCAGGGTGTAAAGATATAAAATCAACCACCTCAGCATCATCCCATTTTGTAAATCTTGCCCGGCAAACTTTTCACGATCCCTTTAAATTCAAGGTTCAGCAGCAGGGAAGTCACCCTGCCCAGTGACAATCCTGAATGCAGCGACAGCCAGTCGATGGTGGATTCCCCCTGTGCGGTCAGGATACTGACCAGTGCCTCTTCTTCGGTGCTGAGTGAGTGGAACAGTAACGCCTGCCTGCTGCCAGAGCTTCCCGGAGGTTTTTCCCATCCCATCATGTAGATGATGTCTTCCGGTGACTGGATGAGGGCCGCCTTGTTGGTCTTTACCAGGAAGTTGCATCCGACCGAATATTCATCGTCGATCCTTCCGGGCACCGCAAACACGTCGCGGTTATAAGAGTTTGCTATCTCGGCAGTGATCAGCGCACCGCCTTTCTTTCCCGCTTCCACTACTACCACAGCATCGGCGAGCCCGGCGATGATCCTGTTGCGCTTCGGGAAATTTTCCTTGTCCGGATTAGTTTCGCTCCGGAACTCGGTCACAAGGCCTCCGTTGTCAATCATCCGGATCGCCAGGGAACGGTTCACCGGGGGATAGATCCTGTCAAGACCATGCGCCAGCACGGCCACCGTAGGAAGGTTATTGACAAGGGCTGCTTTATGGGAGCAGGAATCAATCCCGTAGGCAAGACCGCTGATGATCAGGACATTCAGGGAACAAAGGCCGCCGATCAGATGGCTGACCACCTCCTTGCCGTATTCAGTGGCACTCCGCGTGCCCACCACACTGAGGATCCGTTCGTTATTCAGGTCCATCATGCCCCGGGCATACAACAGCATGGGCGAGTCAGCACAGTGATTCAATCTCCGGGGATAGAGCGGATTGGTGTAAAAAAAAACCTGTATCCTGTTCTTCTCGATGAAAAGGGCCTCCTTCTCAGCACGTGCAAGCACGTCTGCCTTATGAAGGGTTTCTGCCAGCGTCTTTCCAATGCCGGGTATCCTGATGAGCCCTCCCGGCTTTTCCTTAAATACAGCCTCCGCGCTGCCACAGTACGACACCAGTTTCTTGCCGTTGATATCTCCTATTCCCGGGATAAGAGTAAGGGCAATCTGATGGATCAGGGAATCTGCCACAGGTCGTCAATTTAATAGTTAATACGGAAAAGGGGGAAAACGTACCCACGCGCAAGGACAATTTTGTGGTATTCCCGAAAATTTCACTGACAGAGACAGACGTTTAAATACAATTCTTTGAAAATCCGTGTAATCGGTGCGCAATAAAATGTTTACTTTTGAGCCATATAATCGCGTTATGGTACTGAACTACATCACATGGAACGTTAATCCTGAGATCGTTCATCTGGGTTCACTCTCGGTCAGGTGGTACGGATTGCTTTTTGCAGCCGGTTTTTTCTTCGGATACCTGATCATGGCCAGGTTTTTCAGGAAAGAGAACATACCGCTTAAGGAACTGGACAGGCTCACTACCTACATGGTCATCGGGACCATCATCGGCGCACGGCTGGGGCACTGTCTGTTCTACGAGCCTGCCCATTACCTTGCTCACCCGGTTGAAATCCTGAAAATATGGGAGGGCGGACTGGCAAGCCATGGCGCCGCACTGGGGATCATACTGGCCATCTACCTGTATTCAAGAAAAAGTTCCCAGTCGTTCCTCTGGACGATCGACCGCATCGTGATCGTGGTCGCGCTTTCAGGTGTGCTGATCCGGCTGGGTAACCTGATGAATTCCGAGATTTTCGGTAAACCCTCCGAACTGCCCTGGGCATTTATCTTTATCCGGGATAACACCGTTCCCCGCCATCCCACACAGATCTACGAGGCGCTGGCTTACCTGGTCACGTTCGGGTATCTTATAAGGCACTATTACCGGCAGAATGGCAATCCCAAACCCGGATTCCTTTTTGGGATGTTTATGATCCTGATCTTCGCAGCGCGGTTTGTCATCGAATTTCTCAAAGAGCCTCAGGTCGGTTTTGAGAATCATTACCTACTCAACCTGGGTCAATCCCTGAGCATCCCGTTCATCCTGCTGGGGATCTGGCTGGTATGGCATGCAAATAAAAAACTACCGGCTGCATCACTTTAGCAATTCGAGCTTCTCCTTGACGATCCCGTCGATGCGGTCGGCAAGAGGTATCTGCTCATATTCCCGGGCCAGTTCGCTAAGGCGGCTCAAAACCATGAACGCCCTCTCCAGGTCCTCGGAATAATACTGGGCAAATCCGCCGGAAAGGGACTGGTAATAGACGATGTTCTCTTCGTAGATCCTCACCAGGATCTCATTCATCTGATTCGCTTTTTCGATCTGCCCTGCCTGGTAATAGATCTCCATGAACGGGATCATGTACAGGTCGTAGGGTATTTTTTCGTTGGGGAAGATCTCCTGCACCCGGTCGGCCACCCGCACTGCTGAATCGGGTTTGTGCTCGTCCATCAGGGCTTGGGCCAGTCTCATGAAATTCTGTTTGGGGATCATCGAGTTGCGTGCGCTTTCACGGTCTACGGTGACCCGGGGATCATTCAGGTTGCCCCATTTGGATTTGTTCATCATGATATCGTAGCTGGCCTCAGTATTCACACCCCCCAGTCCCTTGATGTAATGACCGGCCTTAACCGGCAGGAAACGGTAAACAAATCCCTCCAGATGGCAGTAGGGGTCCACATCCAACACCTGGTCGAGGCTGTTCGGATTGGCGAAATACAACGGCCGTTCCCAGTTGTTGGTAGCCAGGAAATCCAGAAGCATCAGATCGTTCCGGGCCATGTAATTGGTCTTGATCTGCCAGTCAACATAAGGCTGGATCCTTCCGGCATAGTAGGCCGGAACCACGCCGTTTTCAATCGCGTTGGCCGAGTCGACCGACAGCCTGACACTTTTTGTCGGGAAGTAATTGATCCAATCTCCGCTTTGAACGGGCAGTTTGGTGGACTGACTCTCGCTGGCGATAAAATCAATCACTCTTTTCAGCTCAAACCTGCCTTTTATACTGGCCTCTTCATAATAGGGAATGATCTCGTTGACTCCCTTGTTGTATTGTTCTGCCTTGAGTGTAAAGGGAAGCGGTTTTGAATCGTACACCCTTTTCATCATCTGGTGGACATACCAGTCCCCGCTCGCGAGCATAAAGTTAACCACCCTTACATCGGTACGTATCCCTTCCACCTCCTGGGCGTACCATAAAGGGAACGTGTCGTTGTCACCGTTGGTGATCAGGATGGCATTGGGAGCACATGAGTTCAGATAATTGGCGGCAAAATCTCGTGCCGCATATTTCCCTGAACGGTTATGATCATCCCAGCCCTGACTTGCCATGATAACAGGCACCAGAAGGAAACACAATATAGTAGCGATGATGGCCGACAGGTGCTGTTTCAGGAACCGGTTGAACAGATCGGCAACTGCCATGACACCGATTCCTATCCATATGGCATATGCATAAAAGGATCCGGCATAGGCATAATCCCTTTCCCTGGGCTGATAAGGATACTGGTTGAGATAGATGATGACGGCGAATCCCGTCATGATGAACAAGAGCGCCACAACGACCGTGTTCTTCCTGTCCCGGTTCAGCTGGTAAAAGAGCCCGGCCAGACCCAGCAGGAGAGGAAGCGCATAAAACGTGTTCCTGGCTGGATTTTTCATGCTGGAGGGCAGGTACTCCTGGCTTCCTATGTGCATCCGGTCAATGAACGGTATGCCGCTCATCCAATTACCGTCTGAATATCCCCCGTGACCTTCGATATCATTCTGCCGCCCCACAAAATTCCAGAGAAAATAGCGCCAGTACATGTGTCCGACCTGGTAAGAGAAAAAGAAACGTAGATTCTCCCCGAATGTCGGCTTCTGGATGATCTGGGTTTCTCCCTGTCTGTCGGTGTAGCGGATGGGATGCCCTTTGACTTTGCCCCAAAGCTTGTACGCGGAGATATGGGATTCCTTCTGATTGCTCCACATGCGAGGGAAGATTGTGCAGAAACGGTTGTCATAATTGGGGACAGCCGATTTGCGGTCGTCCGTCACAACGTATTTACCCACATTTTTATCCTTTACATAGATCGGATTATCGTCTTTGTAGGGATTATCGGCATCGAGGGGAGTATTGTAATACTGTCCGTAGAAAATGGGCCAGTCGCCGTATTGCTCCCTGTTCAGGTAGGAGAGCAGGCTGATGGCATCCGAAGGTTCATTCTCGTTGATAGGGGTATTGGCGTTGGCCCGTATGATGATCATCAGAAAGGAGGAGTAACCGATCAGGATAAAGACAAAACTAAGGATGACCGTATTGAGCAGGGCCTTGCGGTGCCGTGCGAGATACAGCAACGTCAGCAGCACACCACAGGCGATCAGCCGGATGACGAAATTCCCTCCCGAAGAACTCCCGACAAGGATCAGGATCAAAAACAGTCCCAGCAGCACCAGGAGTGTCCACCGCAGGGCTGGGCTCACCGACTCTTTGATGGTATACAGGATCCCTGTGGTACAAAGGCCAATAAGAACAATGGCAAAAAAGAGGGTACCGGAATTGAAGGGTAGACCAAAGGTGTTGACAAAAAGAAGCTCTGTCTTGGCAAACTGATTAACAATCTCAGGGACAATGATATACATGATAAAGGCAAGCAAAAGGATAGAGACCACTGCGGTTTTGATCACACCCCGGGTGCTCACCTTGTATTTCCTGAAATAATAAACAAAGCCGATGGCCGGGATAGCAAGCAGGTTGAGCAGGTGAACGCCAATGGAGAGGCCTACCATGTATGCGATAAAGATCAGCCAGCGGAACGCATGGGGCTCATCCGCCATTTTTTCCCATCTCAGGATCGCCCAGAATACCAGAGCAGTAAAGAAAGATGACATGGCGTAGACCTCGCCTTCGACAGCTGAAAACCAGAATGAATCGGAAAAGGTATATGCCAGGGCGCCCACCAGACCTGCGCCCAGTACCGTGAACATCTGCCCTTTGGTGATCTCCTCGGCTTTGCGGAAGGCCATCTTTTCAGCCAGCATGGTGATGGACCAGAACAGGAACAGGATGGTAAAGCTGCTGGACAGGACCGACATCATGTTGATCATAAGGGCAACCCTGGAAGTGTCCCCGAAAGCAAACAGGGAAAAGAAACGGCCAACCATCTGAAAGAACGGCGCTCCGGGTGGATGCCCCACCTGAAGCTTGTAGGCCGTAGAGATGTATTCGCCACAATCCCACCAGCTGGCGGTTGGTTCAACGGTGAGGGAATAAACGACGGTTGAAATAAGAAATACGATCCAGCCCAGGATCGTATTATACCGGTTGTACGTTTTCATTAAAAAGGGATGATTTAGTTATGATCAACGGTAAAATCCGGGCTAAATTATGAATTTTTACCCGAATCCACCCGGCGTTTGTGATTTTTTATCCCATAGACTTCATAAATATGAGATACAGCCTTTCGTTCAATAATTAATGAAGGACCTATAGAATCAATGAAATTATTTGTATTTTTGCAGACCTTTTCGAAAAAGCTCTGGCCTGTCCGATGGTGTAATTGGCAACACGTCTGATTTTGGTTCAGAAGAGTCCAGGTTCGAGCCCTGGTCGGACAACAGCACTTTTCGGGGAGCGACAGACGTACGTGAAATGGAAAAGTGGGGACTGACGTCCCCTGTTTTATTCATGAACCAGCCCTTGAGCTATGATTGACCAAGAAACCATACGGAAGATGACTGAAGAACACCTGGCGGGTGGTTCATTGTTTTTGATCGATGTCATGATCAAGCCCGGCAATATCATCCTGGTCTTCATCGACAGCGACCAGGAGGTGAAAATCAGCGACTGCGCGGACCTCAGCCGCTACATTGAATCCAGACTCAGCAGGGAGGTGGAAGATTATGAGCTTCGGGTGTCCTCTGCCGGCATCGACCATCCGTACCGGTACCTGAGACAATACCGGAAAAACATCGGCCGCAAGGTACAGGTGCAGATGAAGGATGGAACAGCAGTAAAAGGAACCCTGATCGCAGCCGGCGAAGAACTCATCGAGGTCAGGCCTCTGAGGAAAAAAGTGAACCGGAAGGATCCGGAAGTAGCTACACTGCAACTTCCGATGGACCAAATAAAGGAAACAAGGGGAATTGTCACATTTGATTAACATAACATTGCTATAACCAGGCTCAACCATGGAACATATCAATTTAGTGGAGACATTTTCGGAATTCAAGGAGTTCAAAAACATTGAACGTGAAACGCTTATGCGTATCCTCGAAGATGTGTTCACCCACCTCCTTACCAAAAAATTCGGCTCAGAGGATAACTTCGATATCATCGTTAACATCGACAAAGGTGACCTCGAGATATGGCGCAGCAGAATGATTGTGGAAGACGGGGCCGTGGAGGATCCCAACACACAAATCGCCTATTCGGATGCCATTAAGATCGAACCCGATTTTGAGGTAGGCGAAGAGGTGTCGGAAGAGATCAAAATGAAGGACTTCGGCAGAAGAGAAATCCTTACCATCCGGCAAAACCTGATCTCCAAGATCCAGGAGTATGAAAAGGACAATATCTACCGTAAATATAAGGATAAGATCGGAGAGATCATCACAGGTGAGGTTTACCAGGTCTGGAAAAAAGAGATCCTGGTGCTGGACGACGAATACATTGAACTGACCCTCCCCAAATCGGAGCAGATCCCCACGGATTTTTACCGGAAAGGGGATACCATCCGCGCCGTCGTGTCGAAGGTCGAAATGCGTAACAACACGCCCATCATCATCCTGTCGCGCACCTCACCCATTTTCCTTGAAAGGCTCTTTGAGTCGGAAGTACCGGAGGTGTACGACGGCCTGATCACTATCAAAAAGATCGTCCGCGTTCCGGGGGAACGTGCCAAGATCGCCGTTGAATCCTACGACGATCGTATCGATCCGGTCGGGGCATGCGTGGGGATGAAAGGATCACGCATCCATGGCATCGTCAGGGAACTGAAAAATGAGAACATCGACGTGATCAACTTCACCAACAATCCTTCGTTGTACATCACCCGCTCCCTCAGCCCCGCCAAAATATCCTCCATCAACATCGACGATGAGAATAAACGGGCGGAAGTGTACATGAAACCCGACCAGGTCTCCCTGGCCATCGGCAAGGGTGGATTTAACATCAAACTGGCCAGTAAACTGACGGGCTACGAAATTGACGTTTACAGGGATACGGATACCGACGTGGAGGATGATGTCGACCTGCAGGAATTCTCCGACGAAATCGACCAATGGATCATCGATGAGCTGAAAAATATCGGTTGCGATACGGCAAAAAGTGTGATGGAACTTAGTGTGGGGGATCTTGTCAAACGCACCGAACTGGAAGAGGAGACCATTCAATGGGTCATCAAAATCTTAAAAGCTGAATTTGAATAATGCTTATTTTCGCAATTTTTTAAGAGGATTATCCCCTCAGTATTCTATGGAAGAAACCAGTAAAGCAATACGATTAGTAAAGGCAGCCAAGGAGTTTAACATTGGGATCAACACGATCGTGGAATTCCTGAAGAAGAAAGGCCACCAAGTGGAGGAATCCCCCAATGCCAAGCTTACTCAGGAAATGTATTCTTTACTGATGAACGAATTCCAGTCAGAGAAATTCGTTAAAGAAGAAGCCAGCAAGATCGGGCTGGATTATTCTGATCATCATACCATCTCGATCGAGGACCGGATGTTGAAGGAGGTTGACAAGGAATCCGCCAAGGATCAGAGTGAGCTCATCATCAAGAGCATATCCTTCGATTATGATGATTATGGATATGAGGACGTAAAGATCAAACCATCCGTCCCCAGGACTCCCGAACCTTCCCGGAAACCAGAGAAAAAAGAGGCGGAGCCTCCAAAGGAAATCCCTGTCACACCCCCCGTGACAGCCCCGAAGACGGAGGAGGTAAAAACCGAGGAGCCCAAAGTCGAACCGTCCGAAACCGTGCCTGTTGCTGCTGATACGGACCAGGTTGCCGCTCTGCCGACAGAAACTCCTGCTGAATCCGCAGGAGAAGCTGCCGACACGGAAGTCATCGAAGCAAGAAAAGCCCCTGAAACGCAGCTTAAGATCCTTGGCCAGATCGATATTGACAAACTGACCGGAAAACAGGTCAGGAAAAAAGCACCACCCAAACCCAAGCCGGAAGAGGTCACCGAAGAGGAAACCACCAAGACAGTTCCAGAGCCAACGCCGGAGGTGACAGATGAAATCACTCCGAAAGATGAAGCTGCCGCCGCTACTGCAGTGGAAGAAACCACAACCGGGGAGAAGCCTGCTGAAAAATCACCGAAGGATGATGTGAACTTCATCAGGGTGAGAGCCGAAAAACTAGCCGGTCCAACGATCCTCGGAACGATCGAACTACCGGATCTGAAAAAACCGGAAAAGAAAAAACCAGTGGCCTCTTCCTCTGATGAACAACTCAAGTCAAAAAAGAAACGGAAACGCATCAAAAAACTTCCTGGAGAAAAGGCAGCTCCGCATGAAGAGAAAAAGTTAGAGAGGGCCTCGAGAGTAAAATTCAAGGACCGCCAGTATGCAAGGGAACATCTGCGGCCGGAGGTTTCAGAGGATGAGATCCAGAAACAGATCAAGGAAACCCTCCAGCGGTTGAGTACCCCGGGCAAATCCAAAGGAGCCAAATACAGGAAGATCAAAAGAGAACTAGTACAGAAGCTCAAACTGGAAGAAGAACAAAAGATCGAAGAAGGCAAAAAAGTGATCAAGGTCACTGAATTCGTCACCGCCAACGAACTGGCCACGATGATGAACGTACCAGTCACACAGATCATATCCACCTGCATGATGTTGGGACTGTTCGTTTCCATCAATCAGCGCCTGGATGCCGAGACGCTGGTGCTGGTGGCTGATGAATTCGGATACAAGGTCGAATTTGTAAGCATTGAGGTACAGGAAGCGATCCTTCAGTCGGAAGAGACAGATCTCCCCGGGGACCTGGAAGAACGGTCCCCCATTGTTACGGTCATGGGACACGTCGACCACGGCAAAACCTCTCTTCTGGATTACATCCGCCATGCCAATGTCATCGCCGGTGAAGCCGGGGGAATCACCCAGCACATCGGCGCCTATGAAGTGAAACTGGAAAACGGCAAGGCGATCACTTTTCTCGACACCCCCGGCCATGAGGCGTTTACCGCCATGCGTGCACGTGGTGCCATGATGACCGATGTGGTCATCATCGTGGTCGCAGCCGACGACAGCATCATGCCGCAAACCGTGGAAGCCATCAATCATGCACAGGCTGCAGGCGTACCCATCGTGTTTGCCATCAACAAGATCGATAAACCCAACGCCAATCCGGAAAAGATCAGGGAACAGCTGGCAAAAATGAATATCCTCGTGGAAGATTGGGGGGGCAAGTACCAATGCCAGGAAATCTCAGCCAAAAAAGGCACCAACGTCGACCAGCTGCTGGACAAGGTGTTGCTGGAAGCAGAGGTGCTTGAACTGAAGGCCAATCACCGCAAACCAGCCTCTGGCGCAGTCATCGAGTCCTCGCTCGATAAAGGCCGTGGCTTTGTGGCTAAACTGCTTGTCCAGGAAGGCACACTGAAAGTCGGTGACATTGTCCTTGCAGGAGCTCATTTTGGCAAGGTCAAGGCCATGTACAACGAACGTAACCAGATCATCAGGACGGCTGGTCCCTCCAAACCCATTCTTCTGCTGGGCCTCAACGGAGCCCCGCAGGCTGGCGACCGCTTCAACGTGATGCATGATGAGCGCGAGGCCAAGGCAATCGCCAACAAGCGCTTCCAGCTTCAAAGGGAACAGGGACTGCGCACACAGAAACACATCACCCTGGATGAGATCGGCCGAAGAATAGCCATTGGAGATTTCAAAGAGCTCAACCTGATCGTCAAAGGCGACGTGGATGGCTCCGTGGAAGCACTCTCCGACTCGCTGCTCAAGCTTTCCAGTGAAGAAGTTCAGGTGAATGTCATCCATAAATCCGTCGGGCAGATCACCGAAACGGATGTCCTGCTGGCGTCAGCTTCCAACGCAATCATCGTCGGATTCAACGTCAGACCTTCCCTGAGCGCCAGAAAACTGTCCGAACAGGAACAGATCGATGTCCGCCTGTACTCCATCATCTACAATGCCATCAACGAGATCAAAGATGCCATCGAAGGCATGCTCAGTCCGGAGATCGAAGAAAAGATCGTCTCCAACGTGGAGGTAAGGGAAGTATTTAAAATAACCAAGGTGGGCTCCATCGCCGGCTGCATTGTCCTGGACGGAAAAATCACCCGCAATACCAGGATCAGGGTAATCCGCGACGGTATTGTCATTTACGAAGGTCACCTGGGTTCTCTCAAACGCTTCAAGGAAGATGTGAAGGAAGTGGCCACCGGTTATGAGTGCGGACTAAGCATCGATAACTACAACGACATTAAAGTGGGCGATATCATCGAAGGTTTCGAGCAGAGAGAGATCAAACGTAAATTATGAGGCCCTCCCTGTCCTGAAGATCTGTTTCCTGTCAGCACCGGTTGAAATTTGCACAAAGGGTACCCTGACCTCCTCCTCAATGAACCGGACATAATCCCTGAACGTCTGTGGAGCCTCTCCGTACGATCCGATCGAGCTCAGATCCTGCTCCCAACCGCTGAGTTCCTCGTACAGTGGAGTGAATTTTTCGTGCTGGATACCATAGGGAAAAACATCAATGATCTCATGGTTCCTGCGATAGCGTGTGCATACCTTGAGTGATTTAAAGCCACTGAGCACGTCGGCCTTGGTCATGATCAGGCCGGTGACACCGTTGAGCATGATCGCATAACGCAGAGCCACCAGGTCGAGCCATCCACATCGCCTGGGCCGGCCCGTAGTCGACCCGAATTCATTTCCCTTGTCCCGCATCAAGTCTCCTGTAGCGTTATTCAATTCGGTCGGGAAAGGACCTTCACCCACCCTGGTACAATAAGCCTTCACGATTCCATAGACCTTTCCCACGCGTGATGGCGCAATGCCAAGTCCTGTACAAACCCCCGCGCATACCGTGCTGGAAGAAGTCACAAAAGGATACGTTCCAAATTCCACGTCAAGCATGGTCCCCTGTGCTCCCTCGGCCAGAATGGTCCTGTTTTCATTGAGCGACTTGTGGATAAAATGCTCGCTGTCGATGATGTGAAAATGCTTGAGCATTTCTGTTGATTCAAACCATTGGCTCTCATACTCACCGAAGGGTATCCCGTCGAGCAGAAAATCACTGTAATCCCAATCCAGCAAGGAAATGATCCGCATGTGCTGCTCCTTCAGCGACGTGTACCGATCATAAAAACCCGAATACAGGATCTCTCCCAGCCGAAGGCCGTTCCGCGCAGTTTTGTCGGTGTAGGCAGGTCCGATCCCCTTCATGGTGGATCCGATCTTCATTTTGCCCTTGGAAAATTCGTAGGCAGCATCCAGTAATCGGTGCGTAGGCAGGATCAGGTGTGCCTTTTTCGACAGGTATAGATTTCCTGAAGCATCAATCTTCTTATTCCGGAGACTGATGACCTCCTTCCTCAAAATGAACGGATCGATGACCACCCCATTGCCAATGATATTGATCTTGTCCGCATGAAAAATCCCCGAGGGGATCAGGTGCAGAATGTGTTTGTCCCCGTCGATCTCAAGGGTATGTCCGGCATTTGCACCACCCTGGAAACGGGCGACGATGTCGTAGTCCTGGGAAAGGACGTCAACAACCTTTCCCTTGCCCTCATCTCCCCATTGAAGTCCTAACAGAACATCAACTTTTGCCATATGATTGTTTACTTGGTTTCGGGATCTGCAATCTTCAGCTTCCCGTAAAATGTGAGTGAATGATGTGATATCTCCGCGTGGAGAAGCTTTTCCACTGATTCCCTGATCTCCTGAATCCGGGGATCGTAAAACTCATGGATCTGCCCCGTGGTCAAATCAATAAAATGATCATGCTTGTCGAATTTATAAGCACGCTCAAATTCTGCCGAATTGCTTCCAAATTGGTGCCGGGTGACCAGCTTGCAATTCAGCAGCAAATCGATGGTATTATACAGCGTGGCCCTGCTTACCCTATATTTGTTGTTTTTCATCCGAATATACAGGGATTCGATGTCAAAATGCCCGTTTGTGTCATAGATCTCCTTGAGGATGGTGTACCGTTCGGGTGTCTTCCGGTGACCGTTCATTTCAAGGTATTCAGTGAAGATCTTTCTCACCGCTTCAAAGGTAGTTTTATCACTATCTTTCATAACACAATAAATTTGGGCTAAGATAATGAAATTTCTTTTATTACTATTTAGTTTAAATAAATATAGATACTATTCCTCTTTTTCGTCCAGCCGGTTGATACGGGTGACTTTTTTAACGAATTCAAGTGCCTTCAGTTCGGCGATCAACTGGTTCAGGTTGTGGGAGTTATGCACATAGAGCATGATCATGCACTGGATGACGCCCTCGTGGCTTTCCAGGTGGAAGGAGCGCATGTTCAGGTCCAGGTGGTCGGAGATGATCTCGCTGATCTCTTTGATGAGTCCCTTCTTATCCAGTGCGGTGATCTTCATACCGGTCAGGAATCCGATGGATTCGTGCGACTTCCACTTGGCCTTGACGATGCGGTGGCCGTAAGTGGTCATGAACTGCACGGCCCTGGGGCAGTTGGTGCGGTGCACATCGATCCGGGGGCCCTCGGTGATAAATCCGACAATGTCATCGCCGGGAATGGGATTGCAACAGGTGGCAATCCTGTAGGAGATGTTCTCCTGGCCCGGATTGATCACGAACAGTTCCGGCTGCTTGCTGACCTGTTCGGACAAGGTTTCCGGCATCAATGTAGTTTCGTGGTTTTTCGGTTTGGTGAAGGGCCGTGTGATGATCCCCAGCAGGCCCGGTCGTTCACTGGGCTGGCAACAATCCCTGAGGTCCTTCAGGCCAATCTCTTTGTTGGCAACCTTGAAATACAGGTCGACCGTACTGGCCAGGCTAAAGTACTTCTGAAGCCGGAGTATGTTGGTGTTGCTCATTTCCAGGTGCAACTGGCGGAAGTACTCCTGCAGCATTTGCTTTCCCTTGTCACCAAATTTCTTCCGTTCTTCTTTGAGTGCTTCCTTGATGTTCGAGCTAGCCTTGGCGGTCACCACAAAATCAAGCCATTCTTCCTTAGGTCGCTGTTTCCTGGAGGCAAGTATCTCGATCTGGTCGCCGTTCTTCAGCTCATAATTCAACGCCACCAGCTTGTGGTTGACTTTTGCGCCGATGCAGTGGTGCCCCAGCTCGCTGTGGATCAGGTAAGCAAAATCGATGGCTGTCGACCGGGCTGGAAGGGAGCGCAGATGACCTTTGGGGGTGAATACGTAGATCTCATCCGAAAAAAGGTCCATCTTGAAGTTCTCCAGAAAGTCCAGCGTATTCAGTTCGGGCGATTTGAGTATCTCTGTGATCTTGCTGAGCCAGCTCTCCAATCCGGAAGTCAGGGAAGTGTTGCTCTTGTACTTCCAGTGAGCAGCGTATCCCTTTTCTGCAATTTCGTTCATCCGTTTGGATCGTATCTGTACCTCCACCCATTTGCCGGAATCACTCATCACTGTGGTATGAAGAGACTCATAGCCGTTAGGCTTGGGTGTTGACACCCAGTCGCGTACCCGGTTCTGAAGAGGCGGATAATGGTTGGTGACAATCGTATATACTTTCCAGCAGTCGATTTTCTCCGATTCCGGTTCAGAATCGATGATGATCCGGATGGCAAAAAGATCATACACCTCCTCAAACGGGATTTCCTTCAGTTTCATTTTTTTCCATATCGAATACACCGACTTGAGTCTGCCGGCGATCTCGAAGTTGAAATTCTGTTCGCGGAGGGTCTTTTTTATGGGATAGATGAAGTGAGCGATGAACCTCTTCCGGTCCTTTTCCGATTCAACGATCTTTTCATTGATGTTTCTGAATATTTCGGGTTCGGTGTACTTCAGGGCAAGGTCTTCGAGCTCGCTCTTGATCGAGTACAATCCGAGCCGGTGCGCCAGGGGAGCAAACCAGTAAACGGTTTCTGAGGCGACCTTAAGCTGTTTTTCCTGCGGCATGGCATCCAGAGTGCGCATGTTGTGCAGCCTGTCGGCAATTTTGATGAGGATGACCCGGACATCGTCGGAGAGGGTCAGCAGCATTTTCTTAAAGGTCTCTGCCTGTGCTGAATAGGTGAGAGCGTCAGTTTTCGAATCAAAGATCCCTGTGATCTTCGTCAGTCCGTCGATGATCCGTGAAATTTCGTGTCCGAACACGCGTTCCATATCGGCCAGAGTATGATCCGTGTCCTCCACAACGTCATGAAGCAGTGCGCAAACGACAGATGTTTCCCCAAGGCCGATCTCTCCTGTAACAATGCGCGCAACCTCCAGGGGATGATAGATGTACGGCTCGCCCGTTTTCCGCCGCATGTCCTTATGAGCCTCCAGGGCGTAGCGGAAAGCCTTCTGGATGAGGCGCGTATCCTTTTTCCCCTGTCCGGGCCGGTAAGCAGCCAGCAGCTGCCTGTACCGCCTCAGAATCTCCTTTTTCTCTGTTGTATAATCTACCTGGAACATGGATCGACACCGGAAGATTAAACCATCCCCGATGATACCAAAATTAATAAAAAGCCCCTTTTCACCGTTCCCTTATTTGAAAAATCATATTCAGGCAAGATTTTTGTACTTTTGTCTGAACCCCATTTAGATTTTTAATGGTACGATACCTGGTCATTGCGCTTCTGACGCTTGTTTCGATTGTATCTTATGCCACGCATGAACGGGCAGGCGAGATAACATACCGTCATATCAGTGGCCTGACCTACGAAGTGAAGATCCTCACCTACACGTTCGCACCCAGCCCGGCCGACCGGCCCGAACTGGAGATCCTGTGGGGGGATGGGACGTCAAGCATCCTGGAACGTGTCGAAAAAATCGATCTTGCCAACGATATCCGGCGTAACGTGTACATCGGGCAACATACCTACAGCGGCGCCTCCACCTATATCCTTTCGATGGAAGATCCCAACCGCAACTACGGCATCATCAATATCCCCAATTCGGTCAATGTCCCTTTCTATATAGAGACCAAGCTGGTCATCAATCCATTCCTGGGGCCCAACAACTCCCCGGTGCTGCTCAATCCGCCTGTTGACCAGGGATGCGTGGGTATCCCCTTCGTCCACAACGCCGGAGCTTACGATGCCGACGGCGACAGCCTTTCGTATAAATTTACCATGTGCAAGACAGTCTCAGGCACATTCATCCCCGGTTACGAGTATCCCAACGTGGCCGATCCCGACCATCTCCCTGGCGACTTCACCATCAATGCCGTCACCGGTGATATTGTTTGGGATTCTCCCACACTCCAGGGGGAATACAATTTCGCCTTCATCATCGAAGAATGGAGAAACGGCTTATTGATCAGCACCATCACACGGGATATGCAGGTCGAGATCGCACCCTGCGACAATACCCCGCCGGTAATCCACGTGATCACCGACACCTGCGTCAGGGCCGGGACCACCATCCGGTTCAATGTGGTCGCAACGGATGCGGACAACGACAAGATCACCCTGACGGCCACAGGCGGCCCTTTCCTCCTGGAATCCAACCCCGCATTCTTTGAAACACCGGAAGATTCAGCCGGCCGTGTTTCTTCTCCCTTTATATGGAGTCCTGAATGCTCCCATGTACAGAAACGGCCCTATACGGTATACTTCAAGGCCATTGACGACGGCTTTCCCGTATCACTGGTCGACATCAAAACCACCAACATCTCGGTGAACGGGCCCCCACCAAAAAACCTGGAAGCTTTCCCGTTGGGCAACAGCATCCAGCTGAACTGGGAAAAAAGCATCTGCCCCAACGCCTCGGGTTACAAAATATACCGCAGGCTGGGCTCGTCCGGTTTTATCCACGGACCCTGCGAAACAGGCGTACCGGAATATACGGGTTACGCGCTGATTGGTTCGCTTAATTCAAGCGACCTGACCTCCTTCACCGATGACGGTGGCGGAAACGGACTGCTCCACGGACTGCAGTACTGCTATCTTGTGATTGCTGTCTTCCCCGACGGCGCGGAAAGCTATGCTTCTAATGAGGCCTGCGCCTCACTGAAAAAAGATGTGCCCATCATCACCAATGTCAGTGTGGAAATTACGGGCACTACCGATGGCATAAACCGGGTGGTATGGTCAAAACCAACCGAAATCGATATCAACCAGGCACCAGGCCCCTATCGCTATGTGATCAGTTATTCGCCCGACCTGAACGGATCCAGCCTGAATGAAGCAGGTGCCTACAATGATCTCAACGACACCATCTTCATTCATTCCGGCATCAATACGCAAATTACACCCTCCAGCTATGTGATCGATCTGTACAACGACCAGCCCGGGAATTTCTTTCTGATCGGCTCTTCCCAGCTGAGTTCTTCCGTGTATATCAGTTGTGAGCCTTCCGACAACAGCATCCATTTGACCTGGTCGGAAAATGTCCCCTGGCAAAACGAGAAATACATTATCTACCGGTTAAATGAAACAATCCAGCAGTATGACTCGATTGGCCATTCCCTGACACGATTCTATGCTGACACCGGGCTGATCAATGGTGTGACCTACTGCTATTATGTAAAAAGTATCGGCCATTATTCTTCGCCCGGGATCATCGATCCCATCATCAACTTATCCCAGAGGGCTTGTGGATCGCCCCTGGACAATGTGGCCCCCTGCCCTCCCGTCCTGTCAGTGGATACTGACTGCGACCTGGTTGCCAATCTCCTTACATGGACCAATCCGAATAACTATTGTGCGGACGATGTGACACGATATTATATTTATTTCACTCCGACATTGAACGGGGATTTCATCATCCTGGATTCCCTGTTCAGTCCACTGGATACCAGCTATCTGCATCAAAATCTGGCATCTATATCAGGTTGCTATGCCATCACTGCGCTCGATTCGATCGGGAACCAGAGTGTCTTCAGCAACGTTATCTGCGTCAGCATCGACAGCTGTTCCGTCTATGCCATTCCCAATGTGTTCACTCCCAACGCCGACGGATTCAATGATTACCTGGTCCCCTTCCCCTATACTTCCGTTGAACGTATCGAGCTGAAGATCTTTAACCGCTGGGGAACCGTTGTCTATGAAACAACCGATCCCAGGATCAACTGGGACGGTAAGAACAAGGATACGGATCAGGATTGCAGCGAAGGGGTCTATTTTTATATCTGCGATGTTCATGAGATCACCCTGACGGGGCTCCAAAAACGATCGTTGCAGGGAACCGTGCACCTATACCGGTGAACGGGTACAGTTGATGTTTATCCCCTGCGGGGAATAAAACCATTGGTTAATTCCCCATTGATCTACAATTCTTTAACCACTACGCTGTATTTGAAAGAATCCAATCTACTTGCCTGTAGAGCGTAAAGTATTGTAGCATATGGGCATGAAATGATTCAATACCCCGTAGGGGTTAAAGATCCCGTCGTTCCTTTCCGCAACTCTGTTGGCTTAATTTGTCCGGGACCTTATCAGTCGCTTTCTAAACTTGACCAGGATGAAAACAATCAGTAAAAAGAAGAGGACTGCGATGAGAAGGGACGACACCAGGGTCAGCAGAGAAGAGCCTATTGAAGCTGCATGTTCAGTAGTGGCGACGACTGGATTCCCGGCACCGGCAGTCAGTTTGGAAGAAGCTAGCCTTGTCAGCACGCTTCCGCCCTGAATGGTGGCTGCAGCTCCCCCTCCCACGATCAATCCGGTGATCCATTTCAGAAATTCCTGATCGATGGGCAGCACGGAGGTCACCAGCAACGTACCTGCGCCGATGGCCAGGGGCGTTGTGATCGTATCCAGCAGATTGTCAACGAAAGGAATGTAATAGGCAAATATTTCGATGACGGTTGCTGTCCCGAAACTGATGATGGCCGGCCAGCTGGCAAGCCACTGAAAACTTTCATTCAGCGGGAATACACCTGCATGGGCGGCAATACTTGCTACCAGAAGGGGTACAAAAACCCGGAATCCACAACTGGCAGCCAGTCCCACACCAAGGGCAACTGCAGTGATGACTTCTTTTTCCATTTTGAGAACAATTATTGAAAGATTGATCTTACTTTTCAGCTACGACCAGCATCTCAAAATCTTCTGTCGTCAACCGGTCAGAGCGGCTGAACGCACCCAATTTCGCGCCAAAAATGTCAACCTTCTTAAAATTCAGCGATTTCAGCAGCCAGGTGATCTCCGAAGGGATATAAAACCGCTCGTTGCAATCCAGCTGCTTTTCATTCCCTGCATCATCCTTCATAAGTAACGTGCTGTGATCGCGGAATGTCATCAGGTCAAAAGTGATGTTTTCTTCGACTGCGTTTCCTTCCTCTCTGGTGGCATCCATAAAATCCTTTAAGGAATGGAAGAGGGGGAAAAGACCATTTAACGTAGTGAAAATCAACTTCCCGCTATCTTTCAGAGCATTGGCTGCATTCTGAAGGATACGAAAGTTCATCTCATCGGTCTCCATCAGTGGGAAAGCCCCCTCACAAAGCATGATCACCAAATCGAATTCGTTGCAGAAAGTCAGTTCCCGTGCATCCTGCCGCTGAAATTCGATGATCAGATTTTCCTTCATGGCTTTTTCCCTGGCCCTGTTAAGCAACGACTCCGACAGGTCCACCCCGGTTACCCTATAACCGCGTCTGGTCAGTTCAAGGGTGTGTCGTCCCGTGCCACAACCGATATCAAGGATCCTGGTTACTTTATCGGACTGTATCTCCTTTTCAATGAAATCACATTCACCCTGGGTTCCTCGTGTGAAAAATTCCCGGTCGTATTGAAAGCCATAATTTTCAAATAGCGATTCGTACCATTGTTTCATAACATGGTCAATTTACGTGATACATTACCCGAAATTTTCTGCCAGTCTCATTTTGAGCCCTGGATTCGCTTTGTGGAAGGTCTAATGCGCTTAACCTGGGAAGCATAGGCTGCCGGACTGCTTCCTTTTCCCCTGACCTGGCTTGCAAAGATACCTTTCCTGTTTTTGCCGGGCTGTGTTTTGTTTTGTCTGTTACCGATTCCTTTCATGCGTTGGATACCTGATAATCTGCGCAAAGTTAATCAGAAATAAGCCTTGAAACCACAGATAGTGGACAGATATGTTAATGGGCAGGGAATGCCGGTAGATCAACCGGAGATTCTGCGTGCATAATTTTTTGAGTCGCCCCACCTGGTGAAGTCGATCTGTGTTCCGGCGGGCAAGCCCGCGCTGATCCGGCTGATGAGGTCGTGTGCTTCCTGGAGGACAGGTTTACCTTTATAGATCAGGTAGTCCTCACGGTATTGCGCCGGTGTGATATTGGGCATCAGTACGTTGGCCCCTGCATGGAACGCCATGGTTCTTCCCTCATGGCTCAGTACATCCAGAGCAGTGGCAGCGGCAATGTTGATGTCTTTCATGACAAGCCTTAATACGGCGATCATCAGAAGACTTTTTTCCAACCGTTTTTCCATTGACCATAAGCGGTCCTTCTCCGAATGGAGGGGCGTCATTTCGTGTTCGATATACGGGCCCATGCCCACCATATCCACATTGATATCCCTGAAAAATAGCAGATCTTTTGCCAGGTCCTCCACGGTCTGACCTGGAAGACCGATCATCACTCCCGTACCAACCTGGTATCCGGTTTCTTTCAGGCATTGCAGGGCCTTTACGCGGTTGTCATAAAGGTGGCTCCCGTCGCAGGGATGGATCCTGCGGAAGAGATCGCGGTTGGTGGTCTCGATCCGGAGCAGATAGCGGTGTGCGCCGCTGTCGGCCCAGCGGCGGTATGTCTCGGGATTCTGCTCACCGCACGATAACGTGATCCCCATCCCATGATTGGATAGTGCCTGTATCTTTCTCAGCAGACGATCGATATGCTGAATGAAAACCTGGTCGGTCCGCTCTCCCGACTGGATGACAAGGGAAGTATACCCCTCCTCCATGGCATGTTGTACCGTTTCAAGCACTTCGGCTTCGGGGATGTCGTACCGGCGCACGCCCCGGTTGTCCCTCCTGACGCCGCAGTACAGGCAGTTCTTTCTGCAGATATTGGATAGCTCGATCAGGCCTCTGATATAGACCTTATTGTCGATGCATTCCTTCTTAACGGTGCGGGCTCGGGCAAGGACCTGTTCTATTTCATGGGGCGATTCAACCGACAGCAATCGCGTGATCTGGTACAGATCCAGTGGGTGACGCAGCGGTAGTTCATCCATTGGATGCTTGATTTGCTCTGAAGGGAGCTGTCGCCCTTTGGAAGATCCCGTTCATGTAAGCGATGGCGAGACCGTAGTTGCTCACCGATATACCGGCATCAATGGCTGGTTTCAGACGGTTCAGAAGCTGCTTGCGTGTCACCATGCAGCTACCGCACTGGATGACCAGGCTATAAGCACTGATGTCCGATGGAATCGGATGAAAGCCTGCAACAACGTCCACCTCAACATTTTTACCCGTAAACTCGCGAATCCAAAGGGGCAGCTTGTACCGACCGATGTCATCGCAATTCACCTGATGCGTGCAGGATTCCAGGATCAGCACCCGGTCTCCGTCACGGAGTTGGTCCAGATGGGGAGTACCTTGCAGGTATTTGCTGAAATTACCCCGCTGTCGTGCCATCACGATGCTGAAGCTTGTCAGTGGAACTTCCTCCGGCACCAGGTCCTTCACCTTGTGAAACGCCTGACTGTCGGTGATGGCCAGCGCAGGCCTTAAGGCCGAGGTCTTAAAGAATTGTTCAACCTGGTTTTCTTTCAATACGATATTAACACAATCATTGTCAAGCACATCCCTGATCACCATCACCTGGGGAAGGATCATCCTTCCGTTAGGGGCTTCCTGATCAATGGGTGTGATCAGGAGAAC
>JAQUQD010000015.1 GCA_028716265.1 Bacteroidales bacterium | reverse complement strand
TTTGTGATTAACCTCATAGGCGGGTTAATTGCCTACTCATTCTTACCCAAAAAGCCTTCTCTGAATCTCGAAATCATTGATCAATCAGTGACTTTATGCTATTGAAATTATGTCGAACTCACGTTAATTTATTAACAATCAATATGTTAATAATTATTAAGGATCAACTATTTAATTTCTCTGTCTTCCCAAACTATGAAGCCAGCATCAGATTTCTTGCTGATAATTTAGCAGATAAGGAAGAATGGGATTTTTCAGATGTACTCGTGAAAAATAATTCGATACTTAAAAACTACCTTGAATTTACCTTTAGAAAATTACGACAGGAGAGAAAAATAGGGTATACTGCCGATAATAAGTTTGCTTGTTTCAATACTGGTTTAGTCACAGAAAACCTCGAAGATATTTTCGCTTTTTTTGAAATTTATAAAAATCCGCGGCCTGGATTTACGACGCCTTATTGTTTCAAGGCTTTTTTAAAGAAAAGTGAAAATCTGCTTTTACGTCATTTCTCTCACAATTTACCTGATATAGCTGATTTTTTTGAGAAGCCAGAACTTCTAATTTTTAATCCCAAAAGTGATTTAATTCCGGACATTGATCATATAATCCGGGATAATATCGCCAGATTCCCCACTCATTTGCAAAAGGCTGATGATTCAGAACTTCGAAGGCAATTGATGGGCTCTATTGATGAAATAAAAAAGAAAGTCAGAACAAATTATAAAATTGCCGTACCGCAATATTACGATGGTAAAATCCAGCTTCTTTTACCCCTTTACTTTACTTCTGGTTCATCCAACCCTGATGTAGCTCTTGTCGTCCATAAGCTCAATGACAAAACCTATACAGCAAGAACCTGTCTGACTCTGAAGATGGCAGATAACAACGCACGATTAATTGTCAAACCTCAGAGCAACTGGTTAAAACCGTAATATTGATTTAATCCTGCTATTAATCTGTAATGTGATACCTTTTGACTTCTCACTCTAAAGAGCGGACCAAGTCAGACTTTGTTGTGAATCGTTCCTGTCCTCGTATGGAATTTTGATCCTACAATTTTCTGGAATTTGGGTCCTGTGATTTGGAATTTAAGATCCGGAAAGCGCTTCAACACCGGTAATAATCCTCCTGATGGTCTCAGCCTTCCCAATGGTCTCCATAATCTCCGTCAGGTGCGGCCCGATGCCGGCACCGACCAGGCACAGCCGCAGCGCATTCATCACCTGCCCCGTGCCATACCCTTTCTGCTCCATCCACTCTTTCAGCCTAGCTTCAAGGACTGGCGATGTAAAAGGTTCAAGGTCTTTCAGCAGGGAAGCAGCCTCTGTCATCATCGCAGGCGTTTCTTGCTTCCAGCGTTTCCTGACCACCTCCTGATCGTAGCTTTCTGGAGCTTTGAAAAAGAACCACGACTGATCCCATATATCTTTAACGAAATCAACTCGTTCCCTGACCATTTCCACTACTTTGCCGATCAGGGCGTCATCTGCCTGAATGCCTTTTTCATCCAGCACCGGGCGAAACAGGCTGACCAGTTCTTTCACGGGCCGCTGCTGCAGGTACTGCCGATTGTACCATTTCGCTTTTTCGGGATCGAAACGGGATCCGGATTTGCCAACCCGTTCAATGGAAAAAGCTTCAATGAGCTCATCCATCGAAAACAGCTCCTGTTCTGTCCCCGGATTCCACCCCAGGAACGCCAGCATGTTCACAAAGGCTTCGGGGAAGTAACCGGATTCGCGGTAGCCGGATGATACCTCGCCCGTGAACGGATCTTTCCACTGCAATGGGAAAACGGGAAATCCCAGCCGGTCGCCGTCACGCTTGCTTAGCTTGCCTTTCCCGTCGGGCTTCAGCAACAGTGGCAAATGGGCATACCCGGGTTCTTCCCACCCAAAGGCCCTGTAAAGCTGGGCGTGCAGCGGCAGGGAAGGCAGCCATTCTTCCCCGCGGATCACGTGTGTGACCTTCATCAGGTGGTCGTCCACCACGTTGGCCAGATGGTAGGTGGGCATGCCGTCGGACTTGAACAGGACCTTGTCGTCCAGGGTGGATGAATGTACGACAACCCAGTCACGGATCAGGTCGTAAACGCAGACTTCCTGGTCAGAGGGGATCATGAACCGGATGACATACGGCTGGCCGGCCTCCATGCGACGGCTGACTTCTTCGGCAGGCAAGGTCAGCGAATTGGTCATCGACATGCGGGAAAGATAGCTGTAGCTGGTGTTGACAGCTTTTTCCCCTTCCAGCCGCCTGCGCATCTGTTCCAGCTCCTCCGGCGTATCAAACGCATAATAGGCATTGCCTGATGCGATCAGCTGCCCGGCATAGTCACGGTAGATGGCCTGCCGGTCCGACTGACGGTACGGAGCGTACGGACCTCCCTCACGGATACCCTCGTCAAAGTGTATCCCCATCCACCCGAGGGATTTGATGATGTAATCCTCCGCACCGGGTACAATCCGCCCCTGGTCCGTGTCTTCAATGCGAAGAATGAGCCTGCCGTGATGCTTTTTGGCATACAGGTAATTATATAACGCGGTCCTCACTCCACCGATATGCAGCGGTCCGGTCGGACTAGGCGCAAACCGCACCCGTATCTCCCTGGTATCTTCCATAAATTCATTGAAATGAAGACACAAAGATACATATCCTGCTTTGAATTACGGGAAGATTGACTAAATTTGCCGGACAACGGGGATTTCAGGTGATTGGTAAGTTTCAGGTTACAGGTTGCAGGTTGCAAGTTATTCTGCCGACTGCTGACTGCCGACTCATTACAAAGAAGTAATCATAAATTCCATACATAGAATGATCACAATGAAAAGACTAACCATCGCAGGGACTGTTATAACTATGCTTTTTATAGCGGCCTGCACAACAAAACCCGTCTTGACCGAAGAACAAAAAGAACAGGTCCATCCCGGTGTCCTGCCGCAGCTTGAGACCTACAATCCTACTTCCCAGGCACAGGTGGATGCACGACTGGCCATCTATGCCCCGGTGGATCTGACTGCAGATATCAGCCACCTGAGTGAAAATGAAAAACAGATCCTCCCGTTGCTGTTCGACGTGGCTCAGATCATGGACGAACTTTACTGGCAGCAAACCCTGGGAAACAAAGAGGCGTTTCTCGGGAAGGTACAGGACCCGAACACCCGTGCATTTGCCGGGATAAACTATGGCCCCTGGGACCGGCTCGACAACAACCACCCGTTCATCGAAGGTATCGGTGAAAAACCGGCAGGAGCCAACTTCTACCCGCTGGACATGACCAAAGATGAGTTTGAAGCATTTAACGATTCAACCAAGACCAGCCTCTACACCCTGATCCGGAGAAATGAGGATGGAACCCTTCGCAGCGTCTGGTATCACCAGGCCTATGATGCAAAAATCAAACAGGCTGCTGACCTGATGATGCAGGCAGCAGCGCTTGCCGATAATGAAGGATTTAAAAATTATCTGACCATCCGGGCAAAAGCGTTGCTTACGGACGAGTATCAGGCAAGTGATTTTGCCTGGCTGGAGATGAAAGATTCGAACATTGATTTTGTCGTGGGCCCGATCGAAAATTACGAGGACGGATTATTCGGCTTCAAGGCTGCTTTTGAATCATTCATTCTGATCAAGGATAACGAGTGGAGCCAGCGGCTGACCAGGTATGCCGCCATGCTGCCCGACATGCAGAGAGGATTGCCTGTCGAGGATGGTTACAAGCAGGAAACACCGGGAGCCGACGCGGACCTAAATGCGTATGATGTGATCTTCTATGCGGGGGATTGCAATTCGGGCAGCAAGACCATCGCCATCAACCTTCCCAATGATGAAGAGGTCCAACTCCGGGCCGGCAGCCGCAAACTGCAGCTAAAAAATGCCATGCGCGCCAAATTTGATAAAATAGTGGTCCCCATCGCCCAGACGATCATCGATCCGGAGCAGCAGAAATACGTGACCTTTGATGCCTTCTTCAGCAATACGATGTTCCATGAAGTGGCCCACGGAATGGGGATAAAGAATACCATCAACGGAAAGGGAACGGTGAGAAGTGCGTTGAAAGAACAATATTCGGCACTGGAAGAGGGAAAGGCGGACATCATGGGCCTGTACCTGGTGACCAAATTGTACGAGATGGGAGAGATGTCCGAGGAAGCGCTCAAGGGAAATTACATTACCTTCTTTGTAGGTATTTTCCGCTCCAGCCGGTTTGGTGCAGCAAGCGCTCATGGGAAGGCCAACATGATGCGGTTCAATTATTTTGAGGAAAAAGGAGTGTTCACAAGGAGTGAAAAAGGATACTATACCGTGGATTTTGAAAAAATGAAGGCAGCCATGATCTCTTCCGTCCAGGATATCATGCATGTCCAGGGTGATGGCAATTACGACCTGGCCAGGCAATGGATCGCAGAGAAGGGAGTGATCATGCCCCAGCTTCAGGCTGACCTTGACCGGCTGAACAGCTCCGGTATCCCTGTCGATATTGTGTTCAACCAGGGGAAGGCGGTTGTGGGGCTTGAGTAGTTAGTCAGCAGTCAACAGTCAGCAGTCAATCAATAGAACAATAGAACAATTTAACAATGTTCCCAATGAAAAAAATAGTGTATCTGTTACTCATTGCAATGGCAATTTGCAATAATGTATCGGCAGGTAATCCTCCGGATGAAGGGATGTGGCTGCCCATCTTCGTTGAGCGGCTGAATTACACCGATATGCAGAATCTCGGACTGAAACTCACAGCGGAGGAGATCTACAGCATCAACCATTCGAGTATGAAGGATGCAATCGTGAACCTGGGCGGATTCTGCACTGCGGAAGTGGTTTCCCCGGAGGGACTGCTGTTGACCAACCATCATTGCGGGTACGATGCGATCCAGTCGCACAGTTCCATCGACCACGACTACCTTACGGATGGCTTCTGGGCCATGACGCGGGAAGAAGAACTCCCCAACGAAGGGCTGACCGCGACATTTTTTATCCGCATGGAGGACGTGACCAGCCAGGTGCTGGCAGCCGTCACCGATGACATGTCGGAGGCCGATCGCGGTAAAGCTATTGATGAGGCAAGCAAGAAGCTGGAAGAGGAGGCTGCCGAAGATGGAAAATATGATGTGGAGATCACCGGTTTTTTTGAGGGGAACGAATATTACCTGTTCGTTTACCGGACCTATCTGGATATTCGTCTGGTGGGTGCACCGCCATCAGCGATCGGTAAATTCGGAGGGGACACCGATAACTGGATGTGGCCAAGGCATACCGGAGACTTCAGCATGTTCCGTGTCTATACCGGACCGGATGGCGAACCGGCACCCTATGCCAAAGAAAATATCCCGTTTAAGGCACCCTATCATCTGCCCGTCTCGATCAAGGGTTACAGGGAAAATGACTTTGCCATGATCTGGGGATATCCCGGGCAGACCGATCGCTACCGGACATCCTACGGTATAAAGCTTACGCTGGAAGAACAGAATCCAGCGATCATACATATGGGCAACGTGATCCTGCCCCTGATGAAAGAACAGATGGATGCCAGCAAGACCGTCAATATCCAGTATGCTTCCAAGTACGCCAATATAGCCAATTTCTGGAAAAACAAGATCGGTGAGTCCCGCGGATTGAAACGGCTCAGGGTCATGGATGAGAAAAAAGCCCTGGAAGACCAGTTCGAACAATGGGTGAATGCCGATCCGTCGAGGACAGAAAAGTACGGGAAGGTGATCAGCGATCTTCGCGAATGCTATGGATTCCTCGAGGAAAAACAGGTGCAATCAACAGTCTGGTACTACCAGATGCCCTTGTTCATGTCATCCGCCATGATCTTCCCCATTCAGAACATGGGGCTGGAAGGACTCCTGTCACGGAAAGACCTCGCACCTCAGGAACTTGATCCCTACTACGCACGTTCGGAAGAGCATTTCAAGGATTATGACGCCGCCACCGAACAAACGATCTATGCCGCCGCACTGAAACTGATCTATGACAACGTGCCGGCCGACCTGATGCCCGCTATATTCGGCAGCGTCATCACACCTAAATATAAAAATGATTTTGACGCATTTGCCAGGGATGCTTTTGCTGAGTCCATTTTTTCGACCAAAGCCAATTATGAGGCTTTTCTGGCCAAACCGAACATGAAAAAATTTCATAAGGACCTGTTGTACCAGGTAACCTCTTCCATCTATCAGGGTTTCATGATGCTCAACGGATTGTCCTCCGAAGTGGGATCGAAAATTGACCGTGCCAAACGGCTTTATATAGCCGGTCTGCGTGAGATGTCACCCGGCAAGGTTTTCTATCCGGACGCCAACAGCACCATGCGGCTGACCTATGGCCAGGTGCTGGATTATTTTCCTGCCGATGCGGTGCATTATGAATATTTCACTACACTGGAAGGGATCATGGAAAAGGAGGACCCATCCAATGAAGAGTTCATCGTGCCCGACAAGCTGAAAGAGCTTTTCATGAAGAAGGATTTTGGCATCTACGGTGAAAAGGGAAAGATGTACGTGTGTTTTCTGACCAACACGGATATCACCGGCGGAAATTCAGGCAGTCCGGTGATCAACGGGGCTGGAGAGCTGATCGGGATTGCTTTCGACGGCAACTGGGAGGCGATGAGCGGCGATATTGCATTCGAACCGGCACTGCAGCGGACCATCAATGTAGATATCCGCTATGTGCTCTTCATCATCGACAAGTATGCCGGCGCGAAGCATCTGGTACGTGAAATGACGCTGAAAGGCTGAGCCAGCCCAAATCCCAAAATCCAAGATCCAAACAAATTCCACGTTTTAAATTCCAGCACATTGTCAAGGTTTTGAACTTGGATCCCGGAATTTGTTTTGAACACTCGTACGTTGGGATTTGGAATTTACGAAGTTTATTCTGAGAAAATATTCTCCAGTTTAACCCGAAGATCCTCTCCCCGAAGATTCTTCGCAATAATGATCTGTCCCGGATCCAGCAGGACGTTTGAAGGGATGGCGTTGATGCCATAGAGTTTTCCGGCGGCATTGTCCCAGAACGAAAGATCCGAAACATGGGTCCAGGTCAGCGTGTCCTCTGCAATGGCCTGAAGCCAGTCTTCCCTGTTTCTGTCCAAAGAAACTCCGAGTATGTCAAAGCCCAGTGGGCTGAAATCCCTGTAACAGGCTAACACATTGGGATTTTCGAGCCGGCATGGCTGGCACCAGGAGGCCCAGAAATCGACCAGGAGGTATTTCCCTTTGAACGAGGAGAGCGACACAGGGTTTCCGATGGAATCTGCCATGGTAAAATCGATGGCAGGTTGCCCAATCGCAACTTTTTTCATGACTACTACCCTTTCTTTCAATTCCTTTATGTACTGTGATGAATCAAGCACAGGGGACAGCCCTGCGGTGATTTTTTCCAGTTCTTCCAGTTCTAGCATGTACGAATTGGAACGTGCGATATAAGCGGTCACGTAAGATGCCGGGTGTTCGCTGATGAATGCCAGCATATCCTCCTTGTCCTGCTGCTCGAGAGCCTTGAATTTTTCTTCGAGGGCCTTCTTTTGTTCTTCATTCCCGGCCGAATCTGCCATCCGGTATTGCCCGGAAAGATCCTCATATTGCTGGTAAAGGGCTTCCCTGGTTTTCAGGTATGCCGTATATTCATCATGGCTGGACGAACCTGTGATGCGGATCTGGTCAAGGCTGTCAGCGGACCCATTTACCTCAATGGAAGCATTTTCCATAAAAACGGATACGTTGCCTGGCACTCCCTTGAACCGGAGAGACATCAGGGCTGGCGTATCCATCTTGCCTTTCATTTCAAAATTTCCCTGTGAAGCCGTGACCGAATCCAGGGTAACCCATGTCCCACCCTTCCGGATTTGCAGTAGGACCAGTTCATCCGACAGTCCGCTGATGGTTCCCTTGATGGTATACTCATCCGGCGCCGGAGAGTTGCAGGTGGAAAGGAGAATAAGCGCCAATGCTCCAAGTAGCAGATTTTTCATATGTCAATAAGTAAAAATTAAATGTAGTGCAAAAGTATTGGAATAATCTCAGAGAAATTAACTTAATTAGCGAAAAATAATCCGGGGAGGGCTTTGAACATGTTTTTATCGGGCATTGACTGGCTGATTATCGGGATTTATTTACTGATCAGTATCTCGATTGGCATTTACATGTCGAAAAGAGCGGGTAAAAGTACCAGCGATTTTTTTCTTACGGGCAGGAACCTTCCCTGGTACATCGCCGGGACGAGCATGGTCGCAACCACGTTTGCCGCCGACACGCCGCTGGCTATCACCGAGTTGGTGGCGCAGAACGGTATTGCCGGGAACTGGCTCTGGTGGAACATGCTTCTGGGAGGGATGCTGACGGTGTTCTTTTTTGCCCGACTGTGGAGGAGGGCGGGGATCCTTACTGACTGTGAATTTGTCTCCATCCGGTATTCAGGAAGAACGGCCGATTTTCTGCGGGGGTTTAGGGCAGTGTATATCGGGGTTTTTATGAACATGATCGTCATTGCGTGGGTCAACCTGGCTATGGTAAAGATCCTGCAGGTCATGTTCCCCGATCTGTTGTTTCTTGGTGTCAGAGAGGTCACGTTGATGGGGATCACGTTTTCGTCGCATCTCCTGGTGGTGGGATGCATCATGCTTTTTGTAGCAGTTTATTCTTCCATATCCGGTCTCTGGGGCGTGTCGTTTACCGATTCGTTCCAGTTCGTGATGGCTATGTCAGGATGCATCGTCCTGGCAGTCTACGCGGTAAGGGCTCCCCAGGTGGGCGGCATTGAAGGATTGAAGGAACAGCTTCCAGACTGGTTATTCCGGTTCACACCGGCACTGGAGGGGCATCAGGAGAGCGGGATGACGGTGGGCGGGGCGCTGAAAATGGGTGTTGTAGCGTTCATCGCTTACCTGGGAGTCCAGTGGTGGGCGAGCTGGTATCCGGGTGCGGAGCCAGGGGGTGGGGGATATGTAGCGCAACGCATGATGTCGGCCAAAAATGAGAAGCACTCCCTGCTGGCCACTCTCTGGTTCCAGATCGCTCATTTCGCGCTGCGCCCATGGCCCTGGATCATCGTGGGGCTGGTCGCCCTGGTACTGTATCCCGACGAGCCTGACAAAGGAGCCACGTACGTGATGGTGATCAGGGACCTTCTGCCTGCCGGGCTGCAGGGATTGCTGATGGCCGCCTTTCTTGCAGCCTATATGTCGACACTGGCCTCACAGACCGTATGGGGAACCTCCTATATCGTCAATGACCTGTTCCGGCCCTTTATCAGACCGAATGCATCTGAAAAGTACTACGTCAGGGTATCCCGTATCACAACTTTCATCCTGATATTGCTATCCCTGGTGGTGACCACTCAATTCACGCGGATCAGCGATGCCTGGAGGTTCATCTTGGCCTGCAGCGGCGGTATCGGATTGGTTCTAATCCTGAGATGGTTCTGGTGGCGCATCAACGCCTGGTCGGAGATCGCCGCCATGCTGGCGCCCTATGCGATCTACCCCTTCCTCAAAGCCAGGGGAGTTGACTATGAGCTATCCCTGATGATCATCGTCCTGTGGTCGACCATCATCTGGGTGGTGGTCACGTTCCTGACGCGGCCCACGTCAAATGAACAACTGAAGGCCTTTTATGCACGTGTGCACCCCGGTGGGGCAGGATGGCGCAGGATAGCCCGTGAACTGCCGGAGGTGAAGAGCGATTCAGGATTCACCAAACTGTTATTGAACTGGTTCGCAGGTTGCGGACTGGTCCTCTTTATCCTTTTTGGGATCGGACAGCTGATCTTCAAGGCTTATCTATCAGCTTCCCTCTATGCAGCAGGTGCCTTCCTGTGCGGCTTGCTCATCCACCGGAACATGAAGACGATGGGATGGGAAAAGGTGGTAAAATGATGATCTTATCTTTTCCTGATAAACAGGAACTGGCTCAGTAGAACAAGCAACGTCGTAAAGACCGTATTGACCAGGACACGGTAGAGTGTCGACAGGAAATCATTGAAACCGAAGGCTTCCAGCATGAACAGGACAAAATGGTGGAGGAAGATCAAAATCAGCGAATACGACAGGAACCATCTGAATCCAAAGCCGCTGATACCGGGCGGCACCCCGGGATCATACTCCCGGCCGGGCGATAAGAGCTGAAGTACCGTGGGCCTGGCGAATGCCATAAGAACAGATGCCGCGGCGTTCATCCCCAGTGAATGGGAGAACAGGTCGACAAAAAAACCGATGAGGAAAGCGGATAGCAGTTGAAGCCATTTGGGCGTATCAAAAGGCAACAGAAGGATGAAAAGCACATAAAGATAAGGATCCAGGTACCCCCTGAAATTGATGTTGTTCAGAATGAAGATCTGAAGCAAGACCAACACGATGAACCGTATGACGTTCCTGATTGTCATTGTACTTCTTCCATCCCGGTTAAAGCCCGGAGCCTGTCGAGCTCTTCCTTATAAAAATTCCTGACAATATAAACCTGGCTGATACTATTATAATCCACTGAAAAGTCGATACTGAGCGTATAGAAATTATCGCCTTCGTCCTTGTCGATATCATGTACGGTACCTATCATGATCCCCTCGGGGAATATCTGTGACATACCGCTTGTGATCACTGTATCTCCGATGGCCACGACTGCATGGGTCGGCACATCAGTCAGCGTGCCTCGTCGGTAATTGAAGCCGTCCCACTGTATGGTGCCCAACTGGTCGGATTTTTTCACTTTGGCGCTGATCTTCGACTGGCTGTGCAGAACGGGCAGGACGGTACAGAAATTCCGTGAGACTTCCTTGACAATTCCGACAATACCTGCAGGAGAGATAACGGCCATGTCTTTTCTGATGCCCTGAAGGATGCCCTGGTTCAGCATGATGAAGTTATCGCTTCGGTTGACCGTGTTGCCAACCACTTTGGCGGGGATGTACTGATACACCTGTCCGTAAACGGTGTCTTTCACCGTCATTTCCCGGATCTCTCCAACCGTCAGGGAATCACTGAGCACAGATCGCAGGATGGCATTTTCTTCCGCCAGCTTCTGGTTGACCTTTCGCAGTCCGAAATAATCCCTGATGGAATGGAATGAGCGGTTGATCGACCCGGTAACCTGGTTAGTACTGTTGATGATAGTAGTACGCTGATAATACGAATGATTGGAGATCAGGATAATGGAGATGATTTCCAGAATCACGAAGAGAATGAAAAAATGATGACGTATAAGGAATGTCAGCAGGTTTCGCATGCAAGGAGCTACTTGATAAGGAACGGGAACTTATTAAAGTTCTTCAGGGCGATACCGGTTCCTCTGGCCACTGCCCGGAGCGGATCGTCGGCAACATGGACTGGTAGTTTGGTCTTTTGCTGAATTCGTTTATCCAGACCTCTGAGCAACGATCCGCCACCAGCCAGGTAGATGCCTGTGCGGTAAATATCTGCCGACAGTTCGGGGGGAGTCATTTCCAAACCATTCAGTACGGCTGCCTCGATCTTCGAGATGGATTTATCCAGTGCATGGGCAATTTCGGAATAATTGACCGTGATCTCCTTGGGGATGCCCGAGAGCATGTCACGTCCATGAACGGCAAAATCATCAGGCGGATTGTCGATTTCCGTCATGGCGGCGCCCACTTCGATCTTGATGCGTTCGGCGGTGCGCTCCCCGATGTTGATGTTGTGCTGTTTGCGCATATATTCTTCGATGTCGGCATTCATGTCATCCCCTGCGATACGGATCGACTTGTTGTTGACGATGCCACCCAGGGCGATGACGGCGATTTCCGTGGTCCCTCCCCCGATATCAATGACCATATTCCCGGTGGGTTCCAGCACGTCGATCCCAATACCGATGGCGGCAGCCATGGGTTCGTGTATCAGCCTCACTTCCTTGGCGCCTGCCTGTTCGGCCGAGTCTTTCACCGCCCTTTCTTCCACTTCGGTGATCCCGGAAGGAATACAGATGACCATTTTAAGGGCGGGGGGAAAAAGGGAATTTTTAAAGCCGATCATCTTGATCAGTTCGCGGATCATATATTCCGCCACCTGGAAGTCGGCGATCACACCATCACGGAGCGGACGGATCGTCCGTATATTCTCATGGGTCTTTCCATGCATCATCAATGCTTTCTTACCGACGGCGAGAATTTTGTTCGTGCTTCTTTCCATCGCTACGATGGAAGGTTCATCCACCACCACCTTGTCGTTATAGATGATGATCGTGTTCGCCGTCCCCAGATCGATCGCAATCTCTTTTGTTAAAAACGATAAAAGTCCCATAGGAAAGCTCCGTTATTTTTAATGTTTGAAATGTCGTATACCCGTGAACACCATTGAAAGGTCATGTGCATTGCAATAATTGACCGAATCCTGATCCCTGACCGATCCGCCGGGTTGCACAATGGCTGTGATACCTGCCTGATGGGCAATTTCGACCGAGTCGGCGAACGGGAAGAACGCATCCGACGCCATCACCGCGCCATGAAGGTCAAAGCCAAACGAGATGGCCTTGGCAATGGCCTGCCGCAGCGCATCCACACGCGATGTCTGTCCTACGCCGCTGGCCAGCAACTGTTTGTTTTTTGCCAGTACGATCGCATTCGACCGGGAATGTTTTACGATCTTATTGGCAAACACCAGATCTTCAAGCTCTCTGCCGCAAGGCACGGAACGGGTGACTGGTTTCAGATCCGTTAGGGTTTCTGTCTTCAGATCTTTCGATTGTTCGATGATCCCATTCAATGCGGACCGGAAGATCCGGTTTGGCAGAACGACCTGCTTTGCCTGCAAAAGTATTCTATTTTTCTTTGCCTGTAGCAGTTCCAGGGCTTCTTTTTCATAACCGGGTGCCAGGAGGATCTCGAAAAAAAGTGCATGGATCTCCTTTGCGCAGGCAAGGTCCACCGGCATGTTGGTGACCAGTACACCGCCGAAGGCAGACACCGGGTCGCCGGCAAGCGCATCCTTCCAGGCCTGGATAAGCTGAGGGCGGCTGGCCAGGCCGCAGGCATTGTTGTGCTTGATGATGGCAAAGGTGGATTCTTCAAATTCACCGATCAGGCTCACCGCCGCATCCAGGTCCCCGATATTGTTGTAGGAGATCGCCTTGCCATGCAACTGGGTAAACACTTCGTCCGGATTGCCGTAAAAGTATCCGTCCTGGTGCGGATTCTCCCCGTAACGAAGCGGGTGTGCCTGAAGGATGCTCTGCTTGAAGGAGCCTTTTTCGCCCTTCAGGAACCAGCGATAGATCATCGAATCGTAATGCGAGCTTATATTAAAGGCCTCCCGTGCAAACCATTTCCTGTCTTCCAGCGACAATCCTCCCCGCCCCTCTGCATAACGTTCCAGAAAAACATCATAAAGACCTGCGGAGGCGATCACCGCCACGTCATGATAATTCTTGGCCGCAGCCCGTATGAGGGAAATGCCACCGATGTCGATCTTTTCAATGATCTCAGACTCATCGCCGGTCGCGCGGACTGTTTCCTCAAAGGGATAGAGGTCGACCACCACCAGATCAAAGGCCGGGATCTTGTAAAAATCCATCTGCATCCGGTCCTCATGGTTGTCCATCCGTCCGAGGATGCCGCCGAATACTTTTGGGTGCAGTGTTTTTACCCTTCCCCCGAGAATGCTGGGGTAGGAGGTGAGTGATTCAACTGTCTGAGCGCTGATCCCGAGTTTCTGAATGAAATCGTACGTGCCCCCGGTCGAATAGATCTTCACGCCGTTCCCGTCCAGCGCCCGTACGACCGTTTCCAGTTTATCCTTGGAATAAACAGAAATAAGTGCAGTTTTTATCTTTTTGGCGTTTTCCATCCACTGGTAAAAAAAGATGATCAGCGACTGGAACTTCTAGAATGAAGGACTTCCAGGAACCTGATTTTGAAAAAGTTTACAATGTTATTAAAAATCAGGGCATAAAACAATGAAATTTCTGTTAAAATTTCATTTTAATCGTACCTTTACGCAGCAATTCAATACGTCCCCATGCTTTTTCTGAAACTGCTGATCGAAAGTTTTTCGTTTGCACTTAATGCAATCGTGACGAACAGAGTAAGAACGGTTCTTTCGTTGTCGGGCATAACCATTGGTATATTCTCCATCATCTCTGTCTTTACCGTTTTCGATTCGATGGAAATGGCTATAAAGAGCAACCTTTCATCGCTGGGGAACAACATCGTGTTCGTGACCAAGTGGCCGCTGATCGGCGATGCAAATTTTCCCTGGTGGAAATACTGGAACCGCCCTGAACCAGCCATTAGTGAACTCAGGGAGATCCAGCGGAGAACACAGGCAGCTGAAGCAACTGCAATCGATTTTGTCGTTTCGCGAACCATCAAGTACCAGGGCAATTATGTGGAGAACGCCACCGTGCATGCCATTTCACAGGATTATGACAGGGTGATCTCTTTCGAAATAGCAGATGGCAGGTATTTCAGCCCCATTGAATCTGCCAGCGGCAAACCGGTTACCGTTATCGGAAGTGAAATAGCCGAAAATCTTTTTCAAAGCCTGGATCCGCTCGGCAAGGAGATCAAGGTGATGGGCAGCAAAGTGCAAGTGATCGGTGTGATCAGGAAGGAGGGAAAGGATAACTTTGGGAACACCCATGATACCCAGATTCTTCTTCCGATCAATTTTGCCAGAAACTATGTGAATGTCAATGAATTAGGTATGACCATCATGGTCAAGGCAAAGCCCAATGTGTCGCTCCAGGAGCTGAAGGATGAGCTTACCGGTGTGATGCGTTCCATCCGAAAACTGAAGCCTGCTGCAGAAGATAATTTCGAGATAGGCGAAATAAGCATGCTGACCTCCTTCATCGACAGGATCTTTGGCGTCATCAGCATTGTGGGCTGGATCATCGGAGGATTCGCACTGCTGGTTGGAGGTTTCGGCATTGCCAATATCATGTTTGTTTCCGTTAAGGAACGAACACGCCAGATAGGTATCCAGAAAGCCCTGGGAGCAAAAAACTACTTCATCCTTCTGCAGTTCATTTTCGAATCGGTCTTCCTCTCCTTATTCGGAGGTGTTGTCGGACTGCTGCTGGTTTTCATCGGTACCCTGATCGCGGAAAAGCCTATCGGGATGGAGCTCTATCTGACCTCCGGCAATATTATGGTCGCCTTGCTTGTATCGGGAGGCATCGGCCTGATCTTCGGATTCATACCCGCATTCACAGCTTCCCGCCTTGATCCTGTCAAAGCCATGCGCTCCACCTTCTAACGGTGTGACCCCACCCCCCGTAGGGCTGTGTCAAAATACAATTTAACCACGGAGTGCACGGAGATCACGGAGTTTAAATAACTCGTTATCAGTCTTCTGTGTTCTCCGTTCTCCTCCTTGATCTCTGTGGTTTAATAAAAACATTCATTTTGACACAGCCTCCATTCCTGGTAAATTCCCCGATGCTTGCACCGGAAGAAAAGTCTAGTACCGCAATCTGCCGGAATGCCCCTGAGTTCACGCCCATGATTAATCTGGTGTCCGAAGATCATAGATCCGCAGGTCTTTGTTTTCGAGAATGATCCGGTAGGGAACCTCCGGCACATCACCCTCCGCCTTGTTCCGGTCCAGGAAAAAGTATCTGCATCCTTTGGCTGCCAACTCTTCCAGAGCCTTTCCGCTGAACAGGTCCTCATTCTGGCAGGTCCAGCCCCTGCGGTGGGTGAAATAGATATCCACCGGACTGATGCCTCCATTGATCACGATCAGGTCGCTCCGTTGACTCACTTGGTCTGCCTTGGCCTCCAGCTCCTGTAAATAACGGTTTTCGGGCTTTATCCTGAAATCATGCTGCTGATTGATGATCCCTTCCATCATCAGGATTACGATCAATCCGTATCTTACCCACCGCAGGTTGATCTGACTGACCAAATAGCCCGTGACCATGGCCATGACGGGCACAAAGGGTATGATATAGTAATTGTGATGGGAAAAATTAAATCCGGCCTTGATAATGAATACGATAAAGACCAGTGTCAGCAGCAGAAAAATGCGTATGATTTTTTTTTCTTTTTTCAGGAATGCAAGGCAGATGCCTGCCAGAAACGCCGCAAATCCAGCATAGGAATACAGGGATGAGAAATAGAAGTTCTTTGCGGTATCCGGAAGATGGTCAAGGATCTCATGCCATCCCTGAGAAAAAGAGTTGCCCATGTAGAAATGCCAGAACCCGAATTCCTTCACAAGGTGGGGCACCCAGTAGAAGTACCAGGCGGATACCGCTCCTGCCCCCACCAGTCCGGCAGCCAGGATCCCCCACCTGCGCTTTGCCGGGTAATTCCGGTCCAGAAGAGGGAAGGCCAGAACAGGCAGGATGCACAGCGATGGAAGCTTGGATAATACCCCCAGGGTAATGAGGATGCCAAAGGTAAGTAACCTGAACCATTTTCCCTGCTCCAGGTAGCGGACAGCCTCGTACATGCCCATGAAGACCAGGGCCATGCTGAACGTGTCGGGCATGATCTTTCTGGCGTAATTGAACCAGATGGAGCTAAGCAGGACCAGTGTGGAGTAAAAGGCGATTTTTTCTCCAAGGAATTTTCGTAACAGCAGGTAAAAAAAATACAATCCGGCGGAAGTGGCTGTCAGGTTGATGAGACGGCCGTACCAGTGATCAAAGCCGGCCATCAGGGATACCAGGTAGATCAGGTAATTGAGCAGCGGAAACTCCATGCCCGTGATCCCTGTTTTCTCACCGGCAAAGTCAACCCGCGGGAAAAAGATGTTCGGATCAGTTTCATAAAAGTTTCGAGCGACCATGTTAACCGTCACCTGTCTCCAGGCATGGCCAACCTCCGCCGGAGGCAAAGTGATTCCATACATTCTGATAACAAAGAAGACCAGGATCCAGAACCGGATATCGGATACCCACGAGAATGAAATATGTCTGAGTGTGATCATTGTCCTTCAAACATACAAGAAATTCAGAAAAAAACTGCCCAACAGGGTAACAAATTCCTGCGAATCGTATTAAGTAGAGAGGTCATAGCCCCCGTGTCATCAAGATATCCGTGTTTTTATTAAATTATTTCTTAATAGGTTGATAGAATTGAGTTAATTTTACATTACAAAATCTGTCGATGAAAAAACGCTGGGTACTCAACAAAGCAACTGATTTTGAGGTGGTTAACAATCTTGCCCAGGCATTGAATGTTGACCATTGCATTGCCATGTTACTGGTTCAGCGGGGTATTTATACCTATGAAGATGCCCGTGAGTTCTTTCGCCCCCAGCTCAGCATGCTTCATGATCCTTATCTGATGAAGGATATGGACAGGGCTGTGGAAAGGATTAGTCTGGCGCTGCAAAAAGGGGAGAAAATACTGATCTACGGCGACTATGACGTGGACGGAACGACGGCGGTGGCGCTGGTCTATACGTTTCTTAAACAGTTGTCAGGCAAGGTTGACTATTACATTCCTGACCGGTATTCAGAAGGGTACGGTGTGTCCATTCAGGGTATCGATTATGCTGCGGATAATGGTTTCACGCTGGTGATTGCGCTCGACTGCGGCATCAAGGCCATTGAGAAGATCAGGTATGCCGCGGAAAAAGGAGTGGATTTTATTATCGGAGACCATCACCGTCCTGATGACAACTTACCTCCGGCTGTTGCCGTACTGGATCCGAAGCGGGAGGATTGTCCCTATCCCTATAAGGAACTTTCAGGCTGCGGCGTTGCCTTCAAGCTTGTCCAGGCCTACTCCGTCCGCAATAAACTGCCTTTCAGTAATTTGGAAAAATACCTGGACCTGGTCGTGGTAAGCATTGCAGCGGATATCGTTCCCATCACGGGAGAAAACCGGATCCTGGCCTACTATGGGCTTAAGCTCATCAACTCGGATCCCCGACCCGCTTTTGAAGCGATCCTGAAGCATTGTAATGTCACGCGCAAGGTGGTGGATGAGGATAACCCGTCCAACTTCATTTTCACCAAAGAGCTTTCCATAAGCGATCTTGTCTTTTTGATCGGACCGCGCATCAACGCAGCGGGGAGGATCGAAAGCGGCCGCAACTCGGTCGACCTTCTGGTCTCTGACAATGAAATGAAAGCCAGTCAGCTGGCCCAGCAGATCAATGAGTTCAACATTGAGCGCAGAAACCTCGATCTGCAGGCAACCCAGCATGCCCTTGAGATCATCGCTTCAGACGTAAGGCAGAAAAGCAAAAAAACTACGGTGGTTTACAATCCGGAATGGCACCAGGGAGTGGTGGGCATCGTTGCCTCCCGGCTGACCGACACCTATTACCGGCCGACCATCGTGCTTACCAAGGCCAACGGGCTGATCACAGGATCAGCCCGCTCCATCAAGGACTTTGATATCTATGATGCCGTGGATGCCTGCAGTGACCTGCTGGAACACTTCGGCGGCCATAAATACGCTGCCGGGCTCTCCCTGAAACCCGAAAACCTGGACCGCTTCATCGATAAGTTTGAAGACTTTGTCAGCACACATATCACGGAAGAAATGCTGATGCCTGAAATTGAGATCGACCTGAAGATCAACCTTAGCGACATCCATCCCAAATTCTTCAGGATACTGAGCCAGTTCGCTCCATTCGGACCGGGGAACATGAAGCCGGTGTTTCAAACCAATGGGCTCGCGGATACAGGCTACGCACGCCTCGTCGGTAAAAATCACATCAAGATGACCGTGGCGCATCCCGAGATCCGAAGCTTCTTCTACCCGGCCATCGCGTTTCAGCAGGGGGATTTCCTGCCCGTCATCGAAAAAGGAGTGCCCTTCGATATCTGCTACCACATCGAGGAAAACGACTGGAACGGTAATGTATCGCTTCAGCTGAACATCAAGGATATCCGCATCAACGAGCAGGGATGACCGGTCTCACGACGCCATTTTCCTGACCTTGAAAGAGGTTCCCACCAGCATAAAGCCAACAATAATGGAAAGGATCCCGATGATGATCGTCATGAATATGGTGGCAGGGATAGGATTGATGACCATAATGAGCCCGACGATGACGGCCAGCAATCCGATGTAAAGGGCCATGGACCCCTTCCTGTTCTCTTTCGGTGCTGTGAAATAGGCCCACAGCTGATAGATCCCAACCAGCAGGGCCCAGATACCGATCAGTAAGGTCACTATTTTCAGCGCAAGGTTTGGTGTCACTATGATAAAAAGACCGAGGGCGATATCGATGACAGCAAAGGTCATCAGTCCTCCCCACCCTTTGTTTTCCTTCTTGTTTAGCAGCGACAATCCCAGAATGATCAGACCACCAAGGAGAATGATCAGACCCAGGAGGAATATCATTTTCTGCGGCGTTTCCCTGGGATAGAACGTAAGCATGCCCCCGAAAAAGATAAACAATAGTCCCTTGATTAGAAGGAACCACCAGCTCTTCGATAATTGTGTTTTCATTTTCAGTGTTTTATGTTCGACAAAATTCGTTTTCTTACGTTACAACCATTCAAGGGATACCCTTACGATCAGGATCACCCCAAATGCGACCAGTGCAATCCCGACGAAACGGTTAATCCAAAGCAGGATCCTGGGTCTGAGGTAATTGCTGATCTTGTTGCCGATGAAGCTTTTAAGCAGATCCATCGAGAAGATCGTCGCCAGTGTCCCGGAAAAAAACACCCCCGTGTAAAGCAGCAGTTTCCCCTCTTCCGCCCTGGAGGCCACCCAGCTCATGGCAGTGAACCAGAAGAGCAGGATAAAGGGATTGAGAAAGTTCAGAAAGAAACCTTTAAAGAGGTACGTCAGGGGGCCGGGTTTCCTGGACGGTGTCTTGTATTTCGGACTGCGCCGCAGCAGGATCTCGGGTTTGCGGCTGAAGGTCCACATCCCGAAGGCGATGAGGATGATCCCGCCGATCATCCCGATGTACAGCTTGCTCTCCGGATTATCGACGATGATGCTGGTGCCGAGGTAGCACACGGCGATCAGCGCGGCATCGCTCAGCAGGACTCCCAGCGAAGTAAAAAAGGCCATGTTGAATCCTCGCTGGAGGCTTGTCTGAACAATGGTGATAAAAGCAGGCCCTGCCGTGATAGAAACCACCAGTCCCAGAATGATCCCCTGTACAAAAAGGCTGAACATGATCCGTCAAGTGATTTTTTTTAAACCCCTCAGGTAATCTTCCCATTTCTGTAAAGGTTCATTGCGCAGGACACGGGGGAATTTGTTTTGCGATCCCTCCTTTCCGCAAATCCTCATCCAGTCATAAAATACACCGGAGGGATAGATCTCGGCAATGACGTCGCGTATGGCTGCGACCCGTTCAACCCTGTAATCATCATTGAGTATTTTCAGGTAGCCGTCGATCTTGCTCGCCGCAACTTCGGGATCAATGGGACTGTCGGTCCCCAGGTACCATTTGTGCGCAAACATGGATCCGGATTGTATGGGGGTAACGGTGAACTCACGCACTTCGATCCGACATTCATCTTCGAGCATCTTGATGGCGCGGTTCATGTTTTCCTGTGAGAGATGCTCCCCGCAGATGTTCAGGTAATGTTTGGTGCGGCCTGTGATCACGATCTCGCACCGGGGGACGGAGGTGAACTTGATAGTGTCACCAATCAGGTAACGCCAGGCCCCGGCACAGGTACTCAGCAAAAGGGCATACTCCTGACCTTCCCTTACCTGTTCGATCGTCAGCACTTCGGGAGTTGCCCTGAGGTTGCCATGCTCGTCAATGTTCCTGTCGTTGAACGGCACAAATTCATAGAACAGGCCGTTGTCAATGACCATCTGCATGTCGTGACCGGGAAGTGACTGATATGCAATGAATCCCTCGCTGGCGAGGTAGGTTTCCATGTACGTAAGGGGCTTTGCAAGCAATTTTTCAAATCCGTTCTTATACGGTTCGAAGGATACTCCTCCATGCACAAAGATGGACAGGTTGGGCCAGATGTCATGGATGGTCTTCAGCTGATATTGCTGGATGATCTTTTCCAGCAGGATCTGCAGCCAGGCCGGTACACCCACGATGACACCGATATCCCAGTTGGGCGCATTCTTGACGATTTCCTCCAGTTTTGTCGTCCAGTCCTTTTCCTTGGCGATCCGTTTGCCGGGTTTATAGAAATGCTGAAACCAGAAAGGGATACCACTGGCTGTGATCCCGGAAAGATCCCCTTCATAATAGGTGCCGTTGTAATGCAGGTGCGTGCTGCCACCCAGCATTAACGCACCCTTGTCGAAAAAATCGGGAGGGAAATCATAATGAACCAGCGACAGGAGCTGACGGACACTGGTCTTCCGGATCGCCCGCACCATATCGTTGGTAACAGGGATGTATTTACTCGATGCCTCCGATGTCCCGGAGCTTAAAGCGAAATATTTCACCCTCCCCGGCCAGGTAACATACGCCTCACCGTTCAGCGACCTGTACCACCAACTCTTGAAAATAGAGTTATAATCATGGAGGGGGACTCTTACCCTGAATTCGCTGACCATATCGTCGGAACGAAGGATTCCATTGAAATCATAATGTTCACCGAAATGGGTGAACTCTGATTTTTTCAGTAATTTTCGAAGGACCCGTTTTTGGACATCATAGCTATCCGTGAACTTATGCTCACGGGGTAACCTGCTCCGGAGCTCTATCGTCTTTTTGAGGATGGATCCAAGGATAGGCATGGGATCATATTTATGATTCAGTAAAAATACAAAAAATACAAAATGATGTCTGAATGAGCCGGAATGTGTAATTTTATAGAAAATAAACACCATGACTGAATGGATAAAAATCGTCCTGTGGGTCCTGCTGGTCCCTGTGGGATTGGCCGTTCTTTATCTTGCAGGCGTCATCGTATGGGGGATGATCACATGGTATTCTCCCCCTCTGATAGAACAGGCGGAGGTTCCTCAACCCTGTCACGACGACCATCCCTGGAAGGATACCCTTGCGCTGGTGACCTGGAACATAGGTTATAGCGGATTGGGCAAGGAGATGGATTTTTTCTACGAGGACGGAGAGAAAGTGAGACCTGATCCGTCTCTATATGACCGTTACATCAAAGGCATCACTGATTGGATCGGCGATCAGGATGATGTCGGGCTGTTTCTCTTCCAGGAGGTGGATCAGAGAGCAAAACGGAGTTACCTAGATGACCAGGTGGAACGGATCCGGCATTCACTGCCCGGATACCATGTGCTGTTCACCCCTAACTATCAGGTTCGGTTTGTACCACTGCCATTACTACGTCCCATGGGTAGGGTGAGCAGCGGATTGGTGCTGGCCGGCAGGATCTGTCCGCGGGAAGCCCACCGATACGCTTTCCCGCCGGATGAATCGTGGCCCACGCGGCTGTTCATGTTGCAGCGATGCTTCCTTCGGGCGGAGATGTCCTTTAATAATGAACCACTGACCATTATCAATACCCATAATTCAGCCTATGATGAGACCGGGGAGGCCAAATCTGTCCAACTGGAAATGCTTCGCAAGGAAGCACTGGATGCTTACCGTAACGGGAGCTTTGTCATTGCCGGGGGCGACTGGAACCAGAATCCGCCAGGATATCAGCAGGACAGGATCACCTCAGGGGATGCGGTGAAAACCATTCAACCCCTGATCCCTGACGACCTGATGCCCGACGGGTGGCAATGGGTCTATGATCCGTCACAACCCTCCAACCGCGACGTGAATAAACCGTATGTAAAAGGTGTAACCCGCACTACCCTGATTGATTATTTCCTGGTGTCTCCTAACGTGGAAGTGCTGGAAGTGAAGACGATCCCGGTTGCCTTTGAGTTCACCGACCATCAGCCCGTATACATCAAAGTCAGGCTGGTCAGATCCTGATCAGTCATCGATCCTGAAGAAATCCGAAGCGATCCTGTCGGCAAAGAGCATCCCGCTGCGCGTCAGCTTCAGGGTGTCATTCTGCATGGTAAGGTGTCCCGATGTGATCCACCCGGCAGCCGTCCGGAGCAGATGGCGGTGGTAATCCTGCCCGAACTGCCGCAGGACAACATCGGTACTGCACCCCCACATAGTCCGGAGCGACGTCATAACATACTCATTGTAACGCTGGCCGGGGCTGAGCATCTCCAGATCAAAACAAGGCTGATCGCGGGACAACGAATCGAGCCATGACTTCAGGTCCGCTTTGTTCCACTGCCTTGAATGCCCGTTGTAGGAATGTGCTGCCGGCCCAAGTCCCAGGTAGGATTCATTGGCCCAGTAACTGACATTGTGCCTGGCATACAGGCCATCCCTGCAAAAATTGGATATCTCGTAATGCGTGTAACCATGCTTCTCCATCTGATCGCACAATATGTGGAAGTGTTCAACCATGCACTCCTCATCCGGAGCTTGGATCTTCTCTCTCCGGATAAGGTTCTCCAGCGGTGTGTTGGATTCAACCGTCAGAGCGTATGCCGAGACGTGAGGGATATGGAACGAAAAGGCCTTTTGCAGGTTTCCATACCATCGTTCAGTGGTTTGGGCCGGAATGCCGTAGATAAGGTCGATGCTCAGGTTGTCGAATCCTTTCCTGCGGGCAAGATGCAGGGATGCTACAGCCTGTTGGGATGAATGAATGCGGTTGAGAAAATGGAGGTCCTCGGTGCAAAATGACTGGATCCCGATGCTTAACCGGTTCACCGGCAGATGGCGGAGACCATCCAGGTAGCCTTCCGTCAGGTCGTCGGGATTCGCTTCCAGGGTGATTTCAGCGTCGCCGGCGACCTGGAAGCTTCCGTTCAAGGCATCGAAGATTTTTTCCAGATCATCCAACACCAGGAGGGAAGGTGTCCCTCCGCCGAAATAGATGGTTTGCACGGGTTGCTGTGACAGGTAACCCTTCCTTAGTCTGATCTCTTTGAGCAATCCCTCCCTGTAATCCTTCCTGTATTGCAGGAGGGTCATGGAATAGAAATTACAGTAATGGCATTTTCTCCTGCAGAAAGGTACGTGTATGTAAATACCGGGCATTATTTGTTCAGCACGATCCGGAAGGTGGTTCCCTGGTCCGGGGCTGAGGATTTGACGAAGATCTTTCCCCGGTGGTAATTTTTGATGATCCGTTTGGAAAGCGTTAATCCAAGTCCCCATCCCCGCTTTTTGCTTGTGTAACCCGGGTTGAAGATGGTTTTATGGTGTGACCTGGGAATCCCTTTCCCGGTATCTGACACATCTACGTTTACCCTTTTGGAGTCCTCACTGATGACGATGCTGATGGTCCCTGCTCCGCCCATGGCATCAATGGCATTTTTACAGAGGTTCTCGATGACCCATCCAAACAGGTGGGCGTTCAGGGGAACGATGATCTTATGTTCACGCGGTATGTTGATGGTATACTGGATCTTTTTGGATGTGCGGTTCCTGATGTACTCTACTGCGTCATAGACAGTCTCCACAAGGTTTTCCGGGGATAGTCTGGGAGGGGAGCCGATCTTGGAAAACCGTTCGGTGATGTTTTCAAGACGGGTCACATCCTTTTCGATCTCCTGCACGATCTTGTTGTCGAGCTGCTTCAGCTTGAGTAATTCGATCCAGGCGATCATCGAAGATATCGGGGTGCCCAGTTGGTGCGCCGTTTCTTTTGACATCCCGACCCATACCTGGTTTTGTTCGGAACGGCGGGCCGTGCTGAAAAGAAAATAGGCCAGCAACAGGAACAGCCCGATCACGCCGAATTGAATGAAGGGATAGTAGCGCAACTGGGTGAGGAGATAGGAATCTTTCCAGAAGATATACCAGGTGCCCTGTTCCACCAGGTCGAGCCGAATGGGTTCATTCTGGTCGGCCATTTCATGGAGGATACGGCTTACATAGTTCGCATCGGTTATTTTCAGCGAATCGATGTTCCCGAATTCCAGCACCTTTGTCCGGCTGCTATCGGTGATGATCACGGGGACGGAGGCAGAGTTGAAGACCACTTCCGAGATGAAGAAACGCACCATGTCCTCGAGATAGGCACGCAATTCAGTGTAGGTCTTTGAGTCTTTGTAGTAAAGGTAGCTGACATTTCCGTAGGTGCTTACCTTCACGGGTTCATAGATGGAAAATTCCTCCCTGAGCGTTCCTTCCAGATAGGGAACATCGGCCATCTCAAAATCGACGTTTTTAACGCCTACGATCTTTCCCAGGCTGTCGGTTTGAATGACCGGGATGGTGGTATTGCCGGCGATGATGTCGGAGTAAAAGGTTAGCTCTTCTGAGTTTTCTGCATAGATGAGGCGTTTGGTGGCCTCCGCAAGAAGTTCGACCCGTTTGCGTTCTTCCTTTTTAAGGGATTCGAAAAAATCCTCTGTGTAATCCATCAGGCTGACGCGGCGCTGAATGGCATTGGCCCAGATCTGGATGTTCCTTTTTTCCTCATTGGCGATCTTGCGTACCATGATGTTGGAATACCAGAGCGAAGCTGCCACGATCAGGATCGCCAGGAAAAAAAGACTGAACTTCCACCGTTTTTTCCGCGTATAGATATTCAATTCCTATGGAAAGGTTACTATAAGGTCACAAACTTTTGTACTTTTGACAAAAATAGGGTAAATCAGGTATTTAACTATTGAATTTACGTATTTATTGTACAGTTCATGACAGAAAAGAGATCCAGAAGCGCCGTCGGAGTCTATAAATCGCAGGCGGGCCTTCCACCGGGAACCCTGACGTATTATAATCCTTCCGGCTTCCCGGATACAAGCATCCACCTGACGATGTACAATGAAAAGGACTACGATTTCGTGCCCCCTGACAAATCGGAAGCGTCCTATGTACACCTGAGGGAAGACCATGTCAACTGGATCAGCATCATCGGATACAGCAATACTGAACTGATCGAGAAAGTAGGACAACAGTTCCATCTGCATATGCTTACATTGGAAGACATCCTGAATACCGACCATTTGCCCAAGATCGAAATGATTGACGACCGGCTGTTCGTAACACTGAAGATGTTCACGGTCTACTCATCGAATCTCTCAATCCAAGAGGAACATGTCAGCTTCATCCTGGGCAAGGGGTATCTGCTGTCCTTTCAGGAAAGGGAAGGGGATGATTTTCAGATCATCCGCGACCGCATCAAGGCAAGCGTTGGCAAGACGAGGATGAAAGGCAGCGATTACCTGCTCTACCTGCTCATCGACCGCATCGTGGATAACTATTACTTGACCCTGGATGCCTATGAAGATTTTATGGACAGGATTGAAGAAGAACTGGTCCACGACCCGAAACCGGATATTGCAGAAAAGATCCTGCAGCATAAAAAACAGCTGACCCAGCTCAGAAAGTTCATCTCACCGCTTCGTGAAGAATTTAGCAGATTGCTTAAGGATGAAAGTCGCCTGATCTCGAAATCCTCCCTGGCCTATTTCCAGGACGTTTATGACCATTTGATCCATCTGTCCAATACCCTGGAAAGTTTTCGTGAGAATATGAACGGATTGATGGAGCTGCATGTTTCTAACAATTCAGAACGGATCAACAGTGTGATGAAGACACTGACCATGATCGCCACGATCTTCATTCCGCTCACCTTTCTGGCCGGGATTTGGGGTATGAATTTTCAGCATATGCCCGAACTTTCCCGACCCTGGGCATACCCAGCCGCCCTGGGAGTTATGCTCATCGTTGGCATATCCATGTATGTATATATGAAGAGAAAGCGATGGCTGTAAACAAGTGGATTTCTGAATTGTTTATTTTTGCAAATGAATGATTTACCATGGTTCTGTAATCAGAGGATGTAGCAAGAGTAATTCCGCATTGCAATGGAACAACCTGTTAAAACGAACTTTCTTAAGAAATGGCTGATCTGTTTCCGGCCTTTTTCTTTTCCCGCCTCCACCATGCCCGTTGTTTTCGGCTCGGTGGGTGCAGCTGCATACGGCGGCTATACGTTCAAACCCGGCCTGTTCATTTTGTCGCTTCTGGGAATGGTCATCCTTCACTCGGCTGCCAATATCCTGAGTGACATCAATGATTACAGGAAAGGCCTCGACCGGGTCCCGACGCCTGTGAGCGGTGGAGTGGTGAGGGGTTTGATCACGATCAGGGAAGCCTGGATCTCCTCAGGGATCCTGTTTCTGGCAGGAACGCTGATCGGATTGTATCTGGTGTTGAAAAGCGGTCCCCTTTTGATGGCCATTGGCGGGCTGGGACTGCTGGTGGGGATTTTCTACACACGCGGAGGGAAGGTCGCGCTGAAATATCATGCTCTGGGTGACCTGGCCGTGTTCCTGAATTTCGGCATACTGGGTTCCATCGGCTCCTGGTATGTCCAGTCGGGTTCGTTCTCCTGGATACCCGTAGTCTGGGCCGTTCCCATGGCCATGCATGTGATCGCCATCCTGCACGCTAACAATTGGCGCGACATCGTTTCCGATAAAAACGGGGATATTGCCACCGTGGCATCGATCCTGGGCGATAAGGGATCCCTGAGGTATTATGCATTCATGATCTTCGGTCCCTTTGCCATTGTCCTGGGATTGATCTTCCTGCCCAGGATACTGCCGGGAGACCTGCCGTCAATGCCCTTGCCCTTTCTCCTTACTCTACTCGCCCTGCCCCTGGCCATAAGGCTCTGGCATAAAGCCATTCGTCGCAAAGAACCCATTGATCCCTTTGATTTCATCGCACTGGACGGTGCTACCGCACAGCTTAACCTGTTGTTCGGGGCCTTGTGCACGATATCGCTTCTTGTCAACGTTGCGATTCTTTCCTTCCTATGAGAAGCACGCTTCTCCCCGCTGAAAGACTGGTTTGGCCGCTGATCCTCCTGGGATCAGCTATGTTTGTTCCAATGTTTGTCCTGCAAAGCAGTGGCTCTTTTGACTTCTGGTGGTGGATGAGCGTCAACCTGCTGATCCTTGTTTCGCTGAGCTTTCTGGCCGACCGTGCCTACGTGGCCTTGTTGAGGGATGACCTCACGGGCAAGGTGCCAGAAAAGATAATCATTGCGCTGGTATCGGTAATACTGCTGTATGGTGTCTTCTATGCAGGCAACCTGCTTTCACGGCAATGGTTCTCATTCGCAGAGGACCAGATCACGGGTGTTTATCATTTCAGGGGCGAGGCTTCTTCCCTCCGGATCGTAGTCCTCATGGCCCTGGTGATCGGCCCCGGGGAAGAGCTTTTCTGGAGAGGATTCCTCCAGCGCCATCTCTCGGGAAAGTACGGGAGGATAACAGGATTTCTGGTGTCTGTTGCAGTCTACACAGGAGTACATCTTGCCACCGGCAATCTCATGCTGATCATGGCGGCATTGATTTGCGGCCTGTTCTGGGGCTGGCTATACCAAAGGTATAACTCAATGCTTGTCAATATCCTTTCCCATACTCTCTGGGATATCGTCGTGTTCGTCGTGTTTCCGTTTTCCTGATTGCGATCGTGTAGTACATAGTGGGAGACTATTGTCAAATTGTTACCTCTCCCCTGGCCCCTCCTCTTAAGGAGAGGGGTTGTTTGCTGACCGCTGACGAATATTCTCTATCTTTGCGGCAAAATTCACCCCATGAAGAATCCCATCGATTTACGAAGCGACACGGTCACCCACCCCACTCCCGGAATGCTCGAAGCCATGATGAACGCTCAGGTGGGGGATGATGTTTTTGGTGATGATCCTACTGTGAATGCACTCGAGGAAAAGGCCGCTGCCCTGTTCGGGAAAGAGGCGGCCGTTTACTGTCCGTCTGGTACCATGACAAACCAGATCGCCATCAGGGTGCACACCTCCCCCGGCGACGAGGTGATATGCGACGCCCTGTCACATATCTACCATTATGAGGGAGGTGGAATGATGGCCAACTCGGGAGTCTCGGTCCGGCTGGTAAATGGCGACCGGGGTCGTTTCACGGTCAATGATGTCCTGAACAACATTAATCCGGATGATGTCCATCATCCCAGGACCCGGCTGGTTGTGATCGAAAATACCTGCAACAAGGGAGGCGGAAGCGTATGGCATATTGAAGAGATCAGGCGGATCTACCTGGCCTGCCGGCATCATGGTCTGAAGCTTCACCTGGATGGGGCCCGTCTGTTCAACGCACTGACAGAGACAGGCGAGAAGCCGTTACAGTATGGTGAACTGTTCGATTCCGTTTCGCTCTGCCTCTCCAAGGGCCTTGGAGCTCCTGTCGGCTCAATGCTGATTGGAGATATGGCATTCATCAAACAAGCCAGACGCATGCGAAAGCTCTTCGGCGGTGCCATGCGCCAGTCCGGATTTCTTGCAGCTGCAGGGATCTACGCCCTGGATCATCACATCCGCCGCCTGAAAGAAGACCACAGGAGAGCGACTGCCCTCGCACAGACCCTGTCGGGATTGCCTTACGTAAAAGAGATCCTTCCCGTTGAGTCGAACATCGTGGTCTTTGCTCTTCAGGACCAGAACTCAGCGGATACGTTCATGGAGCATCTCCGGCAAAACGGAATCCTCGTACTCGGATTCGGACCCGGCAAGATTCGAGTGATCACCCATCTGGACATTGGCGATGAGGAACTTGAAAAAGTGATGAAGGTGCTGTCGAACCTTTCCGGAATAGCCATTACAGAATGATCGAAGTTGAATTCGAAGTTCAAGTAGAATTCGAATTCAACTTCCACTTCCAGTTCCCCTTCTACCTCGATTATTCTGTAATGGCTATTCATTTACTATTTTTGTGACCGATTAAGGTTGATAAAGTGCAATTAATGAATCATCATCCTTCCCCAAAAAAGCCTTCATGGCTGAAGATAAGAATCCCGGCAGGAAAGAAGTATGTGCAGGTAAAAGAGATCGTCCATCAGCATAAGCTCTTTACCATCTGCGAAAGCGGGCATTGCCCCAACGTGGCAGATTGCTGGGGAAGGGGAACGGCAACCTTCATGATCCTTGGCGACATTTGCACCCGTTCATGCAAGTTCTGCAACGTGAAGACAGGCCGTCCGTTGCCCGTGGATCCTTCAGAACCTTTGCAACTCGCTGATTCGGTGAGGTTCATGAAACTCAGGCACTGTGTGATTACCTCGGTTGACCGTGATGACTTGCCCGATGGAGGTGCCCAGGCATGGGCAGATACGATCAGGGCAGTGAAAGAGATCAACCCGGGAACGACCATGGAGGCACTGATACCTGATTTTGACGGGAAAGAGGAGTTGATCCGGATGGTCGTCGAAAGCGGGCCGGAAGTCATTTCACATAACCTGGAAACGGTCAGGCGGCTAACTCCCCTGGCCAGAAGCCGCGCACAGTACGATGTCAGCCTTCAGGTGATCCGCATCATCTCTGCCTCGGGCATTACAGCCAAATCAGGCATCATGGCCGGACTGGGTGAAACCGAGCAGGAAGTGACTGAAACCATGGATGACCTCCTCGCAGCAGGATGCAGCGTGTTTACCATCGGACAGTACCTGCAGCCTACACGGAAACACCTTCCTGTCGCAGAATACGTTTCGCCGGAGAAGTTCGACAGATACAGGGAACTGGGGCTGCAGAAAGGATTTCGTTTTGTGGAAAGCCACCCGCTGGTGAGATCGTCGTTCCAGGCAGAAAGGCACGTTGGTGTTAAATTTAAAAATTCATGATTCAGTATTTTGTATTTCGTATTTATTTTCAAAATCAGCATTTACCAAACAAATCATAAATACCGAATCATAAATACTGAATCATAAAATGATATGCCGTTTTGAACCAATACGTTAAATATGAAGATCTTGGCCTGATCTCCTATCAGGATGCATGGGACTACCAGGAAATCCTTTTCCGGCAGATCTTCAGCCAGAAGTCCGGCACGGATATAGATTCAGACGAGAAGGAACATCTGGCCGGGTATCTGCTCTTTTGTGAGCATCCACACGTGTATACCCTCGGGAAAAGCGGATCTGACCGTAACCTGCTGATCAGTGAGGAGATGATGCGAGAAAAGGGGATCTCCTTCTTCCGTATCAACCGCGGCGGAGACATCACTTATCATGGCCCCGGACAGCTGGTAGGCTACCCCATCCTCGACCTGGACGCCTTTCACCTGACCATCCGGAAATATATCCATATCCTTGAAGAAGCTGTGATTCGCACCCTGGAACCGTTTGAACTGAATGCCGAACGCATGGAAGGAGCTACCGGGGTCTGGCTTGAACCGCACACCTTCGCACGTAAGATCTGTGCCATCGGTGTCAGGGCCAGCCGGAATGTAACCATGCATGGATTTGCCTTCAACGTCAACACCGACCTGAGCTTTTTTCAGTTCATCAATCCCTGCGGATTCACCAGCAGAGGCTCCACTTCACTGCAGGCTGAAACAGGCACCCCTGGCGACATGAGCCAGGTTAAACAGCTCCTGCGTTCCCACCTGGCCGGGCTGATAGGCTTTACGCTGACAGATTGATTCAGCCGAAGACTTCCCGGAGAATCAGGTGCGACTTGATGTCTCTGGCTAATGGCAGATGGACGCCGTAATACTCAAGGATTTTCCCCAGCAACTCATTGCGTTCGGAGGATGAAAGCTGCAGGGCACCCATGGTCTCAAAGCCGCTGCGAAGCAAACCGGAAAAGATCTCTGTCAGTGGAGGCTCCATGTATAGGCCGGGATTTTGTTTCCCGGCGTAAAACTCACCTTCGTTCATGTTGAAGTACCTGAGATGGTCCGAATAGTTGTTCCTCGGCTCAAATCCGAGGAAGCGTGCAAGATGGGCCAGAAAGACCAGGTGAAAGTTAGCCACGGGTCCGGCGGTAAGATCCAGCCGTACCAGGGACTGGTAAATGAAATCGAAAAGTCCCTGGTTGTGCTCTTCCTCACGGATGGTCTTGCTGAGGATGTCCGTGATGAAAAGAAGGATGCTGATCTTCCGCACATCCTGAAGGGCGGTGGCATACACATGTTCGCACCGGACATCCTTCAGATGCTGAAGCGTATTCTTCTCGTTCCTGTAAACGACCATATCCAGCAGGCTGCCCGCCTGAAAAAGAGTATACGGGATCCTGGCTTTCCTGTTTCTGACTCCCTTGATCATGTAAGACTGAAGACCGAACCTCTCGGTGTAGATCCGGGCGACGATGCTTGTTTCACCATATTTCACATGGTGCAATGCGATTCCACGTGTATGGATGAGTGGAGGCATGAAGAAAGAAGAGTGGTTAAAAGAACGTCTCCTTAATTAATGAACAAGATCTTTGTGACCATGGTGTCGGAGCCATCCTCGTTACTGATGAAAACGAGGTAGACTCCGGTATGTGCTCTTCTGCCGTCGAAGTTGCGGCCATCCCAGATCGCCTGGCCGCCTTCTGCACGCGTGGCGTAGATCAGTGTTCCGCTGACATCGGTGATCTTTACGTCCGCGTTCTTCACCAGCCCCTTGATGGCAATCACTCCGTTGTAATCTTCCCTGACGGGATTGGGATAGGCATACACGTCGGTGTTCATAGGCGGTGGTGGAGTGGCTGTGCTTTTGTAGGAAATGATTCCCTTGGACGTGCCGAAGAACACCTCTCCGTCGTCATTGATCACGATGCTGGTGATGGAATGGGAAAGCAGCGGGCTGTTGTCTTCATTGAAATGAAGGATCTCCCTGGTTCCGTCTTCCGACATAAGGAACACGCCGGCACGGTCGGTGCCGAACCACTTCCGGTTGGCACCATCGATGGCGATGGCCGTCACAGATTCTGTTTCGAGAAGATAGCCTATATATCCGTCCTGCTCAACGAGTATGCGCTGTGCATCATAGTTCCCTCCAGTGAAGACATTTCCCGGTGAGTAGATCACGGCAACACCTTCATCCGAACCGATCCAAAGCTCCCCTTCCTGGTCTACGGCAAAACTGAGGATCTTCAGACCGGGCAGGGCACCGTTCCCCGCATTGGCATTAAGCTTGCGGGTCTGGTCATCTGAAGGTTCTTCGAGGGTACGGTTGTCGTTGAAGACCAGCAGCCCGTGATCCCTGACCAGTATCCACTTCTGGCCGGTGCTATCGATCACGATCTCTCCCGCATCAATGCCCGAAGCAACTGAACCCAGGTTGAAGGAGGACCAGTTTCCGTCGTTTTTCTTCACGCACAGAAGGTTCGCCGCATTGGAGTTGGTAATCCAGAGGTTGTGGCCAGGATCAAAACACAAACCACCCACATTGATCCGACCGGTCCCCGTAAATTGCTGCAGAATGCTGTTCTCATCGGTGTAGATCTCATAAAGACCATTATCCCTGAACTCATACAGACCGTTTCCCCAGGACCCGATAAATACGGTTTTGTTATTGGCCGGATCTACTTCCACTACAAGCATGTCACGGGCAGGTTCAAGCACGGGCTGTTTTTTGTAATCGAGGTAGTCCCAGCTGTTTTCGATGAACCAGTAAACTTCTCCTCTTTTCCAGGTGTTCCCCCAGGAAGGATCCCGGCCCCCGGGGACAACGTACAGGTCCTTTCCGCCGACTGACATGTCGAAGACATTGGCCGATTTAGGGCCGTTTGGCCGTATCACGTCGGCGCTCCAGCCATTGTTGTAGGTCTGGAGCAATCCGTAAAAACGGTCGGCGATCCAGACAAAACCATCCTTGTCAAGCGTGGCATCACCGGGTGCCACCCCAATATCGCTGGGCTTATACGTGAGATAAATCTGCGTCAGCGTTTCATCGAAAACACCGACATTATAGTTATTGGCAATCACCATCCGGTCATAATTGATCTGTATGTTCTTGCGGGTGGAGAAGGAAGCTGCGTCGAACCGCTGCCAGGCGTTGCCGTCGTACATAAATACCGTATCTGCATCATATTCTTCATGCATATTATTGGCAAATACGTTTCCGGTAAAATAGGCGATGTGGTTGTAAGTAAGGTCAGGATGAGGTACAGTCATATCTTTGATCCAGGAGTTGTAATCCGACAGATTGGTGCTGTTGAGCGAAGCCCTGTAGATGCCGCTTTCAGTGGCAGCATAAATGTTGTTGTTCTCATCAAAGGCAAGGTCATATACGTTGATCTGGCTGCCCTCAGGTCCTATGTAATAGGTGTCGGCGATCTCTTCCTTTTCAATGTCCAGTACGACGATCCCGAAACCGCAGGCCAGATAGACGTCATGATCCCTGAAAACAACGCTGTTGATGGTTTTCAGACCGAGGATCGACTTGCGGTAAATGTCGGAGATATTGGTGATCGTGTTGTCCCTGATCAGGTCGATATTGGTATTGGAATAGGCAATCACCAGCGTCTGCAGACCGGTGTGGTAATTGATCGTGCTGATCCCGATGTCGGACAGTCCGGTTACCTTGTTTAGCCTGATCACGCTGTTGTCGGTCTTGTCAAAATAAAAAATGCTGTACCGCGTGGCACAGTAGATACGGTTCTCTGCCTCAGTCACGGAGATGCCTTCGTAATAGGGCAGGTGTTCTCGCCATTGACCGATGCCGATATCCTGTGCGATGGAAATGAATCCGTTGAACAAAAAGAGAAAAAGCAGGCAGAGCGTATTGATCAGTTTCATTATCAGTGAATTTTGGAGTACAAACTTACGAATCTTTACTTTTGATAAACTGATTGCCAGATGAAATATTGTGTTAACCCGGCATCAGCGGATGGTCATCAGGAGCGCCATCTGGAACACGATGAACCTCCGGTACATTTGAATTTGGCTCACAACCTCCGCCAGTATCTGTAAAATTTCTATTTTTATCCTTTATTCCATAGCCTGATGTCTGTTGTGAGAAAGATATATCGGTTCTATTACGAGGGATTCCGTCAGATGACGGTAGGAAAGACATTATGGCTGATCATTTTTATCAAGCTATTTGTCATGTTTGCGATTTTCCGTTTATTCTTTTTCCATGATTTTCTTGATTCCCGATTCAGCTCTGAGAAAGAAAAAAGTGATTATGTCATTGAACAGTTAATTACCAAACCCTAACCAAGTATGGAAGCATCACTAGTTGACTGGTCGAGGGCCCAGTTTGCGCTGACAGCTGTTTATCACTGGCTGTTTGTTCCGCTCACCCTGGGTTTGTCGTTCATCATTGCTTTTATGGAAAGCATCTATGTGAGAACCGGCGACGAACAATGGAAGCGGATCACCAAATTCTGGATGACCCTGTTCGGAGTGAACTTCGCCATAGGAGTTGCCACAGGGATCATTCTGGAATTCGAATTCGGAACCAACTGGTCCAATTACTCATGGTTCGTGGGGGATATATTCGGTGCGCCCCTGGCCGTGGAGGGCATCATGGCGTTCTTTCTTGAAAGTACCTTCATTGCGGTCATGTTCTTTGGCTGGAATAAGGTGGGGAAGAAGTTTCACCTGGCCTCCACGTGGCTCGTGGCCGTGGGGGCAAACCTGTCGGCCCTGTGGATCCTGGTGGCCAATGCCTGGATGCATTACCCGGTGGGCATGCGTTTTAATCCTGAGACTGCACGCAACGAGATGATGAACTTCTGGGAAGTTTTATTCTCTCCTGTCGCCATCAACAAGTTCCTCCATACCGTAACCTCCGGTTATGTGCTTGCTTCCGTGTTTGTTATAGGAGTAAGCGCCTGGTACCTGCTTAGGAACCGCCATCAGCTGCTGGCAAGGAGAAGCATGGTCATTGCCTCGGTCTTTGGCCTGGTCATGTCACTCTTCCTGGTCCTGACCGGTGACGGATCTGCACGTCTGATGGCTAAACATCAGCCGGTGAAGTTCGCCGCCATGGAGAACCTGCAGGATGGTCAGACCAATGCGCCACTGGTGGCTTTCGGAATTTTAAAAAGCACCTCCGATGAGCATAAGACAGAGGATTTCCTGATGAAGATCGAAATACCCAACGTCCTTTCATACATGGCCTTCCAGGATGCCAATGCCTATGTCCCCGGTATCAGGGACCTGATCCATGGTAATACTGACCGTAACATCATCCCGGTGGATGAGAAAATGGTCAGGGGGAAGCTGGCAGTCGCCGCCCTGAAGGATTTCAAAATGGCCAGAAAGGAAGGGGACATGATGAAAGCTGATTCCGCACGGAAAACTTTCGAGGAGCATTTCAGTTATTTTGGATATGGCCATCTGAATGATGTTCATGATGCCATTCCTCCTATCAAGCCCACCTTTTATTCCTTCCGCATCATGGTAGGGCTGGGGATGTGGTTCATCCTTCTGTTTGTGCTCACACTCTTTTTCGTCCTGCGGCGAAATCCGGTAAAGCGCCGATGGTTGATGTATGCTGCCGTGCTCAGCATCCCCCTGGCCTACCTGGCCTCGGAGATGGGATGGGTGGTTGCGGAACTGGGCCGACAACCCTGGGTGATACAGGATCTCATGCCCACATCGGTGGCCGTTTCCCGGTTGACCGCCTCCAGCGTACAGCTGACCTTTGCCCTGTTCGCCATCACCTTCACCCTTCTGCTGGTGGCCGATATTAAGATCATGACCAAACAAATAAAACTTGGACCTAAAGATGGGGGGACACGCCATGTTTGAAAATTTGTCACATTTTGCCCTGCAACAGTACTGGTGGATCATCATATCCCTGCTGGCTTCGTTCCTCGTTTTCCTGTTGTTTGTACAGGGAGGGCAGACGCTTATCTATCGCCTCGGCAGGAATGAAACCGAGCGCTCACTGATTATCAATGTTCTGGGACGAAAATGGGAATTCACTTTTACCACCCTGGTCACCTTCGGCGGAGCCTTTTTTGCCTCCTTCCCGCTGTTTTACAGCACCAGCTTCGGAGGCGCATACTGGGTCTGGATGCTCATCCTCTTTGCTTTTGTCATTCAGGCCGTATCCTATGAATACAGGAAAAAACCGAATAACTTCCTGGGCTCCCGCACCTACGAAACGTTCCTGCTGGTTAACGGCGCCCTCGGAACTATCCTGCTGGGAACGGCTGTTTCCACCTTCTTCACAGGATCTCAGTTTTCAGTCAACGTGAATAATTTTTCGCAATGGGAAACACCCACGCACGGGCTCGAGGCTGCCCTGAACGTCCAGAATCTGTCACTCGGGCTGGCCGTATTCTTCCTTTCCCGTGTGCTGGCCATCCTTTATTTCTTTAAGAACATCGACAACGAAGAGATCATCAAAAGAGCCCGTAAACAACTGCTGTATGATGCCATTCCCTTTGTAGTGTTTTTCCTGACCTTCACAGTGATGCTATTGCTTAAAAATGGCTTTGCCGTGGACCCCGTCTCCGGAGTGGTCAGCATGGAGCCGTATAAATACCTGCATAACCTCATCCAGATGCCCGTAGTCCTTATCCTGTTCCTGCTCGGTGTAGTCCTGGTACTGCTGGGAATTATACGGCCGGTCCTTTATTTTACCAGGAGCGGCGATAAAGGAATCTGGGCCGCGGGGATCGGGACAGTCCTTACCGTGTTTTCCCTTTTCCTGACCGCCGGCTTCAACAACACAGCGTACTATCCATCCACGTTCGATCTGCAGAGCTCCCTGACCATCCGCAACAGCTCGTCGAGCCATTATACCCTGACGGCCATGAGCTACGTATCGTTGCTGGTGCCCTTCGTGCTGGCGTATATCGTTTATACCTGGCGGGCGATCAACAGGAAAAAGATCGATGCAGGTGAGCTGGAAGACGAAGGCCATGTTTATTGATAATGATAATGAATTGATCATGATATCACAGATCCTTTGGTTGGTAAGTTTGCCTGTGGTCATTTTCATAACCTACAGGTTGATCCTTTTGACATTGAAACGATTTGAGAAAATCAGATGAGGTTTATCCGTCTGTTCATTCTCTGATCATGCACTGATATTCCTTACATCATGGATGGAGAAATATCTTCCCTGGAACAGTCCACTGTCCTTCGCCTGAAGAATATGACAAGCCATTGCTGTCTCCGTATTGTAAGGCAGGAGCTGGAAAAGCTCGGGGTGAGGGTGAATTCGGTCAGCTTTGGCGAAGCGGATATCACCTACAATGTTTCTGATCCGGGATTTGAAATGATACGGAAGGTGCTGGCGGAAAACGGATTTGAGCTTATCCAAAACAGGGAAGAAGCCATTGTGGAACAAATCAAGATTGCAGTGATCGAGTTGATTCATCTCTCAAATAACAGCAACTCCATCATCCGGAACTCAGATTATCTGGTGGATAAGATTCAGCTTTCGTATCAGTACCTTTCCAATCTGTTTTCCCAGCATGAAAAGATAACACTGGAGAAGTTCATCATCCTGCATAAGATTGAAAAGGTGAAGGAGCTGCTTTCTTATGATGAACTTACTTTAAGTGAAATTGCATTCCAGATGGGATACAGCAGCGTACAGTACCTGTCGACGCAGTTCAAAAACGTCACGGGGCTGTCGGTTACGGAATATAAAAAGGATCCGGAGAAGAGCCGGATCCCTCTGGATGATCTGTTAACAAAAGCCCGAAGCCAGCTATGAAACTGCCTACTGTGTGGACAGGCCTCCGCAACCAATAAAACCAGGTTCATGTTCCGAGTTGATGATCTCATCGAAATATTCCTGGCTAATGTACTGCGGAGTGTAGTCGGCACCCCGGAAGACAAGGTTTCTGTAAAACGCACGCAGATGATTCCTTGAACCACGCTCTAGGTTTTCAAATACCCAGGTAATGTCCTGGTTGTCCACAACGTTCTCAAGTAAATTCTGCAGATCAAAAATGTCCCTATCCTCTATGGTGGCACCTGCTGTCAGTCCGTCGATAAGGGAATTATCTGCCAGATCAGTGAGTTCATTGGACGCTACCTGTAACTCCTTGTTGATTAACACACCGGGTTGATGATTTTCACCGGGATCCGTCAGTTCGTATTTGTCAATGAGATATTTGACCATGGTGCTGTGCTGGGTTTCACTTTTAGAGATGTTATTGAAGATGGGAATCGGGTACAATGCATAGGCTAACGTATATACGTCCTTTGCCAGCAGCTCCTCTTCACGCATATAAAGCAATGCTTCCACCTCTTCCGCGCTTAATTCCTCGTAGGGAAATGCATCAATACAATTAATTACAGATCCCGTTGGGCTCTGTTCAAAATTCCCTGTCAGGAGAATGGGGTCCTTTAATTCAGAGCTCACCGCGTCAGGTGTGCTCACATCTGCAGTCTTACTGCAACCCAGGATTGCCAGGCCTGATAGGATCAATGCCGGCAGAATCAGGGTGAAAAAATTCTTTTTCGTTTTCATGACTTTTTTTTTAAGTGAACATTCAAAATTTGACCGTACAAAATAGGCTCATTGATTTTACGCAACTGTTACAGAATTTATGAAAAGAATAATGACATTTCTGTTCATTAAAATTGTCATAAGTGACAGAATTTCAAAATATTAAAATACTATAACATATTTATTGAATAGTATAAATGGAATCCCGGAAAATCACGTTATTTTACACAAAATCCATGAAAGAATGAAATTAAAGGAAAACATCGCTATCAGCGATTCAGGATACCTGTTCAATCCTTCCACCGGTGAGTCATTCATCGTCAATCCGCTGGGCATGGAAGTTTTGCAATTCGTGAAGAAGGGGAAATCCTTCGAGGAAATATCCAGGGAGATACTGACCCGGTACAATGTGGATCCCATTACTTTCGAGAAGGACTATCAGGATTTCATCCACCAGCTCAGACAGTACCTGTTAATCGGAAGCGATGAATAGGAAAAAGGTGACAGTTGGCATTTCAGGGCTGAACGCCATCGACAGCCCCGGGCCCGGGATGGCGGTAGCCATGGGCCTTCATGAAGCCCGATCATTGGATGTAAGGATCATCGGTCTGGCGTATGAATCCCTTGAACCGATGATCTACATTCACGACCTGGTCGATAAGACCTATCAGTTGCCGTATCCCTCTTCAGGAAGCGATATGATCCTCTCCAGGCTGGAATATATCCAGGAGATGGAACACCTCGACGTGATCGTTCCCAATTTTGATGCGGAGCTGTATTCATTCATGAAGATCGAGCCTCGGCTGAAGCGAATGGGCATCCGGATGTTCCTTCCCACGATGGAGCAGTATGAGGAGCGGCATAAAGTGAATCTGTCGAAGTTCGGTGAGAAATATGATATGCTTGTGCCCCATGGCAAGGCAGTCTTTGAACCCAAGGAGGTGTTCGATGTCAAATCGGAATTCACCTTTCCCCTGCTGGTAAAGGGAAAATGGTACGACGCATACATCGCTTACAATATTGAGCAGGTGCTGACCTGCTTCAATAAGATCAGCGCCAAGTGGGGCTTGCCCGTGATCCTTCAGAAATTTGTATACGGCTCCGAGTACAACGTGACGGGACTTGGTGACGGCACCGGCACTACGGTGGCTGCCGTGGCCATGCGCAAGCAATATATCACGGATAAGGGAAAAGCGTGGGCGGGGATCTCCATCGACGACACGTACCTTCTGGAACTCACACGCAAGTTCGTCTGTGCAACCAAATGGCGCGGTGGCTTTGAGCTGGAGATGATCAAAACCCAGGAGAATAAATACTATCTCCTGGAAATAAATCCCCGTATCCCGGCCTGGACCTATCTCGCCGTGGGGGTGGGGCAGAACATTCCGGAAGCCCTGGTGCGCCTTGCCCTGGGAATGAAAGTCCAGCCCTATGAAACCTATGATGTCGGAAAACTCTTTATCCGGTACTCCAAAGACATGATCGTCGACAGGGAGGAATTTGAAAAACTCTCGATGACCGGTGAACTGTAATACCACTCAACGTAACTTCAGAGAATTAACAGATAACTGTACGGATAAAACTTTCACCATGGAAAAACAACGATATGAACGCCCGATCCTGAAAAAGCTGGAAACGGGCATGCCCGGTAAATTCGGAATAGCCGCCAACCTGCCTCCCTCTACCCATATTGACGGGATCTCCGTGGATTCGCTGGTGGAAACCTACGGCTCTCCAGTTTTCATCCTGTCCGAGAAAACCATCCGTTCAGTTTTCAAAAAAGCAAAAAAAGCCTTTACCACACGTTATCCCAAGGTCCAGTTCGCATGGTCCTATAAGACGAATTACCTGAATGCAGTGTGTAGGATCTATCACCAGGAGGGTTCATGGGCAGAGGTCGTTTCAGGATTTGAGTACGATAAAGCGATCGCCAACGGTGTCGAGGGACAGCACATCATCTTCAACGGCCCGGATAAATCGGCCGTGTACCTGGAAAAGGCCATCCGTAACGACTCCATCATTCATATTGACCATCTGGATGAGCTCTATACCATCATTGAGCTGACAGAAAAATGTGCAAAACGACCAAAGGTGGCCATTCGTGTCAATATGGATACGGGGATACAGCCCATGTGGGACCGCTTCGGGTTCAATTATGAAAACGGCCAGGCATGGGATGCCCTCAATAAGATCATGCACTTCGGGAAACTGGAGCTGGTAGGACTGCACACACATATCGGGACGTTCATCATGAGCCCGCAGGCGTATGGCGTTGCTGCCCAGAAACTTGCCGATCTTACTATCGGTATCCGGCAGAAGTATAACCATACGATCAAATACATCGACCTGGGAGGTGGATTTGCTTCAGCCAATACGCTCAAGGGATTCTACTACCCGGGCAGCGACACAAATCCCACGTTTGATGACTATGCGGAGGCCATCACCTCTGCGTTACTGAACACCCAGTTCACACCCGACAACCTGCCCCTGCTGATCCTGGAAACCGGCAGAGCCCTCATCGATGAGGCCGGCTATCTTCTGGGAACGGTAATTGCCAATAAAAGACTTTCCACAGGCAAACGCACCACGATCGTCGACATTGGAATCAACCTTCTTTTCACCTCCTTCTGGTATGAACACAAGCTTACCCCCGCACGTCATTATTCACAGTATACGGAGGCAACAACGGTATATGGTCCGCTGTGCATGAATATCGACGTCATCAGGGAAAATGTCAACCTGCCACTGCTGAACAAAGGCGACCACTTTGTCGTTCATCATGTAGGAGCGTATAACATGACCCAGTGGATGCAGTTCATCACCCTGCGTCCCAAGATCGTTCTGATTGATGAGGACGGTACTGCTCATGTGATCCGCGATAATGAGACCATCGACAATGTGATGAACATGGAACACCTTCCACCCCATCTGAAATAATCCGGATCATGGACCGTATTAAAGCCTCTCTCAACAGCTTTATACGAGGCATACTCAATAGCTATGCACAGGTCTTCTTTTCTAACCACAGGTTGTTTGCCGTTCTTCTGATCCTTGTCTCCTTTTTTGATATCTATGCAGGAATCACCGGCCTGATGTCAGTGATCATATCCAATACTGCCGCTTACCTGATCGGTTTCAACCGGACGTTCATCAGGAGTGGATACTACGGATTTAACAGCCTTTTGGTCGGCCTGGGACTGGGTATTTTCTATCAGCCCTCGGTTGAACTCTGGCTTCTTGTTTTCTTTACCAGCCTGCTGACACTATTGCTTTCCGTCATGCTGGAGGGAGTCATCGGGAAATATTACCTGCCCTATCTCAGTGTCCCGTTCCTCCTGGGGATATGGATGGTCCTGCTGGCCTCGCGCCAGTTTGAGACACTCGACATCAGCGAACGTGGCATATACATGTTCAATGAAATGTATGCGCTGGGAGGACTGAGTCTGGTCAACATCTACGAATGGTTCACCCGGCTTGCTTTGCCCGATTCGCTGGTGATCTATTTTCGCTCCCTGGGAGCCATCTTATTTCAATATCACCTGTTTGCGGGAATACTGATCGCTCTCGGACTGATCATCTACTCCCGGATCGCTTTTGTGCTTTCGCTGGCAGGTTTTTATCTGGCCTATGTGTTCTTTCATCTGTTCGGGGGAGATTTTACCACCCTCAATTACGCTTATATCGGATTCAATTTTATCCTTACGTCCATAGCCATCGGAGGCTATTTCATTATTCCATCCCGGTACTCCTACCTTTGGGTAGCCCTTCTCACCCCCCTGACCATTATTGTGATCATCAGTGCCGGAACCCTGTTCTCGATCGTTCAGCTGTCCATTTATTCATTGCCCTTCAATATCATCGTCCTTTTATTTCTTTACATACTGAAATTCCGGGAGAGACACCATAGGTCTCCCCAAATGGTTGTTGTGCAGCATTTTTCCCCGGAGCGCAACCTCTATTCGCACCTGAACTATTCCAGCCGGTTCAATCCTGCCTTGCCTGTGAACCTTTCCCTGCCGGTTTTTGGAGAATGGAAGGTAACACAGGGTCACCGGGGCGCACATACCCATCAGCATGCCTGGCAGCACGCCTGGGACCTCGAAATAGAGGATGAGGAAGGCCGTACGTTCCGCCGGTCAGGCAAAGATCCGGAGGATTATCATGCCTATGGTAAACCCGTGATCGCACCTGCTGACGGTTGGGTGGAACAAATCCAGGATGGGATCGACGACAATGCGATCGGAGAGATCAACACGGTTCAGAACTGGGGAAATACGATCATCATTCGCCATACGGATTCAATCTTTACAAAGATAAGTCACCTCAGAAAGGGATCGTTCAAGGTCAAAGAGGGGGAGCAGATCAAGAAAGGGACGCTGCTTGCCCAATGCGGAAATTCAGGGCGCTCACCGGTACCCCATGTTCATTTCCAGGTTCAGAATGAGCCATACATCGGAGCTCCTACGATCGAATACCCGTTAAGCCATATTGTCCATCAAGCAGACGGCAGGAAATGGCTGGCTGCCTGGGACGTTCCTGTGATCAATGACGTGATCTCCAATATCGATCGTCATAAAGTACTGGAAAATGCCTTTCATTTTGTTCCCGGCCAGTCGCTGCTGATGAATGTCAGCGAACAAGGATCGCCCCTCCGTCAGGAAATGCTGGTGGTTAAAGTCGACTCGCTTAACAACCAGTATGTCGAGTGCGAAAGGACAGGTGCCAAAGCCTTTTTCAGGAATGAGGACGATGTTTTCTATTTTACCGGATACTCAGGATCGAGACGGTCGGTACTGTATTATTTCTTCCTCGCCCATTTTAAAGTGATCAAAGGATTTTATAGGAATATGACCATTGAAGATCCATTGCCTGTCGATCTTTTTCATAATCGTTTCCTCACGTTTTTCCAGGATCTGGTGGCGCCATTCTTTATTTTTATGAGCTCAATGTACAGACTGTCGTATACCCGGATGAATGATCAGTTATCCAGTCCCGTCATCACCCTGAATGCTGTCTGTACAGCCAGGACATTGAGGTCATCATCAGGAAAAATTGATTTCGAGACCCGGATTGATGAAGAGGGGATCAGGGAATTCAGGGTGATCAGGAATAACCAGGTCATGGAGGTGAAATGCGTCTGAAGGTCTTTATCATTTCGGTCCTCCTTTTATCCTGCACTGGCCTGTATGCAGGGGATCCCCCTTCCTTTACGGAAGTGGATACGACCACTTATGGTTATTACAGAAGGATGCAATGGAATGAGCTGGTCGAAGCCGGGAATAAGTACCTGAAGTACGGATTTGATTACTATTACCTCAGGATGCGTATCGGCATCGCTCACTATGAGCTTCAGAACTATATCAGGGCAGCAGATCATTTCACGCGGGCGCTGAAATTCAATGAAGGGGATTCCACTGCGATCGCATGTTCATATTATTCCTATCTCGAGCTTAACCGAAGGGATGCTGCTGATAGGGTACTGGGTATGCTCACCCGGGAAGAAGCCCGGAAATTACGTTCCGGCAGGTCAGGATTCATCGATATGGTCTACCTGGAGACCGGTCCCCTGATCACAGCTGGGAAATCGGACAACAGCCGGATGAACCTTGACGGGACCGATGATATTTACGGAGAGATCGATCACCTGATCAGAAATTCATACTACAATGGATTGGGACTGGTGGCAAAGCTTACTCCATTCGCCCGGTTACAGCTGAGCTATATGGATCTCTTCCAGGGAAGGACTGCCCAGGTGATGGCAGGTGACTCCTTTCTCCTTGATCAGGATCATTCCCTTCAGCAACACCAGTTCTATATCAGCCCTTCATTCCGCTTTGGCAAGGGATTTTCGGTAACACCGGCCTTCCATTACCTGGATATCACCTATAATCAGCTGCATGTACGGTATTCTCAGGAAACCAAAAATTATCTGTTCGATATGGACACTGTGCATCAGAGGGATTACCTGGCTTCCCTCTGCATGAACAAGGACCTGTCCCTGGTAAGCCTGACCCTGACTGCTACTTACGCCAGACTCAATCTGTTCGATCATTACCAGGCGGAATTTGCCCTTACCTATTATCCGAAGGGGAACCTGGATTTTTATTCTCAAACTGTGGGACGTTATGTCCACGGAAGGGAAAACCATTTCCTTTTCGCCGAAACAGCCGGGCTGAAGATCAGCAGGGGGTTATGGATGGAAGCATCGGCCACGTTCGGGGAAGCGGCGGAGTTTTTTGAAAAAAATGGGTACATAGTCTACAATTTACCGGAGGATATATTGTTTAAATGTGGATTACAGGCATATTACCAGATCTCGGACCGGCTGCTGGTCAGTGTGAAATACGAGAACCTTTACCGTGAAAGCCTATTCTTACAATATGATTATGAAGAAAATTCAGGTCAGTACCTGCCAGTTTATAAACCATTCACGTATCATCAACATTTAATCATCGGAAGCATAAAATGGAACTTATGAGACACTTTCAGAAAATATGGACAATGATCGCACTGGTGGTCATTTTTTCACCGTTCATCAGGGCGCAGGATTATCCTGCGATGCAACAGGCCTTTGGGACCAGTTACAGCTATGAGAACAAAGGTGAATATACCAAAGCCATCGAAGAGTTAAAGAAGATCTATCTTGAAGACTCCTACGAAATCAACATCCGGCTGGGCTGGTTGTCGTATCTGGCAGGCGCATTTACCGAATCGACAGCTTTTTACGAAAGAGCCATTGCGTTGATGCCCATGTCGATCGAAGCCCGGATGGGATTTGCCCTGCCTTCATCGGCCATGGGCAACTGGGCACTCGTCATCAAACGATACGAAGAGATCCTTTCCATCGACCCGAATCATTCCATTACCAACTACCGGCTGGCTTCAATCTATTACAGCCGGAAAGAATACCCGAAGGCTTTTTCTTATCTTGAGAAAATTGCCAACCATTATCCTTACGATTATGATATCACGATCCTGTTTGCCTGGACCAATTTTCAACTGAGCAAACTCAGGGAGGCAAAGGTGTTGTTCAACAAGGCCCTGCTGATCAGGCCATTGGATGGTTCTGCACTGGAGGGACTGAAACTGATCCAGTAAACTTCAACGATGCACCATTTTTGGAACGGTTTTTGTGTCCTCCCGGTATAGGTTTTGATGTTTGATTTAGTTTAGGTAGTACAAAAAGTGAGGCTGTTTCCGGAATGGAGGCAGCCTCACTGCTTTTAAGAGGAGAGAGGAGAAAGAAAGGATGTTTTTAGTATTTTTATGGCTTTGAACGTTGAGGACCATCAGTGTTTATCTATGAACATGAATCCTTGTCATTCCAATGATGTACCTTCATCCCCTGTCCGGTTCAGGACCAGGGTGGTGATGGTGGGCGACGTACCGATGGGGGGGGATCATCCCGTCAGGATCCAGTCGATGACAACCACTCCTACAATGGATACCCTGCGTACGGTTGAACAGGCTGTCCGGCTGATACAGGCAGGGTGTGAATATGTGAGGATTACCACACGGAACGTAAAAGAGGCCGAAAACCTGACCATAATTAAAGATGAACTGAAAAAGAGGGGGTTTAACATACCCCTCATTGCGGATGTTCATTTCAATCCTGCCGTGGCAGAGACTGCTGCACGTATCGCTGAAAAGGTAAGGATCAACCCGGGAAATTACCTTTCGGGAGAAAAGATACAGCCTGATGCTTCGACCGAAACGGTACGGCAAAGGATAAGAGAACAGCTGATGCCCCTGATCACCCTGTGTAAGGATCATGGCACTGCCCTGAGGATCGGAAGCAACCATGGTTCACTTTCTGAATGGGTCCTGGCCCGGTACGGTGATACCCCCGAAGGAATGGTGGAATCAGCACTCGAATTCGCCAGAATCTGCCTCGGGGAAAATTTCGACAACATCGTCATTTCCATGAAATCCAGCAATACCCGGATGATGGTCTATTCCAGCCGGTTGCTGGTACAGCGCATGCTGGAGGAAGGGATGGATTATCCCGTGCATCTGGGAGTTACCGAAGCGGGAGCAGGGGAAGACGGGCGCATCAAATCGGCCATCGGCATCGGAACGTTGCTCAGGGAAGGGATCGGGGATACAATCCGGGTATCGCTGACAGAAGAACCGGAAATGGAGATACCGGTGGCTGGGATGATACTTCAGTCGGCAATCGGCGGTCAGCGGTCGGCAGTCAGCGATCGGCAGTCGGCAGTCGGAAGTATTATTGATTATCAGAGACGAATAACCCATCAGGTTGGCGAGATCGGGGGAACAAAGGTTCCCGTCGTGGCAACCGATGAATCCATACCCGGTCAGGTCATCGCTGTGAGGGTGTCTAGCCTGACGGATGAAATGCTAACCACCCTTAAACATAATCCCGACGCAGTCCTGGTCGCTGAAAGCGAGTTTGATACATGCCATTCAGAACTCCGGACCCTGTTCAGGAAACTGAATGACAGACACTGCCTGACCCCGGTGGTCATAAAGATATCTTATCCCCGCATGGATCCACATCAGCTGCTGGGCAGGAGCTCCATCGATTTCGGATCCCTGCTGATTGACGGACTGGGCGACGGGATTTGGATAGATGCCCCGGGACACTCCCTTGAGTCCATCAATCACCTGTCCTATGGCATTCTTCAGGGAAGCCGTTGCCGGTTCACGCGGACGGAATTCATCGCCTGCCCCTCCTGCGGGCGGACGCTTTTCAATATTCAGGAAACGCTTCAGCGGGTAAAAGAAAGGATGGGCCATCTGAAAAACATAAAGATCGCTGTGATGGGATGCATTGTCAACGGCCCGGGAGAGATGGCTGACGCTGATTACGGCTATGTGGGAGCCGGACCGGGCAAGGTCTCCCTGTATAAGGCTAAAACCATCGTCCGTAAAAATGTGGACGAGAAGGATGCACTTAATGCGCTGGAGGAACTGATGCGACTAAATGGGGATTGGGAGGGGTACGATGAATAATATCCAAAATCATATCCCTGATTTTCATCGGGGCAGGCGGTTAATCGTTAATCAGATATCTTAACAACTAAACCCTTCAGGTACATCCCCTCGGGGAAACTGAGCATCACCGGGTGATCAGGTGCCTGGGTGAGCCACTGAAGGATACGGGCCTCCCTGCCGGCATCCAGTGCTGCATCAGCCACGATCTTACTAAACAGCTCCCGCGTCACCAGTCCTGAACAGGAGAATGTAATGAGCACGCCACCCGATCGTAATAATTTAAATGCCAGCAAGTTAATATCCTTGTACCCCCTGCTGGCCCGCTCCAGCTGACTCTGTGATTCCGCAAATTTCGGAGGATCAAGAATAGCCAGGTCAAACGACCGGCCTTCGTCGCGAAACGTCCTGAGCCTGTGAAAGACGTCATCCTCAATGAAGGTTGCCCGGGATGCATCAAGATCATTGACGGAAAGGGTTTGCCTGGCCAGCTGCAGCGCCTCGGCGGAAGTGTCAACACTGCAGACCGAAGCAGCCCCTCCCAGCAACGCGGCCGCCGTAAAGCTTCCTGTATAGCAAAAGCAATTCAGAACATCGGCATCCTTGCTGAGCGAAGTCACTACGCTTCGGTTGACCGTTTGATCCAGGTAAAAGCCGGTCTTATGTCCTTTCTTCACATCCATTGGATAAAACAGATTGTCAATCTTCACGGACAGATGGTCAGGAGGCTCCTTGCCCGATAGCACTCCGGTAAGCTGTTCCATGCCTTCCTTTGTCCTGACGTCAGCATCCGAACGCTCATAGATGCCCAGGCACGGGATCAGGGTATTCAGAACCTGCACGATACTCTTTTTCCAGTATTCAGCTCCTGCCGACAGGAACTGGCATACCAGGAAATCACCATATTTGTCGACGATCAGGCCGGGCAGTCCATCGCTTTCAGCATAGACCAGCCTGCAGGCATCGGGCAAATCATCTCCATAAATCATTTTCCTGAGGGATAATGACTTTTGCAGCCTCCTCATAAAAAAAGCCTCATCAATCACCTCCTCCTGGGTAAATGTCCAGATACGTCCGATGATCTGTGAACTGGGAGAGATAGCCCCCCTGGCCAGCCATTTTCCTGATCCTGAAAGGATCTCAACAGTTTGGCCCGGATCAGCCTCTCCTCCGACTTTCTGAACGGCCCCGGAAAAGACCCACGGATGCCGGCGGAGAAGGGATCGTTCGCGGTTTGGCTTGAGGTGAAGGAACATGGGGTGATCCGTGTTAAATTATCTTACTGCGTAAATGTAATTAAAATGTAGATTGATGATCCTGATCTTCCATTCTTCATCTTTCATTCTTCATTCTTCATAATAAAACTGTAATTTCGTTTTCCCATTATCCAGTATGCAGGAGCGACACACCAACCGCCGGAAGTATTTTCAGGAGCAGGTCCATACCACTTCAAAATATGTGATTCCTTTCATCCGGGAAGTATTTGCCATCAACGAACAAACGTCCGTTATCGAGATCGGCTGCGGGGAGGGAGGCAACCTGAAACCTTTCCTGGATATGGGCTGCCATGTAACCGGGATCGATATCTCACCCCGCAAGATCGAACTGGCTCACACGTTTCTCGATAATCCGGATTATGAAAACAGGCTCCGGCTGATCGCTGAGGATATCTATAAAAATCAGGATACTGCATTAAAAGCTGACTTGATCATCATGAGGGACGTGATTGAACATATTATTGATCAGGAGCAGTTTATGGATTTTTTAAAGCAATTTCTTATCCCCGGCGGGAAAGTATTTTTTGCCTTCCCACCGTGGTACAATCCTTTCGGAGGCCATCAGCAGGTCTGCCGGAGCAGGATCCTCTCCCATCTGCCATACTTACATTTATTGCCTTACTCCCTTTACAGATGGATTCTAAAAAGTTTCCGAGAAAGTGAAGGAACGATCCAGGGATTGATGGAAGTGAAAGAGACCGGTATATCCATTGAACG